>CACAGG010000007.1 GCA_902531985.1 uncultured marine group III euryarchaeote
AATCCTACAAGGCAAGAGGTAGTGCTGAAGTACGAAAAATATCAAAAAGAATTAATAAGAAACATGGAAGCCGTAAAAGAACAAGACGGAAAAAACCAAAAAACGATAAAAAACAAACTAAAATCATAGAAAATGATTAAAATACCTATAGTATCCTAGAACATGAATACTCCAAGGAGAATTGGATTCCTGGCGATTGCATTAATATCATTTGTTTTTGGACTTAATCTGGTTGGAATTATAATTTTGGCAGGTGTTATTTTTGAATGGATAAACGAAATAAATAATACTCCTAAGCTACCAGAAGGAAAAAAAGGAAGTGAGTGATACTGTGAGAAAATCAAAACACAATACATATTAATAGACTCACAATATCCAATACTATGGTTGAATTTAATTTCGCTAGACCGCTTAGCACAATGAAATATGGACTTTACATTGGACTTGCATCTATTCCTGCAATTATACTAATAGCAATTGTAGCTCTCATTTTTGGTGGAATGATGGATGCAGCCTTCGATGGAGGTAATTTTGAAGAAGGAATTGCTGTCTTATTGATCGCACCCATTGTAATCACAGTTGTCGTTACTATTGCGTCAATACAAATAATCACTTTAGCGTTGAATTCCGCGTTCAACGATGCAATGCCTGCCTATGAATCTCTAGGTTATTTTGCTACATGGAGTAAGGCAGTTTCTATCTTTCTTGAACTATTATACTTATTTCTAATTATTATAATAGTATTTGTAGTTGGTACACTTGTAGCTGAGTCAAGCCCTGGATTATTTTTAATTCTGTTTTTAGTAGGAATTACAATGTTCATTTTGGCCTATTTGGGCCTAATTCCATACGTATGTCGTAGAGTTCTGGAAAAGGGAACAGTTGAGACTGGAAGTAAAACGAATAATTTGGAAAAGGATCCATTAGAAGGATTACATGCTCCCGTTACTGAAAACGAGCCTGGAAACTAATATAAAGAATTAAATATAATATAATAGAATATACTAAAATAAATAATATAATAAACAACTCTTAAATTATAAAATTTATCAATATTTAGTAATTTATATTATTTAATCAATTATACTAAAACATATAATATTATACAAATTAATTAAATAATTAAATCCCTACAATTTTACGAAACTCTAGGGGTTTCCGTGTTTTTCAGAGATCTATTACTTATGTTAAAAAACGATTCCTTTATATATTACTTTTTATAATGTATATTATAACAAGTAAAATGGATATTATCGCAGAAAACAGCCCAGACCTCCAAAAAATGGTGATGTCTGTAGTAAACCAACGTCAAAACCAAAATAGTAGACAAACCTACTATACTGCACTAACTCAATTTTTCAATTGGTACAGTGCGGGGGACAATCAAGGTATTACTGCAGAAATAATTCGCGAGTACCTACTTTACTTAGAAAACCGTGGAAAATCAAAATCTACGATTTCTACAAGCCTTTCAGTACTTAGACAACTTTTCAAAGATTTGCGAAGATTGGAAGTAATTGATGAAAAAATATACAATGATCTTTTGGAAATAAAATTTAAGAGACAAATCGGGCAAAGGCACAAAACTTGGTTGGAACAAGAAGAAGTGCAAAAATTATTGAATAATCTCAATTCAAAAAAAATGAGTATTTTAAGAGATAGAGCACTAATTGCAATAATGACAGGATGCGGACTAAGACGTTTTGAAATCTCTGATTTAAAAATAACACAAATGAAAGAAGTCCAGGGAAGATGGGCTTTTGCTGACATTAAAGGAAAAGGAGAGAGATACAGAACAGTTGCAATTCCTGAATATGCAATGAAATGCTTAGAGGAATGGCTTGATATCAGCAAAACTGTGGGTAAAACAGACAGAATTTTCTTTTCAATACGCAAAAATGGTGAAATTGGAAATACAATGATAACTCCACAAGGAATAAGAGATATAGTTGCAAAACATTCCCAAAATATACTAGATAAACAAATTCTTCCACATGATCTTAGGAGAACTTATGCACAATTATCGTACAAGGCAGGAGCGCCTCTTAGACAAGTGCAATTAAGTTTAGGTCACAGTAGCATTAGAACCACAGAAATTTATCTAGGATTAGACCAAGATTTGACTAATGCTCCTGGTGATTATCTGGACATTGCAGTCTAAAGATTAATGATTTATTTACAGGGGGATATTACCCACTATGCCTTCCGTAGATGAAATAAATAGACAATTTGAAGATGCAGGCCTACCTGAGTTTAAGAATAACAGAAACACGGGAGTATTATCTGAAAGACTTCAAGATGATGAAATTATCGAGACAGCATCACTAGCACGAAAAGAAGTTAAGCAAGGAGATATTGTAGGCGAAATGAATGTTGGACTATTATTAGCTACTAATATTAGAACTTTTTACATTAACAAAGGTGTGATGTGGGGATGTAGTTTTGAAGAATTTGATTACTCTAAAATAAATTCAATCGAACAAGAAAAAGAAACTTGGACTACAACAATTACAATATCTGATTCAGACAAACATTATGAAGTTAGTATCCACAACGAGGATAAAAATCATGCAAAAAGAATAGTAAATGCGATATGTAAAAAAATTGCTCAAGTGAATGAAAAATATTTGAATTATCACAAAGCAATCGAATTTTATGATAGAATAGGAGAACATGAAGAGTCTGCCCGAATAAGAGAAATTATTACAGAACAAAAAACTGTAAAAGTCACTCAGAAAGTAGTTCACGGAGATGAAATTACCAAGACAGAAATCAAAGATAGCGTTGTCAGCAAATCAAATATTGGTACCGGTGGAGATGACAAAGTAGCTAAACTAGAAAAAATCGCTAACCTGAAGAAAGAAGGCCTGATAGACGACGACGAGTACAAGCAGATGAAGAAGGAAATTCTGGGGAAATAAACTAAATAATTGATATTCTAGGGATAGTTGCTAAGGATTATTATCCAACACTCAATGCTTGTAATAAGCTCAAAGTCAATGCCACAACTGAAGACCCCATAAATGTGAATTTTAATCTGGTTGAAGTAATAACTGAAGCCCAGCCAGTTAGAGACAGACCTACTGCTGAGAATAAAACGGCTAATTGATATTCATCTGCAGCATTATTTTGACTTTCTGCTATGCCTGCTAATTCTTGACCTTCAGATTCTCTCAAAGAAGCATATGCATACATCTCTTCAAAGTACTGATCATCAAATGGTCCAGTAGTACGATTATCACTATCTACAGCTGATTGTGAAAGACCTGAAAAATAAAACATAGCGAGGGATTCATTACCATCATTTGAAGCTATAACATAAGAATCATAAGAATTCATATCATACATTATAGCCTGATTAGCTTCTAAATATAGCGAATTAGCTTCTACGATAATCGATTGTGAAGAAAAATAATTATGTGTAGAATTAGAATCTTCCATGTGTGAATAGTATGCTGTTGAAGCTGTTAGTATTGAAAGTAAAGCGATTAGGCCTGCAATAGACCATTCTGTTTTGTTTTCAAAATTGGACATTGATTCGTCACTCATAGTAAACTACTGAACTGCCTTTCAAATAATTTGTGATAAATTAAGAACGCTATCTAGTTCCCCAGGAACGCTCTCTCAGAGTCAAAAAAGCCCAAGGCAACATAACTAGAGTTGCAAAAATCCATAATGGCATCATTGGCATGAAAGAGAAAAAACCAACTCTGTCTGCAGGAGGCATTTGAAACGCCCAGTAAAATGTCTGGTGTAACATTACAATTAAAGTAAGTCCACTAGCATACGTCAATGGATTGGTAACTCCTGTTATTGGACCATAAACTAAGAAATATCCGACAACGAAAGGCGCCATTAAAGTCACAAATAAAACTCCATAGAAAGCTAAAGCTGCAGGTCTAGGTCTCCGCCACATGTGACTAACTGCACTAATAGATTCCATCAAAAATGACCTGCGCCATCTAATTTGCTGACGTATCCACTGCTTAAGTGTATAAGGTACTGCAGTTCTAGCTACCGCGTTTGGGACATATATTGTATCATAACCATCACGTAAAAGCAAATTGGTAAGACCTCTATCATCACCATAAGTTCTCTTAAGTCCTAAGAAGGTTTGACTCAGCCACTCATTCATCCGAGACTTAATTATATTCGTACGATAAATACTGAAGGCTCCAGAACAACAGATAACACTGCCAAAATAAGATTCTAAAGATTTAAATGATCTAAAGGCAATAAAATACTGTTGCGTTTGCATCCGAGTTAGCCAATTAACTTTAGCATTTTTTACATCAGTATGACCACAAACTGCACCTATTTTGGATGAGTAAAAGCCCCTGACACCTTCCTTAATAGCATCTGATTCAACCACTGAATCACTATCTACCAGGATAGTCAATTCTGAATTATGTTGTTTCATACCTACTGCTATTGCTTCTCTTTTACCTACATTTTCAGTTAAATGAATAACCTCGTGGCCAAATTCCTTACCACATTTATCCATCCAAGCACCAGTATCATCATCACTACCATCGTTAATCAGAATCACCTTAAGCTTACTTTTCGGATAATCCACATCACGAAGGGCTTTTGCAGTATCATAAATTGCATCTGATTCATTTTTAGCAGGAACAATTACTGCTACAGTTGGTTCATACTCACCAAGCTCAAGGAGTGGAGGATTATACAATGCAAAAAATACATAACGAGATAATATCAGGACTGCCACTAACCACATGTACACAATAAACATAGGATGAAACTCTAGATCAAGACCTACCCTAATTGCAAATACAATACAAACTAACCCAACAAAAAACATCCAAAAGGCCAATTGCTGCCTTGTCCTGATTTTAAGAAGCTTCTTTAAACTAAACCAGGGGCCTTGGCGATTACTTGAAATATTATGCTCTGCAACCATAGTTTCATCGAATACTAATATATAGTTTTGAAGACTCTATATAACAGTAGTCACTTCGTCAAATGGTGAATTATTTGGCCCACAAAAAAATTAACATATTGGATTTCACGAAGAGCTAGCAACAAAAACAAATATTTTGATACGACAATCTGCGTATTTGCATTCGCTAATCTATAATATATTTGTACAGTTAAAGTATAAACGTAATTTAAGAATAATGTGTCCAGCCTTCTGGAATATAGGCATGACTTAATGCCATAATATATAGGAAACAAAGTCCTAGAAATATTATCCTAAGAGGTCTAAAGTTTGGTGTAAAAATATTAAGCCAAAAATAGGAATATAGGAATAGTAGCAAAAATCCCTCCATTGAAGGCAGGTAGCCTGCTACATCGCCTTCACTAAAACCCCACCAATCTCCCCACACTGTGGGTTCTACTCTTGGTTCAGCCCCTCCTGAACCAAATACCCAAATATCAAATTGAATGTTTGGAGCCGTGGCCTGTCCTCCGATTAATAGCCTGACTAATCCCTCTAGTACTCTCAATGGTCCAAAAAATACTATCCAAACTGGATAGCTAACGTATGGCACCATTCCCCATATTGGCATTATTACTCCAAATATTGCCTTAACTCTCCAGTTTTGAAGAAATGCAGGAGTAGATACTACAACTCCAGAGGTTTCGTACAATGGACTAGTGTCAGACGTTGTAGATGACTTATCCCCTTCCTTCCACCTACGGTATTCCTCGCTTTCCTGAGATATATCCCCATCATCATACATAAATATTCAATAAAATATGCTATTAATACTTGCATTGCATAAATATATATAATCTCAAAAAGGAAGCTAATTAGGGCGCACTAATAAATGGAAAATATTTCAGACTATATTATCATTCTTAGCTATATGGTTTTTTTGAGCTATTCTCCAGGTCCAAACAACATTTTATGCTCAATAAATGGAACAAAGTATGGATGGCAAAAGACAATACCTTTAATCACAGGAATGGTTTTCGGATTTTTTCTTGTAGGATTTATTACTAGTCTAAGTATTGAATTCATTAAAGGACAAGAAGATTTACTAGATTCAATGAAATATTTCTGCTGCACCTACCTCCTATATCTATCATACATGATAATAAACGATGATCCAAATCAGTACAAAGAAGATGTTGAGGCTCTAGAGAGTCCAATGCAATTTGCAAATGGATTTGTGTTACAATTTATAAATGGAAAAGTAATTTTCTACTATATTATCCTAATGACTGTTTATGCTTCTAGATTGGGCAGTGCTTATTCAATAAAATTTGGACTACTGCTGGGGGCCTCATTTGTTGGACTAACTGCAGTTTCTACTTGGACAATAATGGGTGTTTTTCTCAGAAAATATTTGTCTGATCCCAGTCGCGCTAAAAATACAAATTATTTGCTAGGGTTTCTACTCGGGATCGTTGCTCTTGATTTAGCTTTCCACGATGAAGTAATGAATATTTTGTAACTACATTATTTACTCAGCACTAGTGCACAGCAATAAGACATTACATTTATATACGCAAATATTGAATGTTGAATATGTTAAACAATCGAACTCTAGGTTTGACCGTTTTAGTTGGCTTGCTTTTCGCAGGAAGTGCTAGTGCTGAAACAACACCATTGTCAGAGAAAGACATGGTTGCAGTAAGTTTCTGGATTGCAACCGCAATGATGTTTGCTTCAACTATATTCTTTCTCGTCGAAAGAAGTAATGTAGCTCCAAAATGGAGAACATCAATGACTGTCGCAGCATTGGTAACTGGTGTAGCATGGTATCATTATACTTACATGAGAGATCACTGGGTTGCAGAACGCGAAAGTCCTTTAGTTCTAAGATACATTGATTGGCTAATTACTGTTCCACTTCAAGTTGCTGAATTTTATCTTATTCTAGCTGCAATAGGTGTTGCGTCTGCCGCACTTTTCTGGAGATTATTTGGAGCATCTATCATTATGCTAGTATTCGGATTCCTTGGAGAGTCTGGACAACTGGACGCAATGCTTGCTTGGGGTATAGGTGTCCTAGCATGGGCATATATCGTCTATGAAGTATGGGCTGGAGATGCAAAGAAAGCTTCTGAAAAAGCAAGCGAAGGAACAAAACTTGCTTTCACATACATGACATACATACTTACCTTTGGATGGGCTATCTATCCACTCGGTTACCTCTACGGAGAGGGAGTCTTTGGAGATGAAGACTTAGATATGCTAAACATTGTTTACAACATCGCAGATGTAGTCAACAAGACAGCATTCGGTATGATGATCTGGTATGCCGCAACAGTAGATACTGCTGCTGCTGAAGCAGAAGATTAAGTCGTCACGGTGTCGCCCCTTAGCTAAGGGGCGGCTCCAAACCGCACAAGTGTTAATCCTAATTTAATCCCCTCTATTCTCATCCTATGAAAGTAGGACTTGTTATCAGTCAAACAGACCCTGAAACTGTGTGGAATGCCTTTAGATTTGCTAATTTTTCAATAAGTAAAGGCCATGAAGTTAGAACTTTTTTAATCGGAAAAGGTGTAGAATGTGTTGATATTGTTCACGAAGAATTTAACGTTATAGAAGAAATCAACAAATATGTCTACAATAAAGGTGAAATATTTGCTTGTGGAACATGTCTAGCGTCCCGTAAAAAAGAAGGAACTCCAATATGCCCTATGTCCACTATGAATGATCTTATGGAATTAGTAGAAGAATCTGACAAAATTGTTTCATTTTGATTCTTTCTCAGTCCACTTTGAAGACTGACGTCGGTAATATTTTTTGAACTTGCGATTGAGATGTTTCATATCTAATTCTTGTCGTATATTGGAGTCTCATCTAAATGCATTGCTGCGATAAATATCCACCAAGTTATTAAATCAAAAGAATGGACTAAGCTCTGCACGCCTGTAGCATTGTCCATAACCATCATTTCAATCATCTTATCAAGAGTATCGCATTGCCTATGGTAACAATCTGAGCCCCCTGTCAAACTACCCCAATCAACACTTACAACTCCTAATTGATCTGCAAATCTTTCATAATCTGAACGGCCTCTATCACTATCATGTACTGATATAGATTGTCTTTTCTGATCTGAAGAATCAACGTCTTTCATAGAGGCGTAACCCTCTTTATGGAAAATTTCACGCCCCAACCTGAGTGCCTCTGAAGTATTATGATTATCCGTACCTATCCATTCTAAAAGCCCTATCATTTCCCATTGATCTCCTAAAACTTCATCATCGTAATTAGGTATACAATCTACTACAAGCGTGTAATAACCTGGCCAATTAGTTCCAACTGCATCTGCGTTCAAATAATTTGTAACTGTAACTCCGGGAGGAATAGTCTCAATCCACATGTCACTACCATCATAACCATTCTCTTCATTACTCCAAAAACAAACAACAATTGTACGTCTATGTTCAAACTGTGCAAGACCTTTAGCAGCTTCTAAAATCAGAGCAACTCCTGCCTTGTTATCATGAGCACCAATGCTAGTTCCTTCGCCGCCACCACTTCCTGGCTCTGCCACATCTAAATGAGCACCTAGAACTAACCACTCATCAGGATACAAAGTTCCTGTTTTGTACCCGCACACATTCTCTGCCCTAGGACTACTTGCAGTTCGATAATTGTGTATTTGAGCATCGTAACCATATGCAGTAAGCTCACCACTAAAAAAATTCAAAGCATTAGTGTAGTCAGGCTGAGGAGGTTCTGTGAAAGGTCCCCACAAATCGTTGAAGTCTCCATCTACGGCAATTATTTGCATCATTTCAAAGACACTTAGTCCATCAATCAAACCCGCCCCATGCAAAGACCCCTCTTCTGCTGACAAACCTTCCCTAACTGGCCTTAAAACGTCTAAAAATTGATATTCTACTGCACCTGTAGTCACATATGCTCTCTGCAAAGATGGAAATGTTGAATTTGCAGACTTTAATTGAACGCCTAGATTATTTTCAAGACCAAACTGATTTCCATCTCTTTGAATCCATTCACGCCAACTCTCATTAGTTTTTCTAAGTGGCCATTCTTCTCTACCATAATCTGACATCAAAAATACGCACTCTTCACTACTTGGAGGTACAAGAATTTGAATTGTATATGAAGAATAGGCTGCATTAAAATCTAAAATTGTACCATTTTGAAAATAACCCGTATCTGAATTATATATTAGGTAAGGAACCAAAACACTCATACGATCTGAGCTCACAATACGTAAATTCTGAACTTCGCCCCCAACCAAATAATCGACCGAAAATTCTAATTCAAGAGAGTCATCCATAGAATCTTCCATGCAGCCACAAAAAGTAGGGAAAATCATCAAAAAAGCAATCAAACTTGATGAAATTCTGGAAACTTCCATATTATTGCAACGAGGAGTTCTTTTAATAATTGTATTAATATTTAATAAATTATATAATAAATTTAACGTATATTTATTATTTAATCTAAAAAGTGCAAATAGCTCCGCATGTGTTACTAACTATTCCAGTAAATAAAAATCCGAAAACCATGTCATTCACTTCTTTAACTGGTGCAATCAAGTTATGAGCTAATGAGTGTGAACTCTGCGGAGGGGCTACATTAGATTCAGGCACTCCAGGAAAATCTCCATCAAAGTAAACTAATGCTGAACCTATTATCGGCCCATCTAAAATCTCAAGCCCATATGGAAGTCTTGTAGAATTGCTAAGAACTGGAATTTCTGCAGTTCTACTTGCTCTATCTGAACTGAGCATTGGAACCTGGGCATCATTTGCAGAATGTATTGTCAGAATATTATTAGCGCCTAAAAATACATCATCTGTATTGTTCATATTAACTTCACCATCATTAATAAATGGCAAATAAGTTTCAGGATCCGTAGAATCCCACAAATGCTGAGCCACTGATATCATAATAGCCCTATCGTTTCTTGATTCATAACCTAAAACGCTATTAAATATTACTTCAAATTGATCATAATTAGTAGATCTTTCTACCATCGAAGAAAAACCAGATCCACCTACCCACAAAACTCCTCTATCTATATCTGGAGAAAGTGCAATTATTGTTGGACCATATATCCCTCCCAATGAATAGCCCATGTAGTAAACTTCATCTGTATTTACTAGCTTTTGGTCTTCATCATACAATTCAGGAATATCTGAGCAAACTCCTTTGATAGTCCTAATCATAGATATCTTGTTTATTACTGCCTGTTGAAGCCTATCTGCTTGATATTCAAAATAAAATGGCTTCACAAGCATGTTCATTACAGTGTCATAATCAGAACTACTCCAACCATATAAATCTGTAGCAATGAAAGATATATTGTAAGCTTGTGTCCATTCTCTAGCATCTCCACTAATTGTTGATTGACCGTTGCCCATAAATCCGTGTCCAAAAACAACAAGAGGCCCTTGACGGCCCGCGTCAGCCAAAGTTTTAGGAATTACCACAGTAAATGGTACTTCGCTATATCCTGTAAACAAAGGAGTACCATTAGAATCTCTGCTCATAAGTGAGGGTGGAGTTTCGGGATTCAAAAGATATTGAGGAGTAGTAATAGTACCTTTAATTCTCCTAAAGGTAATATTGTCATCACCATAATTATCCTCTGATGAAGTTACATTACAACCTATTCCTTCATCCCCAAGACGTATAAAAGCATCTTCTCTCATATGTAACATACCTCCAATTATTGATTCGGTGGATGCTGTATGAAAATTCCATGCAGCTTGAAGATTCTGTCTTTCATATCCCAAAGACTCTAGATTTTTAAACAAATTATCAAAACTTTGTGAACGAGATTCAATATCTGGAGCATCTGTATAATTGCCGTCTATCAAAGCTTGAAGTGCTAATGAAGGACTAATCAAAGAACCTGTCGAGTTTGTCAATCCTGAAATTCCCACACCATAAGCAGTATTATGATCTAAGCCTCTGAGTGTCCTAATGTAAAGAATGGTGGGTCCTCGCTTATCTGTTCTAGCATCAAGCTCTACCCAATGAGGAAGTTTCTCCCCAGTTTCAAGATTAACTAAGACTGTGGAATGATTTAATTCTAAAGATTTATCAATGCTAGATTGGTTTGCAACGCCTTCTAAAACAGGATTCTCATCAAATGCAGTCAAAATCTGTGTTGAGGGACTCATCCCATCTAATCTATTAATTCCTGGAATCACAACATCGCCAGAAATTCCTGAATTTGGAAGGCTAGTTTCGGTATAATTTACTCTATATCCTGTAACTGTACTAGAATCTGAAGTCAAAAAAGCGCTAGAAGGGAAAGGGAACATGCAGTGTAAAGGATTAATATTGTCACATCCCACCTCATGAGGAACTGCAATTAATTCAGGTTCCTGTACTACTTCTTCTACAACTGTTGTTGAATTATCAACGATATCATCGAGTTCATCTGTAGCTTCTTCAAGACTTGGTACCTCAATCGCAGTTTCTTCGTCAGATTGAAGACAACCAGGGGAAAAAAACATCAGAACTAATGCAATTGCAAATATCTTTCGCATACCAGTCTAATAAGGATATAGTTAATAAGTATTGATTAATCTTTTTCCTCTTCTATTGTCTCTGCAACAACTACTTCAGCTTCTACCACATCTTCGGAACCGGCTGTTTCTTCTTCTACAACTTCCACAGCAACGGCTTCGTCTTCAACCATTTCCTCAGAAGAATCTGATTCTACAGATCCGGCACCAACCACTACCTCATCCTCTGCTTCAACATCAGATCCTGTGTCTTTGTCTACAGTTTCTTTATCAGATTCAGAAGCCCCGCTTGCTATTTCGTCTACAGCTTCTGTTGGAGCTTTAGATAAGATAGGTGCTAAAGATACTAGATCCTTGCTATCTACTGCTTCATATAAATCTGAAGCTGCGTACAGTATCTCTCCAGTCCCTTCATCAAACAAAGTCATTGCATCCTCATCGTAAAATAATTCTTTATCATTATCAACATGAGAACTAACAACTTCACCGGTATTAACGTCGAAAAGTATACGGCCTTCTGAATCAAAGAATAATTCAGGTTCACTCTCCATTCGCTCAACTACTTCTTCAAATCTTTGGTAAACTGTTGAAAGGAGATAAACCGAAGGACCCAGAACACCTACAACAAAAATTATGAAAGCAGGACCTACAGTCCACACTGATTGAAGTATTGCCCGCTCACCGCTAGCTCTACCTTCACAACCATCAACGCTACCAATTACTGTTATATCTTCTTGATACAAGCAAGCCTTATCTGTTTCATAATGATCTTCATACATGGCATTTGGTATTGCTGAAACTGCATAAAGTGCCAAAAATAAAACAAATACAATAACGGCCATGTATCCTCCAAATATGACTGCGAGAATGTCATTCTTACCAATACCTGGCAACAATTTTCTCTTAATTATCTCATGCCAAAGATAATCTAAAACAAAAAGAAAAGTAGAACAAAGTAAAGCAATAAACATGGTAGCATAAAGAACTAAACCTAAATTATAGAATACCGTTGATCTTTGTTCATAACCATCTGAAGAATAAGGTAAATTCGATTCCAATGGCGTTTGCCTATCTGAGTCTGTATAATCTACTACTTTAACTTCATTCAAATAGTAATCATAGTCTGAATAATCAATCAATTTAGTAGCATCTTCATCAGTGGCTGAATATTGGTAAAATTCTTCTACAATAAACCAAGTACCAAGACTTCCACCCATGTACAGTACCATTATCGCAACGATTACTGGAACTGCAGATACGGCTTGCGATATCTTCTGAGATGTGTTCACAATGATACTGTATTAGTCCATTATTTAATATTTTATGAGCACCCAAGATAACCTTTTTAAATTATATTATACTTTTTAGTTTAATAATAATCAAAAAAGAATCACATAATTGTCAAAAAAATATCATATAGTTATTAATACTCTTACTCTTTTAAACTAAACAGATGGGTGCAAAATCACGACTACTATTTCTCTTGGTTGCGTCATTGATAGGAGTTGGTTTTGCACTCATTCCGGCAACTGGAGCTGAAACTCCTCACAATATTGAAGAAATTATTCACCATGATGCAAAAATCGAAAATAAAGTCACAATATCTGTAAATAATGAAATAGACGAAGAGATTCCATACAGCTTAACGCTAGACATTTTCAGTGAGGATTTACAAGAGAATATAGATTTACAATCATCAAATCTTGTTTTCTCTATAGATGGAATACAAACCTACAATACTAATTTTACTTTTACCATACCCAGTTCCGGAAATTATTTATTTAATATCACTTTATTATCTAATTATGATGGGGAAATAAGCACTCACAGCATAGAAAAGGTGTATTTATTTTATGAAACCACCATCACAAATTTGGAAGATAGCATAGTTGACTACTATCTTGACGAAAATGACCATGCAAATTGGATTTATGACGGCAATGAAAAACATATTTCTCTTATAAACATAGAGAATGAATACAACACTGGAATTGTTTTAGGGCCCTACAACACAGATGGGAAGAAAAATAATACTTTAAACATTAAAACTTTGTTTGAAAAAGCAGATAGTACACAATACTCCATTTCATACTGTAAAGATTTCGATCCTGAACAACTTTACAGTACAACGTGGACTGATCTGTACATGTTAGATAATGAAAGTCCGAATAATCTAAGCCTAGTAATCGAAAATGAATCTAATATCTATCTTAGAATTTTAGCCACAGATTTAGAAAATAACTCTGCAAGCTATTGGAATATTATTAGCGTGGAACACAGATACGTTACAATAAAACACCAGTTAAAAGTAAATCATAAAGAACACTATTTCTTCAAAATAGGTGAACTACCAGAAGTAACTGTTAACTTGGAAAATACTGGCAAATTTAGTCAGCAGATAGGCAATATTTCTGTCTTTGTGAACCTCTATTCAAATGAAGAATTAATTGAAACTTATACCAGTAGTCCTAACCTTCTTACCGAAGAAATACAGGACATTAATTTTAGATTAACTAATTTGGATGCCGGAAATTATTATTGTAGTGTAAAAGTTATACTAATCGAAGAAGATGTTTACTATTGGGAAGATTTAATTTTAATTTCAATATCTAGTACAAACTTGGGGAATGCCCTACCAATAGTTTCAAATTTTGAAAATCTAAACTTATTGGTTGAAATTGATAATGTTACTAGTTTTGAATATGAAATTATCCATCTAATAGATAATTACCATGTAATAAATATAGTTAGTGATGATGAAATCATAATAGATCAGGGAGACTACAGGCTAATTTCTGCAATAAGTATGGATGAAAGTAAGTTTAAGATACTAGCAGAAGAAGAAAGTCAAGAAACCGTAGAAGGAATTTTAGCACCCTCAATTATCTTTGGAGATTTTATGACATATAACACTAAGATAAATATAGAAAATGAAGGATTCTATGCTGAAGATTACTTAATCTCTTATTTTTTTGCTTCTGCATTCATTGAATCGGTAAACGGACCTGAGACGCTTACATTGGACGCGGGAAAAGCTGAAGACATTGAAATAGAGCTGATGCCCTTTTCTAAAGTTCCACGAGAGGGAGGAAGCCAACTACGTGTAGAAATTTCTAATCAATATGAAACAAAGACCATCACGTATGTTCTAAGCTATTCAGAAACTACGATTGAAATAACAGAACAAAAATGTAACAGACACTCATTGCTATTGGGACAAGAAATCGTTTGCAATTCTTCAATCCTAAACAGTGGATATACCAGCAACTTACTATCAATAAACATAATTGTTACAACCGATAATGAAGAAAGTCAAATAATTGATCAAATTGGCATAGAAGAATTGCGCAACGGGGAGTCTGTAGTCATACAAACGACTTATTTCCCTAAAGACGAAGTTAACTTCAGAATGGGGATAGAAATCAGCAGCCAAGGAATTTTACTAAACTCAGAACAAATGCTCAATAATATTAACGTAGTTTCTGCAATTGATGAACAAGAAACTGCAAGGAATACAATATCTACACCCAAATTCGAACTTACACCTTCAGTTTTAGCAATTTCTTTTGCAGGGATGGTATTTCAATTCCGTAGATCTGAAAATTTCCGATATTTAACATTTAAATTTTTCATTCCGTTGTATTCCAGATTACAAAAAG
Organism: uncultured marine group III euryarchaeote; assembly: GCA_902531985.1. Classification (GTDB taxonomy): domain Archaea; phylum Thermoplasmatota; class Poseidoniia; order MGIII; family CG-Epi1; genus CG-Epi1. The sequence continues at coordinate 15,102 of CACAGG010000007.1, forward strand.
ATACTTTAGCAGATGAGCCTACTAGGCAAAAACTATTGAGTACCATCTATACCGAACCAGGTACTAATTTTACACTCTTGAAAGAGAAATTGGGCCTTCATAACGGTACTTTGGCCCATCACATTAACATTCTTGAAAATAACAATATGATAACCTCCCATAGAAGTGGTAGACAGCGCTTATTCTTTCCATTTGGAGGTGTATTGAATAATAAGCTACGTACCTCATTAATAACCAACGATACTCAAAAAGAAATTATAGCTATTGTAAAGGACAATCCTGGCATAACACAATCTATGGTATCAAGAAATTTAAATATAAGCAGGCAAAAAGTGAACTATCATGTTAATTGTTTGTCAAATGAATCTATATTAAAGGTAGAAAAGCAAGGTAGAATTACAAGATTGTATCCTATGCACTTTACTTAGTGGCGGGCCAGACGGGATTCGAACCCGCGATCGATCGGTTAAGAGCCGATCGCTTTACCTAGCTAAGCTACTGGCCCCGCAATCTTATCAGAAAAAAGTGCTTAAAATAATTATATCTAAAATATAATATCGCTAAGAATGAAAAATAAGAAAATAACGAAACCTATAGCACTTCGCCAATCATAATTTACAGCCCATTCTGTTGTAGAATCTGCTAATTCCTGTGGAGTTTTAGTACTTGACTTATACAAAGCATCTGCAGTTTGCCCCGAATTACTAGAATTAAACTCTCCGCTATCCACACTAGATGATCTTAACTTCTTTTGTTCCCAACTACTTTTTTGCTCTATGCTACTAGTGGACCACTGACCATCGCTTCCAGCTCTGATACTATTTCCATATATATTTGAACCTGCGACGTCTAATTCCCTAATTCTTCTCTTTGCCAATTCAAGCCCAGAGATAGCTAAAAGAATACTGAAAGCGAGAAGTAAAACAGCTCCAACATCATTATCGTATACCAAACTGCTTACAGCAGCAGCATTCCAAGCTGCGTGAATTAGAACTGCCAAAAAATAATATTTTACTACAACACCAAATGACTCTCCTTCGATTTGGTACTTAGCTATACCATAACCCGTATAGGACGTAGCAACTAAATGCAAAAGAATAGATGAAAATGTTCTTAAAACTACTATCAAGAATACTCCCCCTATACCACCGGCTGTAGCTCCTGCAGTCAAACCATAAAAAACATTCTCAGTAGCTCCAAATCCTAAACCACAGGCTGCCCCATAGACTATGCCGTCTTCTACTTCATCAATTTCCTTTTTAACTGCTTGATTCCTAAACATCACTATTGGCTTTATGAATTCCTCGACAAATGGAGCCACTATAACTGCACCTACGAAAACTGCAAGAACTTCAAGATCTGATTCACTTGAAGTCCCATATAGTATACCAATAATAGATACTGTGAAAATTGTGTTCAAAATCCCTGCTAAAAAAATGCCAGTAATACCACCCCATGCAAATGACGTCCAAAGAGTCTCCCAAGGTTCTACATCTTCCTCTTCTGCGTTTCTAATAGATCTTAGATAATAATAAGCCGGAATGAAGGCCAAAATAGTAGCAAATAAAAATGGTAAAAAACCTGAAGCTCCGATGAGACTTGCAATTAAAATTATTAGAATAATCCATTGTCCCCTAGATAATTTCACTAACTTTCAGCTCCCTTAAGTAACATGCACTCGGTCAAGGTGTACATATAAGATGCCCCTACGAATCATTTTATTCATTTGAAGACGAGGTCGAGGGATACCTTCCTTTTCAGCCTCAGAAACTAATTTTTCTGGATTAATACCGTCTTCAACATCAAGTTTCCTAACTAATTCCAATAAACGGAACTTTGGTGTATTTTGTATAGTTACTGATTCTGCCGCCTCAGGGTCCTCCCTCTTACGAGTAACTGTTGCCTTCTTCGCTAAAAAGGATTTCTTTTTTGATTTAACTGCTTTCCTAACTATTACTTTTTTAGGAGTTGGAGTGGGGTTCTCTTCTTCCACTATACTAGAACTTCCAGTTAATTTAGCCAAAATCGCACTTTCATCAAAATCGTCGCCAAAGTCTGCGATATCTTCATCCTCAACAATATAATCTTCCATATATTCTTTTACGAAATTTTCTATCAAAACTGCAGGATCAACACCCTCTTCTTCAGCTCTATTATTGAAGGACTCCCAAATATCTGCGAACTCGGAAGAAATGCTCATTTTAAAGTTCGAATCTTTTGGGGCCACACAGTAGCAGAAGATATTTCCTTTAAATGTTTATGCTAACAACAGATTATACTCTTTTTCTATTAAATCGACTATATTCGACCAAGAAAAACCTTTAGCAAACTCTCTTCCAAATAAACCTAATTCTTTAGATAATTTATCGTCATCTAGTATTGTAAAAATTGCCTTCGAGAGTGATTTAGAATCATTATATTCTACTAAGATACCATTCTTACCTTCAGACATGGCCTCAGGAGTCCCACCAACTCTAGCTGCAACTACTGGAGTTTGTGCAGCTGCTGCTTCTAGCAAAACTATGCCGAATGCCTCGTACTCCGAAGGTAAAACCAATACTTCCGCAGCTGAAAGTGCTGAACGATAAGTTTCATCATTAACATGCCCTATTCTATGCATTTTTACATTTTTTGATAGGGCCAATTTATCCAAATCATTACCCAGCCCCATGTCTGCCCCCATAACAACTAAATCAAACCTCTTCGAGCCTTCCATGGATACTGCATCAATTAAATCTGGAATTCCTTTATTTGTTGCTAATCTCCCTGCAAAAATTATAAATTTGTCAGAAACTTCTGGAAAATTTTCCCTGAAAATTTTTGAATCTGGAACCTCCTTCCAATCATTCCAATAAATTCCATTATAGATTATCTTGATATTATCGTCCTTCAAACCTATCTCCTTGACAAGCATCTCCCTTTCATGTCCACTTACGCATGTAATCAAATCTGCAGCTTCCAAAGTAGATTTGCCTATATTTGAATCGTAAAAATCTCTTAGTGTACGTCTCTTTGCCCCTCCCCACATTGACCAGGAAGGATGGAAATGAGGTGTTATCACCCATGGAGTTGACTGGAGTTTTTCTTTAATCCAAGCTGCATGATTCTGGAAATATCCATAAGAATGTGTATGAATTACGTCGGCCTCTTTCCTGAGAAAGGAGGTTACCATACCTGGTGCTAAAACGTAATGAGCCTCTCCAGATATAGAAAAGGCACTATGCCTTGATACTGGAATTCCAGATACTTCAGTAGGCATCTTTTTCTTTACAAAAGGTGTTTCTGTATACAAATCTGTTGTAATAACTTCAACTTTATGGCCTTTAGAATAAAGACCTTCAGAATATGCTCTAACTACAGTCTCCGCACCTCCTGGAGCTGGAGGATATCTGACACATCCTTGTATGATATTCACTAAAATGCCATACAAGGCGCCTTTTAAGCCCCCGACCTTACCACTCTATTGACTGAAACCAATGACGCAAGTAGCCCATTATCTGGACATTTTGAAGAATTACGTCAACACCTCCTACTACCATTCATAATTACCATGCTGTGTATTGTACTTTTTTTCCCTTTCACAAAAGATATAATTAGCCAATTGATTCAATTGGCAAATCTTAAAATTGAAGAGATGGTCGTTTTTAGTCCTACTGAGTTCCTTAGACTAAAATTATATTTGAGCCTACTTATTTCGATTCTGGTTACACACCCCTTGTGGTATAGGGGCTTCTACAATTTTTCAAAACCCGGACTAAATGGTAAAGAAAGAAAAATAATTATCTATAGCTTCTCGCTGGGATCTATATTGTTTATTATAGGTGTAAGTGTAGGACTCCTATACCTATCTCCTTACATAATGGAATTCTTATTAGAAGAAAATGGCCAAGTTTCTACCAATCTTTCAATCTACCAGACAATAAAAGCATTAATTGCAATCTCTATTTTTTCAGGTTTCTTAGCAAGCTTACCTATTTTGATTTTAACTATTGGCAGACACGTGTCAGCCACAGAAACACTAAAGAAATATACTTATATCTTAATTATTATAGTAATAGCACTTGGAGCACCCGAACCATCAATGATAATCAACCTAATTTTTCTGATTTTTTTTGCTGCAATTATGGAAGTGACTTTACTATTTACAGGTACAAAAAATGCGAATTAAGTGTTACCAAAAGTATTTGCTTTATTCCCTAATTCCTTTTGCAGCCTTAATAAGAATATATCATAACTACAATTGGAAAATATGGGGAAGTGATTCTGGAGAATATTTGTATCTTACTCGGCATTTATTGGACAATGGCCTAATGCTAGAAGATAATTACATCGGATGGGGGAGGGCGTATCCTGACTTTCAAGGAATGCAAATTCTAACTGGTTCCATATCTTTACTCACAACAATAGAATATGATTCCGTTTTAATGTGGCTTATTCCTCTATTATCCTCTCTTGCAATACCTATGCTATTTATTGTGGGGAAAGAAATTGTAGGATTTGTGCCTGCTCTGTTTGGCTCTGCGTTTTATGGTATGACATTTGGTGTTGTGTATGCAAATTCCCACCCTATGCCTGGTGGATTAGCCGAAACCTTGGGTTTTGTTGTATTGTTGAATTGGATTAAGCTATTGAAAGATGATAAAATATGGGTAATAAATCCCATTGAAAGAAATCCGTGGAGCAATATGATGAAATTTTCTTTTTTTGCACTATTAATCACTCATCATTTCACCACACTTTTGTTAATGGCTGCTATTCTAGGAATATTAATTATAGAACTCGCTGCAGGTAGAAAAAAAATTGCCAAACAAAGTATCATGGTTGTAGGCCTTATGTCTTTACCAATTTCAATTTACTGGCTAATATATGCTAAATCTTTCAGAAAGATGTTAGATGATAGTGCATTTGATTTCTTGCCTGAAACTATTCCTACAACTATAGTCTTAACACTTATTCCATTTGTTTCATTGCTGATTCTGTGGTCTCTAAGGGATAAACTGTATCTTCCTAAATGGAACGAAAATATTAGTCACAATGATTACCTAAAGAGGACCATTGTATCTTTCGTAGGCATTTTCATAGTCATTATGCTTGTACTTTGGAAAGGAGTACCTGGCACTGATATTCCTGTTGATTTTGAAGCTACACCCTATCTGGTTGTAAATCTAGCTATTATGTCATTAGCATGTGTTCCTAGTTTTGTTATGTCCAAAAAGAATGGATGGCTATTATGGGGTTGGTTGTTACCAATACTTGGATTCGCTACAATAGGTGCTGTAACTGGATCCCATCTACTAATTGCTTACAGACATGCACCATATCTGCTAGCTCCTGTCGCTCTCATAATTGGAGTGAGCTTTCAATATTTCATGATTGGTTTTGAAATCAAAAAAAGGAAATACGTTACCGCTGTGTTCACTATTCTATTGCTTGGTTGTGCATGGGGTTCCTACCCCCCACCTTCGGTAATGGGCGGTTTTCAAGAAGGCACTAGCCAAGAAGAAATTGATGCAATATTATGGATGAGTTTTGCTGAAGATGATGCCCTAGTTGTAAGTGATCATCGGTTAAGTAGTCTTACATTCGGCCTTACAAAAATTAATGCCAGTTGGGAAAATGGAGCTGAAGTAATTACTGGTAATTCTGAGGAAGCAAAAGAAGCTGGAAGATCACTATCTACGCCTCAAGCTGGTTTAAAAGAAGTTTCATACGTCATACTTTCTGAAGAGATGCAAAAAGGCGTAGCGCTTCTTCAGTGGGATCCTGCTGAAGAATTGACTGGTGAAGCAAAAACAAAATTTACAGATAACAACCAATTTCCAATTTGGTTTGATAATGGCGATACTACTATAATGAGAATGAATCCTTACTAATTATGCAGACTCAAGAAGCTAAAAAAGAAGCTGAAAAAATATCTGATTGGATTATTAATATACGGAGAGAATTACATAGGCATCCTGAATTAATGTATGAAGAAGTTAAAACCAGCGCACTTGTAAGAAGAGAACTGGACAAATTAGGGATATCCTATCAATCACCTATCGCTAAAACAGGAGTTTTAGCATCAATTGGCAACGGAAAGGGACCATGTGTAGCCCTTAGAGCCGATATGGACGCTTTACCCATACATGAGGAAACTGATGTGCCATTTAGAAGTGAAATTGATGGTAAGATGCATGCATGTGGACATGATTGTCATACTGCCATGCTATTAGGTGCTGCTAAAATTCTGAAATCAAAGGAGAATGAATTTAATGGAACAGTAAAATTTCTATTCCAGCCTGCTGAGGAAGGAGGGGCTGGCGGCAAACTAATGAGAGAAGAAGGAGCTCTAGAAGATCCGGCTGTAGAAAGAATTTTTGGACTTCACGTCTGGCCTCAAATGCCAACGGGCCAAATAGGCTCTAGAGAAGGAACGTTTCTCGCAGCTACTACTTTCTTAGATTTAACAATAAAGGGCGTAGGCGGGCATGCTGCAGTACCTCATCTAACAAAAGATCCTGTATTAACCTCTGCGCAAATAATAACAAACCTTCAATCTATTATATCTCGTGAGCTAGATCCATTAGACTCAGGTGTTGTAAGCATTAGTGCAATACAAGGTGGTCAAGCTGCAAATGTTATACCTTCTGAAGTGAAAATTTTAGGAACTCTAAGATCATTAACTATGGACGGTCTAAAAAAACTTCAAATGAGAGTTAAAGATATTGCTCAAAACATAGCTGAAGCGCACGGATGTGAAGCCGTTGTAGAATATCCTGGAAACGATTATCCGCCAACTGTAAATGACGGTGAAATGTGGCAATTTGCAAAAGGTATTGGAAGTGAAATGCTCGGAGAAGAAAATGTTGGTGAACTTGATGCCGTTATGGGTGGAGAAGATTTTGCTTACTATACTGAAAAAGTAAAAGGATGTTTCGTTGTCTTAGGTATGCAGAATAAAGAGATTGACGCTATTTACAGCGTCCATCATCCAATGTTTAAAGCAGATGAAGACGCTCTGCACATAGGAACTGCATTACATACTATATTCGCACTCAAGAGTTTAGAGGAATTATCATAATGATTACTTATTCTATATTATTCTACAGTAACTGATTTCGCTAAATTTCGAGGTTTATCTATATCAGTTCCTAATTCATGAGCAATATAGTATGATAGTAATTGCATGAACACGGCAACCGGAAACGGTGATAATACTGGATCTATCTCTGGAATTTCAAAATACTTATCAGATATTTTAGGAACATGTTGATCTCCCTTTTGGCACAAAGTAATTACTGGCGCTTTTCTAGCAGACATCTCCTCAATATTCGACAATAATTTTGAATACGTATGATCTTGCATTGCAACTGCAATTATCGGAGTGTCTTCACCCAATAAAGCTAGGGGTCCATGCTTCAGCTCGCCTGCAGGATAACCTTCAGCATGAATATAGGATATTTCTTTTAACTTAAGAGCACCTTCTAATGCCAAGGGATAATTTATATTTCTACCAACAAAGAAAACTGATTTGGCATTTACAAAGTTAGGAACTAAACTCTTAATTCCTTCGCTAGAATTAAGTACTTGAGTTATTTTACTAGGTAGTTTTCTAATTTCTGATTCCCAAAGCTTAAGCTGTGGATGATCCAAGGAACCTGAATTAAAAGCTAAATGAGTACCTAATACATAAAGTGCTTGCATTTGCGTTAAGAAAGTCTTAGTAGCTGCAACTCCTATTTCTTGCCCTGACTTTGTTATTATTACACCATCAACTTCTCTTGTTATTCGACTTCCTGGAACGTTACAGACTGCTATTGTATAGCAACCTTGCTGTTTTGCAGCCCTTGCGGCTGCCAATGTGTCTGCTGTTTCGCCACTCTGCGAAATCAGAACAACTAAAGGTCTCGAGGAAAGAATGCCTCCTACTCCCTGGACTGGAGCTGCATACCTAAATTCTGAAGAATAATCGACAGATACTGGAATAGCTGTCAGTTGCTCAATAACATATTTTCCAACCAAACCTGCATGATATGAAGTTCCACAGGCAACAATTGAAATGCTACCTATTTTCCAATTTAAACTTAAACCTTCCAAAGGATTATCAATGAATAATTCAGTTTGAGAATCCTGTAAAGCTTTAGGTTGTTCGAAAATTTCTTTAAGCATAAAATGTTCATATCCTCCCTTTTCAGCGACCTCAGTATATTTTTCAACTGTCTCAACGACATATTCCAGAGGTTTCAAACTAGAGTCAAATAAATCTATTGACTCTGGTGTTACTCTAACAATTTGGTTATCGTCTGGATAAATTATTTGTTGTGTATATTTTAAAACTGCATAAATATCACTGGCCACAAAATTTTCCGAATTCCCTAGGCCAATAATTAAAGGCGTTTCATGTCTAACTGCAACAATCTCATCCGGATGATTCTCATGGATGACTGCTATGGTAAATATGCCCTGAATATCTGACAAGGAATTGTGCAATGCCTCTACTAAATCACCCGCATAATATTTAGAAATTAAAATTGGTAAAATCTCTGAATCTGACTCACTTACAAATTTATATCCTTCCTCTTCTAAATTCTCCCTAATATCCAGATAATTATCGATTGTACCATTATGAACAACGGCTACTGAATTATCTGCATCTGCATGTGGGTGTGCATTAGCATCAGAAGGTACTCCATGGGTAGCCCATCTTGTATGAGCAATGGCAAGACTGGAATTTGATTTAGGTAATATCTCTTCCATATTAGATATGGGTCCTTCCTTCTTACAAATAACCAATTTGTCTTCTTTAAGAGCGATACCTGATGAATCATATCCTCTATATTCTAATTTTTTTAATGAATCTAAAACAATATCTTGCGCTTGCTTGTTCCCTGTATAACCTACTATGCCGCACATCAGATACTTTCTCCTTGGAAGTCTGCGTTATAAAGTTCTCCATCCCCTATTTCTGCTTTATTCATCAAAATAGAACCTCCCTGAAGTATTGCACGATTACCTATTATGCTATCGTCTCCAATCATTGCACCTCTATCGCTTACTGAAAACGTTTGATTGAAATACATTATATCACGAGAACTAGGTATTGCAACTACATGAGAACCAATACGTGAATTATCTCCAATTACTGTGCCTTTCAAACTGCAATAGCTTCCTATCTCACAATTATTCATAATTATACTATCTGATATCTCTGAGAAAGAACCCACTTGCACATTATCACCTAAGGATACAGAAGGACCTACTACTGAATTTGGGCCTATAATGCAACCATTACCAATAGAAATTGGACCTAATAAATAAGTCCCTGAACGAATAACCGTACCTTTGCCAATTGACACTTCTCCTTTAATTGTAACATTTCTTTCTATCTTACCATTTCGATATAATTGATTATCATTGAAAGCCATCCTATTTCCAGAAATCAAATCCCAAGGATAAACAATGTTGTGCCAATGCTTAGATTCTATGATTTCAAAATCACTTTTTGGGAGCGCTAATTGAAGAGCTTCACCTATGTGCTTACCTGAGCTATTAATCAAATTATTAGCTACGCCTGTATCAAGTTTAGCAATTCCTGTAAAATGTATACGTTGGTAGGCTTCAGGGCTATCAAATGTAATTCTTGGCTTACCTTTCTCAAGTTCAATTTCACCCCATTTAGACCAGCGTTCAGCCTTCCCAGAAAGCAAAGCTAAGCCACTTGAAGCCCTCAACTTAGAAAAGGAATCACTAGACACATAATTATCCCCAGGAACCAAAATAAATCCATCCAAATCATCGCTCATGCCTATCCTCATGGCCTCGAGAGTTCCCGTCCGCTCCTCCTGGAAGAAATAAGAAATATTAGCACCAAAATTAGATCCATCACCAAAATATGACATCACACTATTTTTCCCATAGCCCACAACCATGTTGATTTTTTTGATGCCTGAGCTGACAATTCCTCTAACTAAATAGTCTAAGATAGGTCTATTTCCTATGGGAATCATTCCCTTGGGCCTATTGGCTGTCCAACTACCTAAACGAGCACCCTCACCTGCTGTCAAAATGATTGCATGCACAAATTGTTCCAGAGCTAGGTGTTTATGATACTTATTATTGCGACCAAACCCTATTTTAGCAAAGCTATTTAGAGCTGTGGAATATGACTGGGATGCTATAATAATAGGCGGAGGACCCGCTGGAAGCACTGTCGCAAGATATGCAGCTCAAGGAGGTGCAAAAGTTTTGGTAATAGACAGTCGTAAAGAAATTGGAACGCCTCTACAGTGTGGCGAGTTAGTTCCAACTAATCAAGAATTAAAACGATTGTGTCCTGATGTACCAGACATTGATGATTTATTTCAAAGAACTGATGAAATAGTTTCTAAGAGAACTTCAAAAATGGGCCTCGTAACTCCTTCTGGCAAAAAATTAATATATCCCTTTGAAGGAGAAATTCTTTACCGTCCACTACATGACCAACATCTTGTCAAAATGGCTAAATCTTCAGGCGCTGAATATGTTACTAAAGCAAAAGTCGATGATGTCATTGATAATACTGTTTTACTTAGAAATGGAGTAAAATATAGAGGGAAAATAATTGTTGGATGTGGAGGGCCAAAGGACCCTCTTCGCAAAAAATTTTGGAATGAAAAATCTCTAAATATTAATGTTACATTTGTATTAATGGAAGGGGATTTTGAGGATCAGGTAGATTTGTATTTTGGATCTACAGCACCAGGAGGATATGCTTGGATGATTCCAAAGAAGGGGGGCGCTAACATTGGCATTGGAGTACAGAAAAGATTTACTAAAGGGAAGAATCTACAAACTTTATCTAAAGAGTTTTTCTCTAAGTTTGAAGGAAATATAACTTACAAAGGTGCTGGTGTATTGCCTATGTCTGGTACGATTAATCAATTTACAAAAAATAATTATATGCTAGTGGGTGATTCTGCAGGTATGGTTCTTCCATCCAATGGTGCTGGAATTACTACTGCTATAATTGGTGGAAGAATTGCTGGCCAAACGATTGCTGAGAACATTAAGAATGAAAAAGCACTAGACAATTATCAGAAAGAATGGAATTTGCAAATGGGAAAGGTAATGAAATATTCGAAAAGAGGTATACAATGGGGAGGTATTATGTTTAGATCTCCTGATATCTTAGTTAATGCCGCATTTAATCCATTAACAAAACCAATTATTTGGAGGGCAGTCACATGCAAACCGATGTTTGGAATATATTAGACAGCTGCGCTTTTTTTACTCAGATACATCCTGATGGTAACCTAGCTACAGTTGTTGATATTGAAAGTGAAATTGTTAATCGTCAAAGCAAACAATATTACTCTAGTCTTGTTAACAAGGGTCTAAAGATTATTGAACCAAGTAAGGAATCAATTGAATTAGTTGAGAGAAAAGCAGTTGAAACTGGAGATTATGACGTACTTTCTTCAGTCGATTTAAAAATTTTAGCATTAGGTTATGAATTAAAAGGAACCATTGTTTCTGATGATTTTGCAGTACAAAATATTTGTTTGCATATGGAGTTAGAAGCTATCGGCTGTAACGGCAAAAAAATTAAAGAAATTAGAAATTGGAAATATAAATGTTCTGCTTGTAATAAAATAGCTGATAAAAAAGAAAACGCATGCTCAGTTTGCGGTAGTAAAGATGTATTCAGAATTAAAGTAAAATAAATCCATCATTATCCAATATGGGAACAATCGAATGGGAATCTATTTTCATGCAAAAGTTAAAATCATTTTCAAGGCCTGCTGAAACCAGCATGCCATAACTTGGCGATTTTCTACATTCCTCTGAGATTTCACTAGGAGTCAGTCTAAAATGTTTCGAAGTTGAATTGAGGTTATGTTTCAAATATTCTGCACACAAGTTATCTTCTATTACTTCTTCACCCAGTCGGCCTGAGCATATAATCGATACATTGGTGGTTCGCTCTTTCATAAATTTAACAACGGCATTTGAATTACAAAAGCTACCCATAACAACCAATGGGGACGAAGAAGAAGCTACAACCATTTTTGAACCATTGGTAGTACTAGAAAGAATTGTCTTGCCTGTGAGATCTGCATTCGACATTTCCTCAGGAGAGGAACCTAAATCATATCCTTCAATCTTTCTACAAAGCCTCTCACCCGATTTCAAAGCACCTGGATAATTTTCCATATTTTTATCTAAATGCTCTCTACTAGAACAAGGAACTATTCTTACAGCCCCGCTTGCAAAAGCATTCACGTATGTTGTAGAAGCTCGAATTGCATCAACAATTATAATTGAATCTTTACGTAAGACTGCTAATTTAGCACCTTCGATACCGTGTTCAATTTTTATTTGCATAACCTACTTACGACCTTGCTTTTTCAAATGCCTATCAAATATAACTAAATAAAAATCATCCATTGTATCTCCTCGTAAACCTCTTCTCAATGTTTCAACTGAAATAGCATCTGTAGGATGAATATTTCCTAAATTCGTTTCAGGTCCAAACTTCTTTAAGAAGAAAACTTGTTGAGATTTTCTTGGAGACTCAAATATAACCTTGGAAGGATTTATACCATCTAAGACTTCCTTCAACTTTAACTCTTTGGGATTTCCATCATCATCCATTACTCCAACACTAGCCCCAGATTCTCGAGCTTCAAGAATCACTTTTTCAGCTCCGGCATCTAAATATTTCCGCATCAGTCTATTATACTCTTTAGAACCAAAATCATTCTCAGGCAGCTTCTTACCAACTTCACAAAAAACTCTCAGCTTACGACTTTTTGCACTACTAATTAAATTTACAACTCTATCAGAATCTATAGCCAAACTACCACTTGATATCTCAGTAGAATCACAGCCTAAATTAACAAGTTCATCAAATAATTCTTCCGCCTTGCCTTGATGCTCTGATAATTCAAGTAGAGTTCCACCATTAGATACTGAAATATCATATGATCTTAATATCTCCACTTTTTCTTTAACTAACTCTGATGATTGAAGTTGTGTTGTAGCCCATCCCAGCTTCCATAAATCTATATAATCTGAACACATGGGAAGTAAATCTTTGATATAATCTAAACCCATTCCTTGATCTAAACACATAGTCATACCTTCTGATCTTGGTTTAACTGATCTATCTGGCATGTCTAAAAATGAGAAAGCTTTTTCAGACATTAGATCTCCAATTCCGGTGCGTCTACCAACATTGCACTCAGACCTCCAACAATATCTCTTACGTTCACTCCCTTCGCCATCAAAAATGATGCTGCAGCCATTGATTTATGACCATTGCCACAATATATTACATCATTCTCATTTATAATCTCATAATCATTAACTAAGTCTGCTAATGGAAAACTATTAACTCCTTTTACATGCAATACTTCCCAATCCTCTGTATTGCTTACATCTTTCATTACACTAATGAAATTTATTGCTTCTGCAGCCTTTACCCTAACAATAGAAGAAGTTTTACTTTCCCACAAATTAAAGTTAAAAGTCAAAATTTCTTGAAATCCCTCTTCTTCCAATCTCAGCACAGATTCACCCTCTTTACCCTCATGACAAATTATTACCAACTGCCTCTCCTTATCAAAAATATGGCTTGCCATATATTCGTAAGAGCCATTCAAACTGGCATTTATCGAATTAGATATAAATGAAGATGCAAAATCGTTTGTTGGTCGACTGTCTAACATCTGAGCACCTTCGTCATGAAGAACTTCAAATTGCTCTAAAGATAAACTAGTCATTGAAAAAGAGTCATAGTTTGTATATTTAAAATCTTCATGCTCGATGATTGGTATACTATTCTTTGGGGGGTCTGGGGGAATCCCCTAGGGGAATCTTCTGGTTATGGTTCACTATACTTTTTGTTCCATCATAAAGAACTGCAATAATCCCCATTACTATAACTCCAATAACTAAAACAATTCCGCTAATCATAGTAGCCCATCCCAAAGTAATATCATCTTCACATTCTTTTTGGAGTGCAAATGCTTCACCAAGTTCCATCCCTCCATCTCCAGTATCTGCCAAGTCTAGGTAAGCCTCACAGCCATCTGCCGAGTTTGCCCCCAAGTATAGAATCCAAAGGTTAACAAACCAATCCCAAACGCGAATCCAAAAAACAACAGGATATACTTTACCACATTTTCCTAATTTAGACCTACATTAAATATTATTTATGAATATAAAACGGCAAACATGCAAAATAGTATTGCGCTTTAAAATATACTAAAAATCCCCTAAGGTGAATTGTCTAGCTTTCGGCTTTGCTTCTAAATACAAATCTAAAGCATTCTCAACCCTGCTCTTGTTAAATGCAAAGTCATCGCAAAGGAAAGATATGACTGATTCAGCTTTAGGAGGATCCCATTCTGGTGTAAAGTCAACAAATGGATGTTCAAGAAATAATGAACGAATTTCGTCCAAATTTTCAATCTCTTTACCCAATTTTGCAAGAGCACCTTCTGCTTTTCCAAACTCTTGTATTAATTTTAGACCTCTTTTTGGGCCTATGCCGTCTATTCCTGGATTAAAATCAGTACCCATTAATATTGCAACATCAATCAGCTGTTTTCTATCAAGTTTCAAGAGCTGAAAAGATTTATCTAAATCTATAATCTCTGGAGAAACTTCGACCCATTTTTGCTGCTTAGGTAACTTACGCCTTCCTGAAAGTGTCAAATTACGAACAAACTTCGAAGCACCAAACAATACGGTATCAAAATCTTGTGACGCTCCATAATCTACCATTCCTTGATTTAAAAGTGAAGCAACCTGTGCTTCACCTTCACTAGGAGCCTCTACCCAAGGTATGCCTAATAAATCAAGCAATTTTTTTGATTCCTCAACCATATGTGGCTCTAATCTCGTTGTTTGCTGAGCTTTAGTTCTAGCCGTTTCCGTATCTCCTGCCTCAATTGCAGCTTCCCATTCAATCTGAGCCTTGAGTTTTCTCTGTTTTCTAACTTCCAACAAATTCATTTTCAATTCTGGAGGCTTCCCATCAAAAACAATACACAGCTTTAAACCATTCTCAACCAATTTTGAAAATCTAAATAGGATCCCGCTAAGATGACTTGTAACTCGACCCTCCTGGTCTTTCAACAAACTCCCATCTGCTTGTCTAATACTAGTCAGAAATTGATAAAGAACGTTGAAACCATCAATGGCAATTCTCTGACCGCTTAATTCTTCAATTTTTATCCTTCTAGTTTCGAGAAGTGGACCTAATTGTATACCCATTAACCCTTTACAACTCCCATCGGTTTCAATTTAACAACTTTATTGGCTATTCCTGTGGCATGGCACACGTCAACAACTTCAGAAACATCTTTGTAAGCTCCAGGAGCTTCTTCAGAAGCCACTCTTGGTGACCTCGCTCTAACGTAAACTCTATTCTTTTTCCAAAGTTGCTTTACCAAATTTGTTGAATTATATTTTTTCAAAGCAGCCTTCCTTCCTAATGCTCTACCTGCACCATGACATGTAGAACCAAAAGTTTGTTCCATCGCGCCAGAGGTTCCTGATAAAACATAACTCGAGGTCCCCATGTCTCCTGGAACAATTACTGGCTGTCCAAAGGACTTATACTTTTGAGGAATGTCTGATGAATCTGGACCAAAAGCTCTGGTTGCTCCTTTACGATGAACGCATAATTCTTCACTTCCGTGCTTTTCAATTTTAGCAATGTTATGGGAAACATCATACACGGTATCCATTCCCAAACTTTTTCCATCCCCACCAAAAACATGCGAAAAAGCCTTTCTGGTCGCGTAGGAAATCAAGGATCTATTAGTCCAAGCAAAATTTGCAGCTGCAGACATCGCTCCCAAATACTCTTGAGCTTCTTTAGTATGTAAAGGTGCCGAAGCTAATTGCTTATCTGGCAACTCGAGACCTTCTCTCTTACTTGCTCTCAAAACACACTCCAAATGATCCTGGCAAACTTGATGGCCACAACCTCTTGATCCTGTATGCATCATGACTACTGCTTGCCCTTCAAAAAGACCGAACGCTTTTGCAGCAGCTTCATCAAATACTTCGTCTACCTTCTGTACTTCAAGAAAATGATTTCCACTACCCAATGACCCCACTTGTTTACGTCCTCTGGTTCTTGCATAATGAGAAACATGCTCAGGTACTGCATTGTCTATACAGCCATTCTCTTCCAGAACTTCCAAATCGCTTTCCCACAAATATCCATTTTCTTCAGCCCACTTAGACCCAATAGATAATACTGATTCTAATTCCCTATCTGAAAGTGTAATTTTCCCCTTAGAACCTAATCCTGCAGGAACTTGCTTATACAATTCATCAATTATTTCTTTTTGTTTAGGCCTAATGTCTTCTTCAAGTAAATCAGTTCTAAGAAGTCTAACACCACAATTTATATCAAAACCAACACCGCCAGGAGATATTACACCAACATCTTCCTTGCTAGTAGTCGTCCTGAAAGCCGCAACACCACCAATGGGAAAACCATAACCCCAGTGAATATCGGGCATTGCCATACTTGCATCAACTATACCTGGTAATTCGGCTACATTTGCAACTTGCTTTACAGCAGAGTCCATTCCAGGATGAGACAAAAGAGGTTCTGAAGAATAAATCCTTCCGGGTACATTCATTTTGCCACTTTTTGGCAATTCATATACATTTTCTTTTTTTGAAATTAACTTGTCAATCATGAAATCGGCTCTTCTGCTGGTTCATACTTAGAAGGACAGCCCATTTGTACTTTCTCTGCCTTAAGAATTATTTCACCATCAACCAATTGAATAATACCTGTAAAAGTTGCTCCCTTATCTTCAGCAAAAGTATCTGGAAGTATCAATGAGGATATATCTACTTTTAGCGAATGATTACCATCTATTAATAAACAATCATTTATTTTTAAATCTGAAATAGTTCCGTGTACCTGCAAATTAGAACCCTCTCCATATTTTCCAGAGACGGCATCCTCCACAGAAACATAAGTTGATTGCTCCGTAACTGTTAGCGAAACAACTATACCTGTAATTACCAAAACTGAAAAAGCCAATAGACCTTTTGTCCATGAGGACCAAGGCGCTCTAGTTCTTCTTTCTGTCTCCATTTCCTAATCCACTCTTATCGCCCAATTCCCGAAATTTATTTGACAAATATACTACATATCCACCTATGCCAAGCCAAAATACAGTCATCCCTCCCCAAAGATAGATCATATCTTCTGCTGGAGGTTTATTTACAAAAATATCTAATTCCACTGACCAACTTAATTTCTCACTTGAAAAGTTTACAAAGAGCTTTTTGTGAGGTTCTTCATTAGTAAAAGAAGTTCCAGAAAAACTGACTGAATCTGTAGCAATATCTCCATCATATTGAAGAGTGAGATTTTTCATTAAGTTTTTACCAAAATTAAATTCCAATGAGCCATTTGAATGAGAGCTACTGTATTCAAAAATTACGAACCAAGTCGTTCCAATTTCAAAAACATTATCATAATATATTTCAAAATCCGAAACTATAATACTGCCTCCATTCTTATCAGCTTCTGTAACAAATCGCTCATTTGGCATACAATCTTTATCTCTACATTCTGCTGAAACTGAAGTTGCCAATAATAAAAATACAATAATTATTGAAAAAAATCTCATACTTCCTCCATTTTATTTTTTAATAAGTTTCTTTCAAAACCTTCTAATTTCATACGCATTTGAAATAAAAAAACGTAAATTAGTAGTAATGATAATAATCCTGCATAAAGGCCTACTCTAAGTGAAGGATCTAAACTGCCTTGATCCTCAGTTGCTACTATTACTGGGTGATGAGATCTCAAAAATCTTGATGATAAATAAGATAAAGGGACCATAATCATCCCAGATAAACCTAAAATTGCTGCATTTTTTTTAACTGCTAAACTCTCAGGCTGACGCCTATAAACAAAATATGCAATATACAAAAGCCACATTGCTAGAGTAGAAGCTAAACGCATATCTGTCAAAAAGCGATCAACTATATCACCACCCCACTCAGCTTTCATCCAAAAAGTTCCAGAAGCAAGCGACATAAATCCAAACACTATACCTAGCTCTGCACTGGACTTAGCTAGTTGATCCGCATAGTCCGATTTATTATACAAATAAACTGCACTTCCTCCTACAACCATCAAAAAAGCAAGATAAGTAATCAAACCTGAAGGAACATGGAAGTAGAATAATTTCTGAGCATTCGGAGCTGTAAAAAATTTTGCAGGACCTGTTTCTATTAGGCTGAAATATAGGACGTAAAGTGCGAGAAAAAATCCAACAAAACCTATCTCTCTGTTATACCTCATTTTGTTTTCCACTCTCTAGGATAAGTACCTCTTTCCATTATAACTCTATCTAATTTTGCTACTTTACCCTTGGATTTGGGATTAGCTGCAATTTCATCGGCATTAACTGTTGCACGGGCTAAAGCTACAGCTTCACCCCTGGAGGTTCTAATCGAAACTAATTGCCCTCTTTTCATATCTTTTGAAACTGAAGAAACTCCGGGTGCTGCTAAATCAGCCCCGTGGCATACGGCATCAACTGCGGAATCTTTAGCTTCAATTACCGGAATATCGACAAGCATATCTTCTAAAGGTTTCAATATTGACTTCATGCCTGGGGAATCATTTGATTCTTTCCAATGCTTGTAAAGGTCATGAGCTTCAACCATTGATACTGAATCTTCAATTGTGAATGGTCCTGATTTAGTTCTAATTAATTGGTCCATTACGGCTCCAGAACCTAGGGCTGAACCAATATCTTCACATAAATTACGAATGTAAGTACCTCCTTCACAAAGAACTCGGAAAAGGGTTTTCTTTGAAGAATGTTCCAACAACTCTATTTCATAAATTCTTCTAATTCTTAATTCTCTCTTTACCGCTGCTTGAAAAGGTGGTATCTGATATATGGGTCCTGTGAACTTAGTAAACATTTCTAAAACTTTAGATTCACTTTGGCTCTTGTAATGCTTCATCAGGCAAATATATTCTTTAGCAGACTCCTGCATAACTTTGATAACTTTAGAAGCTTTTCCAATAGATATTGGCAATACTCCGGTAACATTCGGATCTAAAGTTCCGCCGTGACCTGTTAAATCCAGATCAAATGAATCTCTTAGCCAAGCTGCAACTTGATGTGACGAAGGACCTGCTTGTTTGTTAATTATCACAATAGACGAATCTAACAATTGCTCTACGCTTCTTTCATCTGGAGCCGAACCATAAGGTGCGTTTGCAGATTCACTTATTTTATACAATTTTTACCTATTTAGAACACTATTTACTTTCTTGATTCTTTGAGCAATCTCTACAGATAACTCTAGTTGAATTCCAACCGGGACCTGTTGGTACCATTATCTCTTTTTCACAAAAATAGCACTTTCCTTTGAAAGCAGATTCTTTTCCTGTAAATTTAGGCAAGCTCAATCACCAATAGTGGATTTAAGAAGGGTCAATAAAAGGTATTCTTACGTGGTTAATTGTTTTAATGGGGGCCTCACAATAGAAAGCTTAGCCGCTGTAGCTCAGTAGGGAGAGCGCGGGACTGAAGATCCCGAGGTCGCCGGTTCGATCCCGGCCGGCGGCACCACCTTCAGGAAACCGGCACATGTCTGTCCATGAATACATCAAAGCGAGAAATTCTGCGTTAAAAACAATGACTGCAGGATTGATTTTTCTTTTATTTTTACCTTTAGGAATACCTCTCTCTTTGATTATCATACCATTTATAGCGGGCAGAAATGGAGCTAAAGATTTAGACAGTAATTGGCATCTTACCTACATTTTAACTGTTGGAGGTGGATGGGCTCTGGGGTTAGTTGTATCTCTCCTAACGCTGTTGTCAATTGCTTTAGGGCCTGCACTAAGAATAAATTTAGTAGAAATATTAATTTTTATTTTATTATTTATATTCACATGGGGTTCTTTTACTATAGGCGTAAAAAGCTCTAATGCTTCCAAGACTACAAATGACAAGCCTTACGAAGATGAATGGGAAAAAGAAGACAATATGGATAAAGAAATAATTAAAGAAGAAAAACCTGAAATTAAAGATAATAAGGGAGACTCTAACCTAAGAAAAATGGCAATTACAGCAGAGCCAAAATTACCAAAAGAGAGTACAAAATCTACGAAAAAGAATAACTTCATTCCTGGTAAAAAGAAGCGTGGAAAGACTCGCCTAAAACTTAAATAACACCAAGAGAAAATCATAAATTGTTAAATAGTAGTATTTATGGATTGATTTATGAGCAAAAAGGGAAAAATTCGAGTCCTTATTGCTAAACCTGGCTTAGATGGACACGACAGAGGTGCTAAAGTAATTGCAAGAGCTTTAAGAGATTCCGGGATGGAGGTTATCTATACTGGTTTGAGACAAAGCCCTGAAGATATAGTTGAAGCTGCAATACAGGAAGACGTTCATTTTATAGGATTAAGTATACTCTCTGGAGCACATACGCACATCTTTCCAAAAGTAATAGAATTACTCAAAGAAAGAGAAGCTAGCGACATAAAAATAATAGCCGGAGGAATTATTCCCGATGAAGAAATCCCTAAATGGAAAGAAATAGGTATTGAGGCAATTTTTGGCCCTGGTTCATCAACAAATGATATCATTAACTACGTAAAAGGTTCTTAAATTGAATGAAAAAGAAATAATAGATAGGCTAAGAAATAAAGATGTAAGAGCAGTAGCAAGACTATTGACTCTTATTGAAAATGAAGAGAAATTAGCTGAGACCATACTAAAGAAAATTTGGAAACATACCGGTAATTCTTACATAATTGGAATCACCGGCCCACCTGGGGCTGGTAAATCCTCAATAGTGGACTTGCTAACAAAAATGGCTATTGAAAAAGGCCACAAAGTAGGTGTTCTAGCTGTTGATCCTACAAGCCCATTTTCGGGAGGCGCAGTTTTAGGAGACCGACTTAGAATGACTAGCGCACAGAGTACTGGGATTTTTATTCGCTCAGTCGCCAGTCGTGGCCACTTAGGAGGTTTAGCTGCAACAACACGTTTTATGATTAATGCAATTGAAATGCTTGGAAATGATATTACAATTGTAGAAACTGTAGGGGCTGGACAAGGTGACGTTGAAATTGTGCAAATTGCAGATACTACTATTGTTGTTGAAGTACCCGGACTGGGAGATGAAGTACAAGCTCAAAAAGCAGGAATTCTTGAAATCGGAGATATTTTAGTTGTTAACAAAGGAGATAGGCCTGGTTCTGACAGATTATCAAAAGAACTTGCAATGATGCTAAGCCTAGGTGAGGAAAAAGAATGGATGCCCCCTATAGTAACAACAACTGCTACTAATGGTAATGGATTTGAGGACTTATGGCATGAAATTATGAATCATAAAAAATATCTAGGTACTGAAAAAAAGAATACTATGAGATTAAAACGGATAAATTACGAATTAGAGAATCAAGTTAGTCAAAAATTATTTACTAAAAAGATGGTGCAAATAGGAAGCAATGAAATTCCAAACATGGCAAAAGACATACTTAATAGAAAAATAGATCCACTAACTGCCGTGGAAAAAATAATAAGGGAATAGTTATTAAATTCAAGCTAATATAGGTAATATAATGAAATCTGAAAAAGAGGAAATTAAAAAGTATTTGAAATCAAGCTCTATAGAGAAAATTGTAGATGAAAAGGAGGTTGGCCTTGAATTAAAAACTAATTTCGAGGCATTACAAGAAGGTAATTTTCCTGAGAACTTATTAGAAGAAAAACAATTTTCAAATTCTTTCACTAAAAGCGAAATTATGGGTGAAATTGAAAAGAAACATTCTGAAATTTTAGATAAAAGACCACTGCCAGAGTTATTAGATTCTGCTGAATTAATAGATTCCTTAAAAGAAGTTAAAGCTCCAGTTATGGGGAAACTTTATGAAGAGAAAAAGGAAATAAAGAAAGAAAAAAGTAACTTTTTTGCTGATGAATAACTGAACTGGGCACGTGGCCTAGCCAGGAATGGCGGCTGCCTCCTAAGCAGCAGGTCGGGGGTTCAAATCCCTCCGTGCCCGCCAACTTATTACCTTTATTTTAACATAGTTAATATTATAAAACCCTTTGAGGGGCAGGAATTCTCATGACTAGGATCAATCCAGCCAAAGAAAAGCAAGGCTTCACCAACGGTAACGGGCTTACCAACGGTAATGGATTAACTAATGGTAATGGATTAACTAATGGTAATGGATTAACAAACGGTAACGGACTTACTAATGGTAATGGATTAACTAACGGAAATGGATTAACAAACGGTAATGGATTACAATCAATAGGCGGCCTAGGCGGCTATTCACATATCGAATTAGACGCTGCAAGTAACACTGCCAGAATATCTACAATCGCCATCTTAATCGCATTGCTTTTAGGTGGTGGGACCGTTTTTTTCCTTTGGGAATCTGGTGAAACGAGGCAAACTGTAGGAATCGATGGAGATTTTAGTGATTGGGCAGGAAAACAAGGAACTGCAGACATCATAGGAGATGCTTTAAACCCTAATATAGACATAATCAATACAACTGTCACAACTGATAAAGTATACATGTCATTCTTGGTTGAGACCGATGAACCTATGTTTTTTAGTCCTGCAACAATGAGAATGCTTATTGATAGCGATAATAACCCAAATACAGGATATTTCTATCCGGGCCTGGGTGCTGATCATATGATAGAGATTTACGGCGCAAGTAGTGGTAAAATTTCGACATCTCTACTTTACATGTTTGATAATTCTAAAGACAATAGTGATTGGAATGGATTTCACAGCTTGACTACTTTAAAATCCAATACTACATCTTCCTTTTATTCATCTGGTGCTGCAAAAATGGAATTACAAGTCCCATTATTTGATTTAGGAATAGATGCTGGTGACGGTATCAAATTTATTACGATAACTGTAGATAATAATGGGAATTATGACATCACTCATATCATTGACTCTGCAACTAAAGAAGAACAAACCTATCTTAGTAGAGTTGCTATTGGAAGACAAAATGCAAACGATAATCGTAATGGAGCACTTGACGGAATAGACATTGATGGAAATTTTGAAGATTGGAATCAAAATGCAAATATTAAACTAGATTCAAATGATGAGATAAACGCAAACTCAGACATTATTAGGTATGCCAATTTCACAGACAAAGCAAGTGAAACATTTTATTACATTAATGTAGAAGAAAGCATTTTAGGAGGAACAAACTTTACTGACAAACTAGCTAAAAGTAAAGGAATTGGAGGTGGGGGATACGATTCAACACTGGTAGATGGAGAAAGTATAACATATGATGTACCAGAAATACTGGGCTCTGATGAGATATTAATTTTCATAGACACTGATTATAATGAATCTACAGGTTACAAAGGAAACTCACTTGGTGCTGAAAAACTAATACATATCGTCGGTCACTATGGAATTATCACATCAAGTACTATAAGTACTTACAATGGGATTAACAACAATTGGAACTGGATAGGGAAAACAGACACTCCAAGTGCTAATGACTACAATGAAATCGAAGTTCTCGGAGACGATGGAAATTATTACCTCTACGTTAAGTCATGGGATAATGATAAAGATGAAATTGAAAGTGAAATATATAATAAGATAACATTGCCTGAAGATGGCAGTCGAGCTGGAACTCCCTCATTCCCCGTTTCCTGGAATGAATTAGGTAACGATGGAGACGATGGATTAGCAAGTGATATTGAGATTCTAAATGTTTATTGGGCTGAAGACAGTAATTACGTTTTCTTTAGGATAGACACTGAAAGTGCTTTTGATAATACTGATTCAACTATTGCTGTAATCATTGACGATGTTTCTCTAAATTCTGGAACTTATGATACGGCCTGTACTACTCACAAACAAACTAGTTCAGGTAATACCAGAGGCTATGTTTTCCAATGGGATACTGAAGGCTTTTGGGACAGAGCTCATGGTTCTGGACCTGACTGGGATGATCACGTAGCAATTAATTCAGGACATAATGGTGTGAAACTTGCTTGCGACAAAGATGATCTAGGATTTACACTTGATACAACTAATGATAAAGTAAGAGTAGTTTCAACAGATTCTAGCCGTAAAGCTATGACTGAATTATGGGAAGAGCAAAATGTACCAAGCTCATCAATAGATGATATCACGGATGCTGTTGCATTGGGAATTCCGGAATTCTCAACAATAATTGCCCCGGTTGCTTCTGTTCTTTTGATTGTTGGAAATAGAATGAGAAAGGTAAAATCCAACCAACATTAGTTTTTTGAACCCAAAGAATACAATAAGACTATGGGAGAAGACTCGATTACTCTAAAAGTTGCTGAAGCACTACAAGACGAAGTCGGTTACGGTAGAGGTAGACTAGATACATTAACAAGAAATGAATTAGGGCTATCTATAGGAGATATAGTAGAAATACACGGAAGAAGAAGAGACCCTACTGTTGCAATTGTTTGGAGGGCAAGAACTGAAGACGAGGGAAAAGGAATTATTCGTGTAGATGGACTAATTAGAAATAATGCGAAAGTAAATTTGGGAGACAAAGTAGAAGTCAAGAAAGCTCAAGTTAAACCTGCACAAAAAGTAGTCCTAGCACCAATGATGGATCAATCTGGAAGAGTTCAATTTGGACCTGGAATTGAAGAAGTTATTTTGAGAGGCCTAAACAGGCGACCTCTAACAAAAGGAGACGTTGTTATTGTACCTGGACTCACACTCATGGGAGGTAGACTTCCATTTGCAGTCACCGTAGTTCAACCAAAAGGTATAATCCAAATTCAAGCTGATACTATTATTCAAGTACATGAAGATCCAATTAAAGAAGAAGAATTGACTACAACTGGAGTAGTTTACGAGGATATTGGAGGACTCAAGGAAGAAATTAAAAAAGTCCGAGAAATGATTGAGTTACCTCTCAAGCATCCTGAACTTTTCGATGCATTAGGTATAGATCCTCCAAAAGGTGTTTTACTTTATGGACCTCCAGGCACAGGTAAGACTTTACTTGCAAAAGCAGTTGCAAATGAATCTGGAGCTAATTTCTTGTCTATTCAAGGGCCTGAAATTATGAACAAGTATTACGGAGAATCAGAAGCTCACTTAAGGCAGAAATTTGAAGAGGCTGAAACTAATTCACCATCAATCATATTTATTGATGAAATAGATTCAATTGCGTCAAAGCGTGATGAGACTCAGGGTGAAGTAGAGAGGCGCGTAGTGGCTCAACTTCTAACTTTAATGGATGGGTTACAAGCTCGAGGCCAAGTGATCGTAATTGCTGCGACAAACAGACCAGATGCAATAGATCAGGCTCTTAGGAGACCGGGAAGATTTGACAGGGAAATTGAGATAGGAATACCTGATAGAGATGGACGGAAAGAAGTCCTTCAAGTTCACACCCGAGGTATGCCCATCAAAAGAAACAAAGAAGGTCATTGGAAAGAATTGGAATACTTTGCAGAAATAACTCATGGATTTGTAGGTGCCGATTTAGCAGCCCTAGCAAGAGAGGCTGCAATGAGTGCCCTAAGAAGGTATTTACCTGAAATAGATTTAGATGAACCTATACCTCCTAAACTACTTCAAGAAATGAAAGTAAATAACGATGATTTCAAAGAAGCTCTAAAGGATGTCGAACCTTCTGCCTTGAGAGAGGTTATGGTCGAAATTCCAAAAGTGGAATGGGATGAAGTTGGAGGATTAGATGAAGCAAAACAGCAACTCATAGAAACTGTGGAGTGGCCATTAACTAATCCTGAAGGTTTTGAGAGGCTAGGAATAACGCCACCCCGGGGAATGGTACTGTATGGACCTCCTGGAACTGGAAAAACCCTATTGGCAAAAGCTGTAGCTACAGAGTCTGCAGCTAATTTTATCGCGATTAAAGGTCCCGAAGTTATGTCAAAATGGGTTGGAGAATCAGAGAAAAAACTTCGTGAAGTTTTTAGAAAAGCAAAACAAGTTTCTCCATGTATTGTGTTCTTAGATGAATTAGATGCCTTGGCACCTGCTAGAGGCGGTGATAGCGATAGTAAAGTGTCTGACAGGCTTGTCGATCAATTACTAACCAGCATGGATGGTCTAGAAAATTTAGAAGGAGTCGTGATTATTGGAGCTACAAATAGACCTGAAGTGATCGACCCCGCCCTTCTAAGACCTGGACGATTTGACAGAATGATTTTGGTAAATGAGCCAAATGAAGTGGCAAGAAAACAAATTTTAGAAATTCATACAAAAAATATGCCTCTAAAGGGAGTCAATCTTGATAAATTAGCTGGGAGGATGGAAGGGTATACTGGTGCAGACATAGAGGGTGTTGTAAGAGAAGCTGCAATTTTGGCACTTAGGAAGAATCCAAAAGCTAAAGAAGTTACTATGAAACATTTTGACGAAGCTCTCGAACAAGTTGCCCCGTCTGTAACTGAAGATACTGTAAAATACTACTCAGAATTAGGTAAAAAGTTGAGATCTAGAACTAGACGCAAAGAAAGGCGCAATGAAGACGACCTCTACATGTAATATGGAAATAAGACTATCAGACCTTAGAGACAAGCAAGTAACTACCGTTTCAGGAGAACGTTTAGGATACATTTCTAATGTAATACTCGACTCTACTTCCGGTAAATTGAAAACATTAGTGATTGTTTCCGATGGAGAAATCCCCGAAGGACATGAATTAGGGGCAGACAATACGTTAAATATTCCCTTTGAAACGGTTCGTTCAGTAAAAGACATGGTAATGGTGAAAATTTGAACTTAGAAAATCTACCCGATCAGCAAAGAATAACTGCTGGATTCTATTACTTCTTGATTCCCTTA
>CACAGG010000008.1 GCA_902531985.1 uncultured marine group III euryarchaeote
TTCAGTAGAATCTCAAATGGTTTCTGATGTTCCCTTAGGTTTTTTGTTAAGCGGAGGACTTGACTCTAGTATAGTAACGACGTCAGCATCTAAATTGACAAATCAAAAACTTCAGACTTTTACAATAACTTTTGCAGACCCTTCAAAATCCGAAGCAAAAGATGCATCTTTAGTCGCCAAATTAAATAATACAAAACATCGAGTTCTAGAATTATCACCCGATTTAACCAAACGTTTGATGACTAATTTATCTAATTGGTATGATGAACCTAATTCAGATACCTCAGCCATTCCAACATTTTTAGTTTCGTCAATGAGCAAAAAATATGTTACAGTTGTATTAACAGGAGATGGAGGTGATGAATTATTTGGAGGATACTCCAGACATCTTAAAAGGAATCCATTATCATCTTATTTTATCAAATTTAAAATGCTAAAACCGATTTTAGTGAAACTTAGAGACGTTTTTCGATTAAATACTCTTCCTTATAGGTCATTGAATATCTTCATGCGCTTTTTTTTGGACGATTTAGAATTGTATACGAAACAAATAGGTGCAGGTGGGATGATTAAAGAAGAGAAATTAAAATACAGAAAATATTTTGATATAGAAGATGATTATGATGACTATTGGTATTTTAGAAAACATTGGTGTCTTGACTTAAGTTATAGTAATAGGCTTCGCTATTTGGACTTCAAAACATATATGCATGAATCAGTTTTAACTAAAGTAGATAGAACTAGCATGTCGGTATCTTTAGAAGCAAGAGTACCTTTACTATCTAGAGATTTAATTGAATTTATGTTTAGCCTACCTGATAATTTAGTATTTATTAAAAATGATTTGAAGGGTTTGGCGAAATATGCATACAAAGATATCCTACCTCCTCCAATACTTTCAAAGAAAAAACAAGGATTTAGTGTTTCTCCAGATACTATCAAATCCAATATTTCATTTGGAGTTAATGTTCTAAAGAAATATTATTCACATTTTTTAGTTAATATATAGTAATCATAAATAAAATAATGACTGAAACAAAAAGTATTGACCCTGATAAAAATAACTGCGCCATAATGTCAGATGAGTCAAAGGGGATTTATTCATGGACACAGTCGAAAACAGTCATAAAAGATTCACTCACAGTCAGAACAGCCTTTAAGACTGGTGCAGGAAATAAAATTAGATTTTTGGACAGCAATAATTTACAAATTAGGGTTCCTCCAGATCCTGCAGCAGGCAACTATAAGGATCCAAAGGGTTATGATTATTTTTTCCATTTTGATTTGGAAAACAAGGGCGATAAATTACATGAACTTAATATTGAATTACTTCGGCCAACAACAAAATCAGACATAAATACATGGTTTTCCACACAAGCACCTCTCTTTTGTAGTGACGACGGAAAAGATTGGTATTTGCTTTCAAATGTAAAAGCCACAAAAGGTCATAGAGACTATAAATTTCCACTAACGATTTTACCAGGGCAAAAGATCCATATAGCGAATAGTATACCTATCAATCCTTCATATGTAAAGGAACATTTGATTTCAATTTCTAGTTTGAATCCTTCTATTTGCAGTTACCATGAGATAGGTACTAGTGTTCTTGGGGAGCCATTGCCTCTTTTACAAATTAATTCTAATTCAGCTAAAAAAAAGGACAGATTTCTCATATGGGCTGGTATTCATGCCTCAGAACCAGATACACTTGCGACATTTTGGCTGATAGATTGGCTGCTTTCTGATGACGAATACGCGAGAAAAGTTCTTGAAAAATTTAGCTTTGATGTAGTTCCTATGATTAATCCTGATGGGTTCATTTTGGGGACTAGCGGTTGTAATTCTTATGGTGTTAACATCTTTTGGGATTTCCGCAAAGAAGACAATCTCAAAAGTCCTGAATCAACAGCTTTATGGAAATGGGCGCAGGAAAATCCTCCACAGGTAGTATTAGATATCCATGCTTACATTTATCAAGTACACAAACCAGCGAGGTATTACATTGAGACAGTACTTTCCCACGGATCTAAATTGAGAAAAGTTGCATGGTCGGCCCAGCAGGCTGTTTTACGTCAACTCAATGGTCAGGCACTTGTTAATGATTGTAAAAATTCGTTTTCAACATATTTGAAAAAAGATTACGACACATTGACATTTCCGGGTTATCACCTTCGCTTTTTAGATGGCCCTACTGCCTGCAAGCAATTAATTATTGAGACTATCAAAAGTATTTATTTGGCTACTACCAATCATAAGCCTTTATACTCATTAGCTAATAATAATTCAAGAAAATCTTACAATAGTATTTCATGGCGCTTATTTGAAATTCTGAATGATAGAGCCCCTCGCCAAATCCGGAAACGTTTATTTCCGCCATCTTTCGATCAACGTAAAATTGATGACTTAGAAGAGTGGAAAAGATACATTTACCTTTCAGAAAATCCATTACCAGTGGCAACAGTCAGTTCAGGAAAGATTTTTTAATAATTCATAGTCATTAGGATAAGTTGTGACAATAAAGAGTAGTTTCATTGATTGTTTCATTCCAGATAGGATAGGATCGATTAATACTTCTGGAAGGATACCTAAATTATCACCAGATTTATCATATTCGACAGGAAATTTTTCAGTATTACGGCAAAGGCATTCTGAACTACAATTAGATTCAGTTAATCGTACTAACCATAGATTAGAAACGATACTTAATAGAACAAATTGGCAACCTAATTTCTTCAAAGATAAATTAATTTTGGAATGCGGTTGTGGAGCTGGTCCAGATACTGAAATTCTGCTATCATTAGGTGCAAAAGTAGTGTCCGTAGATATTGCAGGTCTTGATGTTGCTTACAATAATATCGGTAATAATCCTAAATCACAATTTCTTCAAGCCAGTCTTCTCGATTTACCATTTAAAGAAAATCATTTTGATATAGTATTTTGTCATAGAGTTATTCAGCATACTCCAAATCCAGATAAATTCTTGAGAAATATATTAAGATATGTTAAACACTCTGGCAATGTTTTTATCCATTCTTATGCAAGGACATGGACACAAATGGTTAGATGGAAATATGCACTTCGTCCTTTAACTACTAAAATGCCACCGAGCGAGCTATATGATAGAATTCAAAGTTTAGCTCCTTTTTTGTTCCATTTTTGTAATAAATTAGATGATATTGGAAAATTCGGTAAACTAATTAAGCGCATCTTTGTTCCATTTTATAGTTATAGAAATAATGATTTCTTTAAAGAAAAGTCAGATAAGTGGATAATGGAATACGGGATACATGATACTTTTGATGCACTGTCGCCAAAATATGACAATCCACTCAGTTGCACAAGATTTGAAAAAATAGCAAAAGAAATTTTAACTTCAAAAAATATAGATTGGCATATCTTGGAAAAGCCAGGTATTACCTTGCTCCGAAGCTAATTTTATAAGAAGAAAGTATAATTTACGCATAATATAAATAAATTTTAATTTATGAAGGCAATAGTTTTAGCAGGCTTAGGTTCAAAAGAACTTCCTAAAAATCCGAATTTTCAAACTAGTTTGACGTGGATTATTAATTCACTGCAAAATTCAGGTTTAAAGGACATAAATGTAGTTGCAGGAAAAGAAACAGAGGATCTGGTTTCTATATCCAAAGAAGTCAATGTAATATACAATGATAATTGGGCTAAAACAGGCCCACTTGAGTCGCTTCTACTTTGCGAGGATGAAATTATAGGCTCAGATATTTTAGTTTCATTTGGAGACGTAGTCTATAACACAGATTTCATAAATAACTTCATTTCTAAAATTGATAGAAATAAAATCAACATATTGACGGATAAGAGGTGGCTAAAAAGATTTAACAGATCTCAAGATTCTATAAACAAAGCCGAAAAAGTAGAGGTTAACAAAGAAGGTTTTGTTATAAAAGCAGACCGTAATTTTAATGATATAAATAAAATATCAGGGGAATATACAGGAATATGTTTTCTGAGTAAAGATCATAATGAGGAACTAATATCTACTATCAGATCAATTGTTAATTGTAAAACAAAGAACAGAAAATACCCCTTTGGTTTTATGGATTTATTCAGTGAAATGATCAATAAGAAATATGAACTGAAAAACTACTATACCGAAGATAATTGGGCCGAATTAGACAATCTTAATGATTTTTATAATTTTACTTTTGGTAATAAATCCAAGACCCTCTTTAATCTTAAAGGCCAATTGAAGCACGCAAAAATATTAACACAAGTGTCATTTGACATAAGTACTTGGAATAAAGATAAGGACGCTATTATTGATAGAGTTCAAGACCACTTTAGAAATGATAAATTAATCGTAAGAAGTAGTTCAATAAGTGAAGATTCGTTTGAAAGTTCAATGGCTGGTAAATTCAAATCGTTAATAGGAATAGACAGAGATAATCGTTTATTAGTTAGAGAGGCCGTGGAGGAGGTGATTGATAGCTATGGTAAAAGTAAAAATAATAACGATTTAGTTTTCATACAGCCCTTACTTCCAAATGTAACCATTTCTGGTGTTGTTTTCACATGTGATATGAAGACTGGTGCGCCTTATTATTGTGTTAATTATACTAAGTCTAACGAAACAGACATAGTTACATCAGGAGGAAAAGGAAAGCATTATTTGTACTACCAGCATAAAAGTATTAAGTCAACAAATAAAAATCAATATATGTCTAAGTTGATAAATGCAGTAAAAGAAATTGAAAAATTAGTAGACAATAGTATGATTGATATAGAGTTTGCATTTGATTTAGATGAAAAATTGTATATTTTTCAGGTAAGGCCTATTGCTAGTGAAATAGCAGTTCAGAGTTATGGTAAACATGAAAACTTAGAAACAATTAAAGATAAAATTAAAGACTTAGAAAATGTTTTTTCACCAAAACCCAATATTAGCGGACAAACAACAATTCTTGGAAAGATGCCTGATTGGAATCCAGCAGAACTTATTGGTACGCGCCCTAGCCCTCTTTCCAAATCTCTTTTTCATCGCCTAATAACTAAAAAAGCTTGGAGAGTTGCTAGGGGCGATATAGGTTACTATAATCCTAAAAATGAAGAACTTTTGTTAATGATTTTTGGCCAACCGTTCATTGATGTTCGCAACAGTATAAATTCATTTACACCTAAAGACCTCCCACACCACATAAGAGAGATGCTTGTTAATGAATCAATAGAATTCCTTAATAAAAACCCACATTTACATGACAAGTTGGAATTTGATGTTGCAACAACTTGTTACAGCCCCTATTTTTCTAATAAAATAAATAGATGGAAAGAATTTGGTTTTAAGGATAAAGAAATAGAGCAGATGTCATATTTTTTTAGAAAACATACTGAGAAAATGATAAACGGTTTTTTAGTGAAGCATGATAACTTGCTCACCCTCGTTGAAAAATTAGATATTTATAGGAAAGAAATAATTAACAGAAATGACATTGATAAAATCTCAAAGGTAGAAAAGTTAATCACAAGTTGTGAAAAATTAGGTACAATTCCTTTCTCAACACTTGCTAGGTTTGCGTTTGTGGGAAACACATTTCTAAAATCTTTTGTAAACGAAGAGATAATACCTAAGAGTTCTTATGATTCATACTTAAATTCAATAAACACAGTAGCCACAGAATTATTAGATGAATTGGAAAATCTAAAAAAAGGCATTACAAGCATGGATAAGTTCTTAGCTAGATTTGGCCATTTACGGCCAGGTACTTTTGACATAACTTCATTAAGATACGATCAAGCTCCTGATTTATATTTTGATTTAGAGGACAGCAGATTTGACAGTAAAAATAGCAGTATAATTTCAAGTTTCAAACTAAATTCAGAAGAAAAATCAAAAATTGGAAAGTTATTGAAAGAATTGAAATTAGAAATTGAACTTGATACATTTCTCGATTTTATTGAGAAAAGTATTAAAGGTCGAGAATATTCAAAGTTTATATTTACTAGAAGCATTAGTGACAGTTTTAATCTGCTTGCAGAATGGGGTCGAGAAAATGGTCTTTCTAAAAAGGATATATCCTTTATTGATTACAATTTCTTGACAAAAATGAATTCTAAATCAGAGAAAGAATCCGACCTTCAATTATTGAATAATCTCGTCAAAATCGGAAAAGAAGATTTTGAATTTAATAATCATTTACTATTGCCAGATTTAATTTGTAATCCCCGTGATTTAGTTCATTTCCATTTACCAACAAATAAGCCAAATTTTGTTACCAATAATTCAGTTTCTGGAGAGGTAGTTAAGATTGATAACAATCAAGAATCTTTTTCAATCTCAGACAAAATAGTTATGATTGAGAGTGCAGATCCGGGTTATGATTGGATATTTACACATAATATCAAGGGGTTAATTACAAAGTATGGCGGCGTAGCTTCACACATGGCAATCAGATGTGCAGAATTTAATTTACCTGCAGCAATAGGCTGTGGTCGCCAATTCGATACTTTCTCAACAAATGACAAATTGATAATAGATTGTTCAAATAATTTAATTAAAAGAGTATAATGTATTCTTACAATATTGGTAATGATTTAAAGGATAACATAACTTATAGTTTCTCTCTATTCGAGGGAGGAAATTTTCTAGAGTATTACTATGAACATCGGAGCAGAGCTATAAAGAATCTAAATGGTATTATAGATTCAAGCAAAGAAAAGAAAAGTATTAAAGATAATTCGGGAGTAACTGGTACAATTTTAAATCAGATTCTAGAAAAAATTAAAGATAGTGGAGCAGCAGATAATTTGGATTTTTACGTGGTTAAATTTGAAGTGAATAAAATTTTATATGATTCCTATGATGAGGGACGTCCTCAAGGAGCCTACAATAATATAAAAAATTACATACTTTTAAGTTATTGTTGTTTAGAAAAATATAAAATTAGTGGTCGCTTAAAATATCTTAATACAAGTCTAAAACTAAACGACATAATTATATCTTCCTTAAAGAATATTTCAGATGTTGAAGATTTAGTGATGAGTTTAGAGATTATTAACTTAGAATTATCAATTATTAAAGAAATTGTAAAAAGGCATGATTAAAGAAAATATAGCCCTCTTGTTACATCCATCATTGAGAGGCCGTGCATACATTCAAAGAATGATTAAAAATCATTTGATTCCTTCTGAAATTTTATTGATGGATGATAGATTAAGTGAAATTGCAGTCCCTCCTAATCTAGAATTTGCAGATTATTATAATCCTTATGAGAAACCAAGTATAACATTAACAGACAATAATATTGATTTTTCTATAGTTTCTTCGACCAATTGTAATGATACCTTAGTTATTGATGAATTGAAAAAGTTCAAATCAAAATGGGTCATTTTTTCAGGAGGCGGTATACTCCAAAAAGAGATATTATCAATTGGGAAAAATTTCATACATGTGCACCCAGGAAAATTACCTCAGTACAGAGGAAGTACTTGTTTCTATTATAGCTTAATAAAAGAGGGTAAATGCTTCTGTACAGCCTTTGTCATGGATGAGATGTTAGACTCAGGTAAAATTTTAAGGTCTGAAGAATTTAATCCTCCAAAAGGCGTTGATCTCGATTATGTTTTTGATCCATGGATGCGTTCTGTTACAATGGTTAATATTCTAAATGATTTGAATTTCATTAAAGAAGTTAAACTACATGAGAACAAATCTCAAAACTCAGAGATGTATTATATTATACATCCTGTGTTGAAGCATATATCAATTCTAAAAAATAACAATGAAATATAAAATCTCCGT
The DNA here is from genome assembly GCA_902531985.1 of uncultured marine group III euryarchaeote. Classification (GTDB taxonomy): domain Archaea; phylum Thermoplasmatota; class Poseidoniia; order MGIII; family CG-Epi1; genus CG-Epi1. The sequence continues at coordinate 7,775 of CACAGG010000008.1, forward strand.
CACTAGTAGAATAGTAGATACAAAAGAGTATCATGAAATCCGAGATGCTGTTAGTCATGATTTGATTGATTACTTGGTATCTTTGAATGCCAAACCTTTGATTATTCCCAATAATGTGACTATTGCTGAGGAATATCTAAAGGAAAGCAAACTTTTATTTTTAAGTGGAGGTAACAATGTATCAGATAGTCTTAGTTTATCAGATAAAGATTATTCGTCATCCATAATTCGAGATTCTGTTGAGAAGATTTTAGTAAAAAAAGCTATAAAGGAAAGAATTCCAATAATAGGGATATGCAGAGGGATGCAATTTCTAAATTGTTATTTTGGAGGAACGCTAGAAAAATTAACCTCATCACATATCCATGATTCAGGTGAGCATAAAATTTATTTTTCAGGAGATAGTTCCATATTAACTAAATTTGATTCTTTGACTGTGAATTCATATCATAATTTTGTAATCAAAAAATTAGGTAAAAATCTAAAGTCTTTAGCTAAATCTGATGATGGGCATACTGAAGCTTTTGAACATAGTATTCATCCAATATTTGGTTTAATGTGGCATCCGGAGAGAAAAGCTAGTACACCAAATTTTGATATTTTCAATAAAAATTTAATAAAAAAAATATTGGACCAATATTGAGAGCAATCATTCTATCAGCAGGTAAAGGCAGTCGCTTAAGTGCACATACATTTGATAAACCCAAAGGAATGATTAAGTTTGTAGGGAAAACTTTACTTGAACATCAGATAGATGTATTACAATCTAATGGCGTCAGTGATATAGTAATTATTAGAGGATACAAGGCGCATAAAATTAATTTTGAAAATATAACGTATTTTGATAATGTTAATTTTGAAAATACAAATATGGTTGAGAGTCTTTTATGTGCAGAAGATAAATTAAATGTTGAATGTTTGGTGACTTATTCTGATTTGATATTAGAAGATGCCGTGATTAATAAAATGGTTAAATCGGAATATGATATTGGCGTTTTAGTTGATGAGAATTTTGAAGATTACTGGAAAGCCAGGCTAGGTGAAAAATATTCAGAAGATATGGAAAGTTTGGTTATTTCAGATAATAAAATCATGAATTTAGGAAATCCTAATCCAAGTTTAACCCAAGTTGATGGAAGATATGTTGGTGCAATTAAATTTTCTGCAAGAGGGATAAAAACATTATTAAAAATTTGTAAAATTAATAAGAAAAAAGAATCACTTAATTCCTTTAATACTCGCAAATTTAAAAATTGGCATATGACAGACTTACTGCAATGTATAATAGATAATAATTTTTCTGTGAATCCAATTTTAATCTCTAAAGGCTGGTTAGAATTTGATACAGACAAAGATTATGATCTGTATACGGAATGGTATATGAAAAATAAACTTAAAAAGTTTATTAGTTTAGGTTCATCTGATGTTTAAAAAAAATGTCTTAATGGTCTGTTTAGATGGTGCACGTGTCGACATGTTGAACAGTTCTCACGAGCTGTCCACACTTTTTAGCCAAGGTTCGCTTTTCAATCAGTGTATTGTTTCTTCCCCTTATACTGTAGCGTCAATTCATTCAATTATGACTGGTATGTATGGTCACAGAAATGGTGTTGATGCTTACAATAATATGTTTAGACTCAAAAAAAATCTTAAGACTTTACCAGAGTATTTGAATGAGAATGGATATTATACACACGCAGACATGTTAGGTGAAGCAGTATTATCTAAAAGAGGTTTTGATGAATCAACAATACATGATGAAAATTCAATTAGTTCAGAGGATTTACTGGAATATCATAATGAAATAATAAGTAAGGCTCATAAAAAAGGTAACAACTTTTTTGTTTTCCTACAGTATAGCAAAATACACACAGGTTGCGTTGCTAATGTAGCTAAAAAGTTTGATGATTTAGATGAGGGGTATTACACCACTCAGCAATATCAAGAGAATAAAAAAAATTTTTCATCTTATATGAAAGATTCAGGAATATATGCATCAGGCTTAGTTAAACATCTTGAAGCACTTAATATCTTAGATGATACAGTTGTGATTTTTTTTTCTGACCACGGTACTAGCCTAGGAGAGAAATACGGAGAAAAAATGTATGGTTCTTTTGTTTATGACTATACAATAAAGACATTTTTCCACTTTTTAAATCCTATATTCCCTAATGTCAAGATCAATACACAAGTAAGATGTATAGATATTATGCCTACTATACTAGATTTTCTAGGAATTAGTATTGATTCTAATTTGCTATCTTTTCAAGGTGATTCAATTATGCCTTTAGTCGAATATCACAAGAAGAATAGATTACATAAGTTTTTTCTTAAAAAGGTAAAAGATAGGATAGCTTATGTAGAAACCGGAGGTTTAGGAGGCCTTTGGCCTTCACCTAAATCAGCTAATGTTAGGTGTGTCCGAACAAGAAAATGGAAATTGATTCATAATCTTACTCCAGATAATTTTGAGCTTTACAATTTAGAAAAAGATCCTCGAGAGGAAAAAAATTTAGCAAGTATAGAACTCAAGCTCAAACATCAAATGCAAAAATATATGTTAAACATAATGGAGGGTAGTAAGAAGCCTTAATTTCTTAAAGAAAATTTACCATGTATGCTTACATAATAACTTTTTTATTTTTATTGTTTATACTTTATGTTTATTTTTCTAGTTGGTCATATTCAAATAAATTAACATTATTTTTTATCGCATGGATTGAATCAATAGTTGTAATGACTGTTTTTGTATATCCTAAATCAGTTCTTGAAGGAAAATTCCCACTTCCGCCAATACTTTTTTTCTTTTTAGTACTTAGTTTTCTTATTTACAAATGCTTAAAGCTTCAAGATTATCCTAAAAATAAGGATAATAGTTTAGTTGGTTCAATTTATTTTAGGTCAATAGGTATAATTATTATATTTTCAACAATCCTTCTGGAAGTTTTTATATTTGATGGTTCTTTCAGTGCTAATAGCCTATCATTGATTATTTTTGGTTTCTATTTGGTTATATTTAATTTTTTAGATATGCATATTAATTATAAAAAAATGTTATTTATTTTTTTATGCCTTTTTGTTTTATCACATCCAGTAGCAACAGTCATAATTAAAATATTAAAAAATAATTTTGATCTCTTTAACGATAGTGCATGGTCGGATTCTTTAGTTCATCTAACTTTAGGTGTACCTGTTGCCAATTTTCTCTCTCTTTTTGGTTTTGAGGTTTGGACAACAGGGAATACAATTTTCTATATAGATAAAACAGTGGGCCATTCCAGTTCAGTTTCTATAGCAACAGGTTGTTCAGGTATTGATTCAGTTGTCGTTTTTATTTGTGCATTATTCAGTTACCTTTATGTGGAGTACAAAATTCTTGATCCGTTTACTTTAGCTTTATTTCTCCTTGGAGTAATGATGTCCTATTTTGCCAATATATTAAGGATGAGTATAATAATAATATCTGGCCATTATTGGGGCAATGACGCGCTCCAATTTGCACATACAAATGTTGGTTGGTTGATATTTACATTCTGGATTTTTATTTTTTGGAGGTTGATGGATTCATTTATTATTGATAATATTGTGGAGAATTTAAAATCAGAAAGATGAAATTAAGTCATAAACTTTTTTTTGCAACAATAATGTTGTTTAGTTTTTGTTTAAGATATCCAGATAGTTATTTAGAACAAGGTTCAGATTCATTTGGCAATCACCTCGTATCTCAGGCACTAATTAATACTGGAAATGATCAAAGAATTATTAATCTTTTTTCATTTTTTGGTTTATTTCCAGGTTCTAATAATACAGGAGGTTCATTTTTGCTTAGTGCCTTTTCGATTGTTACAGATTTGACAGTCCATCAGTCAATCTTTATTCTTCCTATTTTACTTTCTATTATAGGTTCATTCTCAATGTTCCTATTTGCAAGAGAAACTACGAGAAATGTGACAATATGTCTTTTTGCAGTTTTACTCTTTTCAACAGCACGATATTATTTATCATTTACAGAGTTTACGTATAGTTATAGAATGGTTTACATGTCATTATTACCTGCTTTTCTCTTTCTTTTTATTAAATTGTTTAAAATTAATTTTAGCTTTGATTTTGGATTTTGGTTTCTTATATTATTTTTATCTTTTGCACTTCTTTCAATACATAGAATGATGTATCTTAATGGTTTATTGGTAGTGTCTTTGATATTTTACTATATTATAAATTATTTTTCAACTAGATTTAAATTCACAAATAAATTTCTAAAGCCGATTATAATATATTCTCTTTTGATAATACTTTATGTATCATCAGTAAGTGGTTATTTTTTCTATTCAGGTTCATCAGAGTATTCACTTGAGAGGGGTAAAAAGTTTTTCGATAGCGATTCGTTACATTTTACAATAATAAATCTGGGTTTATTGTACGCAATGCAATTTGGTTTTTTACTGCCATTTGCAGCGTTAGGTTTTGTGACAATTATTTTTAGAAAAAGCCCAATTCATAATTATTTAGTATTCGTAACTTTGTCATATTCTATGATATGGACAGATTTGACCTATGGCTCATTTGCTTATTTGCCAGTGATTGTTGTCTTAGTTTCTTTGGGTTTGGAATCTTACCATTTATTTTTATCTAAAAGAATTAATAAAAACACAGCGTATTCAATACTTATTGTTATAATATTATTTTTACAAGCTAGTCCTGAATTTTTTACAGTAAAGGAAAGTGAATACGATTATATCAACGAGGGGGTAACTTATTCAAGAGACTTAGAATACATAAAAGCTCTTGATGCTGGTTTGTACATAAAGACTACTAGTTACAGTGATAAACCCATTATTTCTGCAGTTGTTTCAGGTTCTCGAATTTCTGCTTTTTCAGATTCTCCAGCCCCTGTTGCCACAACAAATCCTAATGCTGAATTTTTCGAGTACAAACAAATAGAATTAATAGAATTCTTATCAGGAGATTTAAATTTTTTATTTGAAGTTGCTGATGATAATCTTCAGCGTTCAATCCGATATGATGTTTTCTTAAGTGGTCAAGAATGGGATGCAGAATACACAAGAATAAATATGAATTACATATTTAGAGGAAATGATACATATATTCTTGCTCTTTATTCAGAAACGAATCTCATTAAAACAGATAATGATGAATGGGTGGAAAGCCCTTTTATTATATCAGCAATAGAAAGTAATTATAAATCTTATGATAATGGTTTCCACAATTTATACAATCTAGATCATACAAATTAATAGTTTTAGAATATAGAGAGAGCCCTTATATTTAATTGAAATGAGTTCTAATAAAAACATAAAAAAAACGATCGTTAATATATCCTCTAAGGTAACTTTTTACACTTTATTTGGATACGTAATAAATATACCTTCTAAAATTTTAGTTGCAATATTTCTTCAGCCAGTAGGATATGGTTTATTGAGTATTGCAAACTTAATTCTGACATATTCAAGCTATTTAGATTTGGGAACCTTTGCCAACATGCGGCGAAGAATATCTTTACTTTTAGGGGAAGATAAAAAAGAAGAAGCTAATGACATTGCAGCTGTAACTGCAGCTTGGATGTCCGTAACAACTGTATTTATAATATTAGCATTATTTCTTTTGTATATTCTTGGATATAATTTTAGTGGTCTACTAAATCCTACAAATATAGTAATTATTGTTTTTCTTTTGATAGCAAATAGATTACGTACATTTTTAGCAAATTATTGTAGAGGGTTTGGCGTCTTTGATGTTATAGTAACAAAATATTCTGTATCTAGTATTTTAACACCATTACTATCGGTTGTATTAGCGTATTATTTCCATGTTTCAGGAGTTTTATTGGCTAAAACTTTAGCCTCATATGTAATACTGGTTGTTTTTTTATATTATTTTTACAAAATCGATTCACCATCTATTTTGTTTTCTTTTTCTTACAATAAAACTATTTTGCATATTAGTGAATCTTTCCCCCTTTTTTTGAGGAAGTGTCTTACTGAGATTTATTCAACTTTAGATATATTGATAGTGACATTAATTTTTCCAATATACAGTTTGGGAATCTATGCTTTTTCAAAAGGAATATTTGTATCTTTAAAAGGTGCTGTAAGTTCAATCACGGCAGTTACAGATCGAAATATGCTTTTTGAAATTAGCAGCGAAGGTCATTCAGATAAAAGTATTTTTAAAAAATATTTCGAATCAAACATGATATGCTTTTTTATGATTCTTTCTATACTTATAGGAATTTCTTATATCTTCTTTGAAATAATTATAGCAAATTTTATTCCTGAATATACGGCATCACTAGAAATAGCACAGTTATTTTTTATTGAAGTAATACTAATAAAATCATCAGGTTTAGCTCTTGGCTATCTTAATGCAATAGGTCGGCTAAGATTGTACAATTCTATATATTTTATGGGATTAATAACCAAATTTTCTTCCATTTCCCTTTTAATTTATTATGACAGTATCAGTCTAAGTGCAATAGTTATGTGTTCAATTATTGGGAGTCTCTTGATATTTATACTATCTCTTCATTTTACACTCACAGATATTTATTCCAGCAGACTCCAAAGCTTAAGGATAAGTATTCCATTCGTAATTATATTGGGGTCTTTGTATTTCTTGTTATCAGAATTTTCTTCAGTTATAGATTACCAACAGATTTCAGATTTAGTTTATTATAAATTAATAATTTATCTTATAGCTATTGGAGCATTGACCTCAGTTATCTTTTGTGCATTCACACTCATTATTTTTTCCATTTTTTTCATTAAGATGAGACCCGAAAAACAGCTGTATAGTCTTATTCAGATGTATATTTATCCGAATTCTGAAAAAAATTAATAGGACGTAATATACCTTGCAAACGTTATCAACAATTACACTTTTGTATGTTAGATTAAGATATTCTTTACTTTTATGAACAGGTTCAGATATCAATTGGGCAATTTAATTCGTTTTTTGTCGGCACCTTGGCAGCAATGGAATATTTCTCCTGAAAAGGCTTGCACAATATTTGGCAGCAATTTTGGTAAATCAGGCTGGAATCATATTAAACAAACTTTAGAAGAATATGATTCCAACAATCAAATTAAAGCGAAAGACACCACTCTTTGGAAATTTCTGAAAGAATTCAAACCAAGAAACATATTGGAAGTAGCAGGTGTAGATACAAAAAAAGAGTTTGACTTGTTTACATATCCTTGGTCTAGCTTTACTAAAAACTCTTTAAAAAAGAGTCCCTTACTTTCAAGATTTTGCGGCCCATCTACAGACGAATTTATAGAAGAAGAGTTTAAACGTATAATAGCTTTATACAAAAAGTTAAAAAAAGAGGGTTATAAACCTTATACATATCCCAATTCCTTTATATATGGTACATGGCTCACTTCAATGTCGGGAGCATCTCGTTTTGTCGTTTTGCAAGGCAATCATAGAATGTCAATACTCAGTCATTTAGGTTACGTTAAGGTTAAGGTACGAACTCATAAGTCTTATCTAAAAAATATCTCTGAATCAGATTTAGAATCATGGGAATTTGTTAAGTCTGGAGACTATAGTTCCGATGAGGCACTACACGTTTTCAACTTATTCTTTCAAAATAATGGTAATCACATCAAAAATATGATTAATAAATCTAGGATTTTATAAAATATGATATTTAATTATCTCATTAAAATCAGGAGAGAAGAAGGAGGTTTTGATCTTTTATGAGTAAAATAAATAATAAGGATGATGATTCATCTTTAACTACAATCATAAATCAGGAAGGCCACTCCCCTATTATTTTTTATGATGATTACACCACCTTCAGAGAGCTTCCTAAATCTAAATTTTGGAATATTAAATATTACTTTAAACAAATTTTAAACATCTTGTTGCCTTCATACAGAGAAGGTAAAACCTCCAAAGATTTTCTATCTTTAAATCAATTATTAAAGAGAGGCATACCTAATCAAAGATTTAATTTAATTATAAAAGAAAATTATTCAGATTATCGCGTACATTCTAGCCGTGAGGCAAAATGTTTCAAAGAAATTTCTAAAGAAAAACCAGCACATGTAATTACCAAAATAATAGATGAAAAATCGGAAGATTTAGTTTTCAGTCTCTTCCTAAATAAACAACTTCGCTTTGTAAAAAATATATTAATTGAAGGCTACATCCAGAATATAGGCGATTACAAAAAAACATTCAGAATCAATGTAGACCAGAATGGAATCGATAGTTTGTCTCACCCAACATATTGGTTGGATTTGAAAATTGGTGTAAATTATTCTGATTTGCCTAGTAGAGATAAACCCATTAATTTATTCCTCACAAATTTAGTTGTTGATTATAAAGAAAACAATGTTGGAATAATACCATTTAAAATATTGTCATCAGAAATTAATTCTGAATCTAGTACTACAACCAAAAAACAAATACTTTTGTTGTCATTTGATGGAATCACTACAGATGACTTACTAAATAACGAAAAATCAACCGAGCTGTTTCCTTCGATAAGTAAGTTTGCTAAAACAAACCATTGGTTTAGGAATGCAATAACTTCTTCAACAGTTACAGCTTCTTCAGCAGCTTCACTGATTACTGGTTTAAACTTGCCAAGACATTTAATTTATAATTATGAAGGTAGTTACAATTCACCCAATCTAAGCTCTATTTCTACTAAAATAAAAACACTTGGCCAAAAAATGCGTGAAAAAAACATTCCTTCTTATGGATTGTTTACTTATGGCCGCTGGACTCCTCAATATGGCCTTTCTCGGGGCTTTAGTAACTATCGTTCAGTTAATAGCGGCGCTTTGCAGAATTATCCTTGGTTAGAAGAGAGTATTAAGTTGATATCTAATAATAAGTCGAATTCTTTTTTATTTGCTATGCACCATCCAGGTGGCCATTCACCATTTATATCTAAAATTTCTGACAATTACGATAATGCAGAATTTTCAGGCTACATAGAGAATATGAAATACGTTGATACTTTCTTTTGTGCTATTTTAGATTATTTAAAAAGTAATGACCTTTATGATAATACATTAATCATTTTTGTTGCAGATCATGGTCGCTCTCTTCGAAGTGAATTTAACCGTAGAGTTTTTCAATTTACTGAAGACAGACTTAGAGTACCACTAATTATTAAGCATCCAAATTGGGAAACGGTTTCACCAACCTATGATCTAGATAAACATACAAGTGCACAAACTACCATTCATGAAATAATTTCTGATTTCATTGGATTTGATAGGAATAATGTATCAGATTCGTCCTTACGTTTATTTGATGGAATTACATGGGTTTGCGAGACTGTAGATTATGAGGTCGGTAATTCTATAGGTTTAGTAGGATATGATAGTAAATCGAAGTATACAATTTATTATGAAATTGACTTTCAGAATTATAAATTAGGTAATCCTCGTGATATTAAAAAATATAATTTAGATAAGTTTTCAATAGCTCAAGAAGGTATGGACTTACTCGATCCAGATGAAAGAGAAAAAGTAATTGTGTCTTCGAAGAATTATATTAGTAAGAGTCTGAATTTCTCAAAATATAATAGGCCTCAATCAGTAGGAAAAAATACGTCAATGTTTTACAGTCCACCTTATTCTGACTAAAGTTTTTGTAAAATACTAATTATATACAAGAGTTTTTATTTCAGATTTGAAAAACATTATTATAGCTGATGGCTTATGGAAAAAATAAATATGAATAAAATAGGAATAATAGGATATGGAGTCGTCGGTAAAGCAATAGCCACTACATTTGATAAAAGCTTTGAAATTATTAAATATGATAAAAATATTAGTTTAAACAATTTTGAAGACTTATTTTCCTGTCCGCACATATTTCTAGCAGTACCAACCCCTTTTGATTTAAAACAAAATCGGGTTGATGATTCAGCAGTTTACTCTTCACTTGAGCGCTTGAATAATTTTGAATACAAAGGCGTTGTAATAATAAAAAGTACATTACCTCCAACTTCTACTAGAAATTATACCAATGATTTCAATTTAAACATAGTTTTCAATCCCGAATTTTTAAGAGAGAGCGTTTCACCTGAAGAAGATTTTGCAAATCAGAAAATAGTAGTTTTGGGAATTGATAGCGATCGTAATTTTGAAGTTACTAAAGATCTTTTTTTGAATGTTTTATCTGCAGATTGTATTTATCATAAGTGTACTTTTGAGGAAGCTGAATTAATTAAGTATAGTCAAAATATGACTCTTTCATCTAGAGTAGCAATATCTAATTTAGTTTTTGATGCTTGCAAAAAATATAATGTAGATTATAACAGCTTAAAGAAAGTAGCATTTGATTTTTTCCCTATTTTAGGACCACAGATGACTCAAGTTCCCGGTCCAGATGGTAAGAGAGGATTTGGAGGTAAATGTTTACCAAAGGATTTATTAGGCTTCAATTCTATTTTTGAATCAGAGATAGTTTCTTCAATAATTGATTATAATAATAGCCTTCGTGATGATATACCAAGAAAAAATGACAACAAATAGTTATGAATTAAAATTTACTGATAAAAGCTGCATAGTTACAGGTGGAGCAGGTTTTATAGGTTCAAATTTAGCTATATATCTAGCAAAACTAGGGGCTTACGTAACGGTTCTTGACAATTTTAGCACCGGGCGAAAAGAAAACACAATGGATTTCAACAGTTTAGGTATTAGAATAATCGATGTTGATATTTCAGAAAAGGAAAAAGTTTCTGAATATTTTTCAGGTGTAGATTTTGTTTTTCATCAAGCAGCAGTTCCTAGCGTACCTCGATCAATTGCCCAGCCATTATTAACAAATAATAGTAATATTATGGGAACACTTTCAGTTTTAGAAAATAGTCGTCAGAGTGGTGTAAAAAAAGTAGTTTATGCGGCTAGTTCATCTGCTTATGGAAATACTAAAACGTTACCTAAAAAAGTTTCAATGCAACCTTCTCCTTTGAGTCCTTATGCTGTACAGAAGTTAGCGGGAGAAATGTATTGCAAGACTTATTTTGATAATTTTCAATTGCGTACTACTTCTCTTAGATATTTCAATGTTTACGGTCCACATCAAGACCCTAACTCTGAATACTCAGCAGTAATTCCAATTTTTATTAAAAAAGCTTTATCAAATGAAACTCTAACTATTTTTGGTGATGGTAATACTTCTAGAGATTTCACGTACATTGAGGATGTTATTCAGGCTAATTTAAGGGCTGCAATTTCTCATCATTCTGATGGCCATGTTCTTAATGTAGCTTATGGTAATAGATTTACTTTGACAAATTTAGCAAAAAAAATAATTAAAAAAATAGGCAGCAAATCTGAAATAAAATATGATTCCTTTCGTAAAGGTGATGTTTTACATTCTCTAGCTGATTTAACACTAACTAAGGAATTAATTGATTATGAACCACACTTTAATCTATCAACAGGCTTGAGTAAAACTATTGATTTTTATAGATAGTTAAGTTTTATCACATCAGGATTACTTTTTTTATAAAATACTGAAATATTTTGCATTTTCATTCGCAAAGTATAATCCGGATACGCTTGCAGCAGGCGACATTGAGAAATTCTCTGTTAATTTCATACCTATTTTTCTAGCCTCTAATATTTTAAATAATTTTTCTTTTTCCTCATGGTTTGGACATGCAGGGTATCCAAAAGCTGGCCTAATACTTCTATATTTTTCTTTAATTAAGTCTTCATTTTTTGCGTTAGGCTCATCAGGGAATCCCCACTCTTTTCTTACTCTCTGATGCATTAATTCCGCTAAAGCTTCAGCTAATCGATCTGCTAAAGTTTTAATCATTATTGAACTATAATCATCATTTTGTTTCTCATACATTTCAGATAATTTTTCAGCATTTATTCCGGCAGTAACTGCAAATGCGCCAATGTAATCCTTGATTTCTGAATCAGTTGGAGCTATAAAATCAGACAGAGATAGTGTAATTCCTTTTTTTATTTTTTTCTGTCTCAACATATTGAACCTTACTAGTTCCACTGCTCTCTCCTCATTTTTGTAAAGAATGATATCATCTCTAATTGAATTGGCAGGCCAAAATCCATAAGCAATGTTTGCTTGTAACAATTCGTTTTCAATGATTTCATCCAAAAGTTGGTTTCCATTAGTAAATAATTCGTTTGCGATTTTACCTTTTACGGGATCATTCATAATTCGCGGGTAAGTTCCTTTCATCTGCCAAGCCTTAAAGAAAAAAGTCCAATCAATATAGTGCCTTATTTCTTTAATCGGAAAGTTAACTAAATGTTTTAATCCTAAAAAAGAAGGGATTGCTATATCTTCATTTTTCCAATCTAGCTTAAGTCTATTTTTGTAAGCTTCTTCGCTTGAAAGAACTTCAATCTTATTACTATTTTCAAAGTTTTTTCGAAGCCTTTCTTGTTTTACCCTATTCTCATTACTAAACTTTTCTTTCTTTTCTTCGCTCAATAAATTGCCGACAACTTGAGCTACTTTTGATGCATCGCGAACTCTAACTATTGGTTCGTTATAATTGGGGGCAATTTTTACGGCAGTATGTTTTGGACTTGTTGTTGCACCACCTATTAGTAAAGGAATCTCCATGTTTTGTCGGTTCATTTCCTTAGCGATTCCAACCATTTCATCTAGCGAAGGCGTTATTAATCCACTAAGTCCAATAATATTAACATTCTCTCTTTTAGCAATCCTCAATATCTTTTCAGCAGGAACCATGACGCCTAGATCTACAACTTCATAGTTATTACATTGGAGTACAATAGCCACAATATTTTTACCGATATCGTGTACATCTCCTTTAACGGTTGCTAAGATAATTTTCCCTCTTTTACTACCTTCTCCAGTTTTTTCTTTTTCCATAAAGGGTTTGAGATATGATACAGCTTTCTTCATGACTCTTGCAGACTTTACTACTTGTGGTAAAAACATTTTACCGCTGCCGAATAAATCGCCGACAACCTGCATTCCATCCATTAAAGGCCCTTCAATTATTTCCAGTGCAGAATTATAATTTCCTCTTATGTTTTCGACATCTTTAACAATATATTTATCAATTCCATTAATTAACGAATAAGTCACTAAATCATCAGGTTCTTTATCTCTCCAATTTTCTTTAGATTGCTTGATTTCCTTTTCCTGATTATTTCTTTCAGCATAATCTAATAAATTTTGTGTTGCATTTTCGCTCCTATTAAATATCAGGTCTTCAATCAACTTTAATAATTCTTGCGAAATTTCATCATATATTACTAACTGTCCTGCATTAACAATCCCCATGTCCATACCGGCTTCAATAGCGTGAAAGAGGAAAACCGAATGCATAGCCTCTCTGACCACATTATTTCCTCTAAATGAGAAAGACAGGTTACTAACACCTCCGCTTATTCTTGAACCGGGGCATTCTTCCTTAATTATTTTAGTGGCTTCGATAAAATTTTTAGCAAAATCGTTGTGTTCCTCTATACCCGTAGCTATGGCTAAAATATTCGGATCAAAGATAATATCAGATGAATCAAAATTTAATTTCTCGGTAAGAATCAGATATGCACGTTTACAAATTTCAACTTTTCTTTCTACAGTTTCAGCCTGTCCTTTTTCATCAAAGGCCATGACAATAACTGCAGCACCGTGGTCCATAATTTCAGTAGCTTTTTCAATGAAATCTTTTTCTCCTTCCTTTAATGAAATTGAATTTACTATTGCTTTACCTTGTACTGCTCTGAGTCCCGATTGAATTACAGACCATTTAGAACTATCAATCATTATTGGAACTTTTGCTATGTCAGGCTCTGTAGCTATTAGATTCAAAAATCGCGACATGCATTCTTCGCTGTCTAGTAGTCCTTCATCCATGTTAATATCTATGATATTAGCGCCATTCTGCACTTGCTCTAAGGCAACCTCAAGTGCTTCATCATAGTTTTCTTCTTTAATTAAACGAGCAAATTTTAGAGAGCCAGTTACATTAGTTCTTTCACCGATCATTGTAAAATTACTGTCTTTTCTAATTGTAAAAGTTTCTAAGCCACTAAATTCAGATATACCTTTTCTAATCTCAGGGTTAAAATTGCGCGGCTTTTCTTTTTTAGCAGCATCTACAAAGTGTTCGATATGGTGACTGTTAGTTCCACAGCAACCTCCTACAATGTTTACTAAGCCAGATCTACACCATTCCTCAATGTGCTCACACATACTTTGAGGAGTCTCATCATAGCCTCCGAATTCATTTGGCAAGCCTGCATTTGGATAACAATGTACATTTGTTGTAGCAATCTGGGATAATTTTTCCACATAGGGTCTTAAATCAGAAGGGCCTAACGCGCAGTTTAATCCCACACAGACAGGTTTAGCATGTTTAATGGATGTCCAAAAAGCTTCTACAGTTTGGCCAGAAAGAGTTCTTCCACTTAAATCCGTAATTGTTCCAGATATGATAATGGGTAATTCAATATTTTTTTCTCTGAAAACTTTTTTTACAGCTACAATTGCAGCCTTCGCATTAAGTGTATCAAATATGGTTTCGATGAGGATGAGGTCTGAGCCACCTTCTACTAGCCCTCTTGTCTGCTCTTCATAAGCTTCTTTCATTTCATCGAAACTAATATCTCTGAATCCAGGGTCTTCTACTTTTGGAGAAATAGAGAGAGTCTTGTTTGTAGGACCTAATGCCCCAGCAACAAATCTTGGTTTATCTTCGGTTGAATATTTTTCACAAGCTTTTTTAGCAAGTTTTGCAGCTACTTTATTTAATTCAAAACAATGGTTTTCAGCATTATAATCTGCTTGTGAAATTTTATTTGCATTAAATGTGTTAGTTTCAATGATATCACATCCGCTTTTTAGGTATTTTTCGTGAATTTCAGTAATTAGTTGACTTTTTGTTAAACATAAAATATCATTATTTCCCTTTAGATCGCATTCGTGGTTAGAGAAAAGTTCACCTCTAAAATCAGATTCTTCTAGTTCATAATCCTGAATCATTGTACCCATTGCACCGTCAAGAACGAGAATTCTCTGTTTGAGAACATTAGCAAAAATCGAGTTTTTTTTAGTCATAGAGGGAAGTTTTGATACAAAATTCTCGATACTTTTTAGACAATTCTTGGAGCATGTTAATAGAATGTTGAAAATTATAAGACATTATATGTTCGACGTTTAAGCCAATAGGTACAGTTATTCCAAGTTTTTCATTGCTAGTTAAAATATCATTCAATACATCTGTAGCAATTTTTAGTGATTCTTTAGTTATTCTAGGTCCTACATCAATTAAATGTTTTTCAGTTTTTTTTGGTATCTCTACGCCTAACCACTTTAGAAAATCAATATTTTTCTTTGAGGAGACGGGTGCAAAACTTAGCAAAATACGTCTAGGCAATACTTTACTTTTTTTGCAAATATCATCATAATATTTTAGCATTTTTTTTATTTTTTCTGAATCGTAAAGTACTTGTGTTGTAAAAAATTCAATGCCATTACTTCCTTTACGAAGAAGTCTCTCTGATTCTACTTTCCTACTAGGTATAGCTATACCTCCACAAAAAAAATCAAATCTTCCAGCGTTCAAATCTCTAGTGATAGATTCAGAAGTCTCATTTACAGAAGGTCCAGAATAGTTTATCTTACTAGATTCGCCGCCAACAAGAATTAAATTTTCAATATCGTAATCATAAAATGTTTCTTTTATCCACTGAGTCTGTTTTTCTGCTTTTTCATGCACTGTTACGCGGTTGACGATTGCCTCTATTCCTACATTGTCTTGTAACAATTTTCCAAATTCTCTTGCTTCAGCTCTTTCTAAATTTTTAACAGGTCTCTTTCCCCGAGCATCCTCATCATGTACCTCTGGTATGTTTATCGCATCAATGTGAGTTTGTGAAAGTAAAGAACTAATTTTCTCGGCATATGAATTTAGAGTTCCATCTTTTTCTCTTGGTGGTAAAATCTCGTATACAACTACAGGCCTTTTTGGTTTTCTAACTTTATCTCTGAATCTCATTATTTACACCAACGTTTCTGTACAAACCATAGTTACAGTTTGTGTCAAAAATTTGCCATATTTTTCCCTAAATTCTTGTAGAAAATCATTGAATTGATCTAAATTACTACATTGAATTTTAATTATAAGATCATAATTTCCAGTTACAGCAGAAACTTCAGCGACATATTTATGCTGGAAAAAATCATTATCAAGATATTTTTCAGGGGAACCGTTAACCATTACGTATGCAGAGAAACCTTTTCCCATAATTTTTTCGTTTAAAATTGCAGTGTAGCCTTTGATTATTTTGTTTGCTTCTAATTTTTTGATTCGGTGATGTACAGTACTCGCCGGAATTCCCGTTCTCTCTGCAATTTCTTGAACTGCAGTCTTAGAATTTTTCTCCAATATTTCTAGCAATTGTATGTCTTTGCCATCTAATTCCATAAATTTCTTCATCCAATATAGTTTATAAAACTTATCATTTTTTACAAGATTTCATTGTTTAATTGGAAATTATCCAATAAAAGTTGTTAAACCTTAAGGAAATTATATATACTAACTTAAAAAAATAAAATTATGGCTTTATCCACATCAAACGCTAAAATGCTAGAAGACGGTACTCCTGACTACAAAGTTGCAGATATGTCGTTAGCAGATTTTGGTAGAAAAGAAATAGAAATCGCAGAGCATGAAATGCCTGGCTTAATGGCATGCAGAGAAGACTTTGGCTCTAAAAAACCACTGAAAGGAGCTAGAATAATGGGCTCTTTACACATGACCATTCAAACTGCAGTTCTCATTGAAACTTTAGAAGAATTGGGTGCAGATGTACGATGGTGTTCTTGCAACATTTATTCAACACAAGATCACGCAGCAGCAGCTATTGCAGAATCAGGCTCGGCGGCAGTTTTCGCTTGGGAAGGAGAAAACCTAGAAGAGTATTGGGACTGCACATTCAGTGCATTAACTTGGCCGGATGGCGAGGGTCCTGATATTATTGTGGATGACGGGGGGGATGCTACCTTACTAATTCATAAAGGCGTAGAACTTGAAAATGGCAGTGATTGGATTCACACGTCATCAGATTCGGAAGAGGAACAAGTAATCAAGAATTTACTTAAGAAAGTTCACAAACAATTTCCGGTGCATTGGAATAAAGTTGCGAGTAGGATGATTGGAGTATCTGAAGAAACAACTACTGGAGTTCATAGATTAGTAGAAAGAGCTAACGAAGGTTCACTATTATTTCCGGCGATTAATGTAAATGATTCAGTAACTAAGTCTAAATTTGATAATGTTTATGGTTGTAGGCATTCTCTTCCTGATGGAATAATGAGAGCTACAGATGTTATGCTGGCAGGAAAGAAAGTCGTTATTTGTGGCTATGGAGACGTTGGAAAAGGTTGCGCGCAATCGATGAAAGCAGCAGGAGCTGTAGTATACGTTACCGAAGTTGATCCAATTTGTGCACTACAAGCATGTATGGAAGGATTTACAGTAGTGACTCTAGAAGAGATGCTTTCTGATGGAGACATTTTCATAACTACTACAGGAAACAAGGACATAATAATGAAAGATCAAATTTCTAAAATGAAAAATAATGCAATAATTGGAAATATAGGTCATTTTGATAATGAAATTGATGTTACAGGGCTTAATAGTGATAAAGATATTATTCGTACAGTAATTAAGCCAGAAACATCAGGTGCTGTAGACAAATATACCTTTAAATCGGGTAATAGTGTAATACTTCTTGCACAAGGGAGATTATTGAATTTGGCAAACGCTACTGGGCATCCAAGTTTTGTAATGTCTACAAGTTTTACTAATCAAGTATTAGCTCAAATTGATCTTTGGGAACAAAGAGCAGATTCCAAGTATGAAAAGCAAGTGTATGTACTGTCTAAAGAGTTAGATGAGAAGGTAGCAAGGTTACATTTGGATAAGTTAGGTGCTAATTTAACGAAATTAAGGAAAGATCAAGCAGATTACATTGGCGTTTCTGTAGAAGGTCCTTATAAACCAGAATCTTACCGGTATTAGGTAAACTATGAGTGCAAAACGCATTTTCACATCAGAATCGGTCACAGAAGGCCATCCTGACAAAGTATCTGATAGAATTTCCGATTCTATCCTTGATGCACTTTTGTCCGGTGATAAAAATTCAAGAGTAGCCTGTGAAACATTGACTAATACAGACTTAGCAGTAGTCGCAGGTGAAATTACATCTAAGACAAATGTGGACTATGAAGAAGTAGTTCGCAAAGCTATCAAAGAAATTGGTTACACAGGTCCGGAAATGGGTTATGATTATCAGACTTGTGATGTAAAAGTGCATTTAGATCAGCAGTCACCGGATATTTCACAAGGGGTAACTCAAGGTGAGGGGTTGCATCGCGATCAAGGCGCGGGCGATCAAGGTATGATGTTTGGATTTGCATGTAATGAGACGCCTACGCTAATGCCAGCTCCAATTTACTATGCGCACCGTTTAACAGAGAGATTAACAGATGTAAGAAAGAAAGGAATAGTGGATTATTTTTATCCCGATGGAAAGTCACAAGTTACATTGGCTTATGAGGGAAATAAACCAACACATGCAGATGCTATTGTTATAGCTCAGCAACATGCAGATGATGTTGAGCATGAAAAAATAGTTGAAGATGTCATTGAGCATGTAATAGAGCCAGTATTACCCTCAGAATTTTTAGATCCAAAACCAGAGTTCCATATCAATGCTACAGGCCGGTTTGTAATAGGTGGGCCTCATGGGGATTGTGGACTAACTGGCCGTAAAATAATAGTAGATACTTATGGAGGTTATGCCCCACACGGCGGAGGTGCTTTTAGTGGTAAGGATCCTTCAAAGGTAGATCGCTCAGCAGCTTATGCAGGGCGCTGGGTTGCAAAAAATGTTGTTGCAGCAGGATTAGCAGAAAGATGCCAAGTTGCATTAGCTTACAGCATAGGTGTACCAAATCCAGTTTGGATTGATGTTAATACATTTGGAACCGAAACAGAAGGTATAGATAGCATTAAGTCAAAAATAGATAAGAATTTTGATTTAAGGCCTAGAGGAATCATAGAAGACATGGAACTGTTAAGGCCAATCTATACTGAAACTTCAGCATACGGCCATTTTGGCCGTGAAAACCCTGATTTTAGTTGGGAAAAGACGGATAATCTTTAAATGATTTTCTGGTTTACAGGGCAACCAGGTAGCGGTAAAACAACATTGGGTAAGGCATTGATTGAAGAATTAGACGATGTTTTTCACATAGATGGCGATGATTTACGTAGTTTATCAGCTAATGTAGATTATTCCGAGCAGGGTAGGATTACTAATATCAGAACAGCCCAATCGATAGCGATGTATTTAGATAATAAAGGGAAAAATGTAGTGGTATCTGTAATAGCGCCCTATAAGTGGCTGAGGGAAGAATTTAAAGATAGGCACAAGGTAAACGAAATATACCTTCATACTTCTGAAATAAGGGGAAGAGAACATTATTTTGTAGACGATTATGAAGCGCCTACAGAAAATTTTTTAGATTTAGATACGACAAATTTGTCAATTGAAGAATCATTGAAAATAATTTTGGAGTATTTTAATTATGATTGAATATTCTTTTTTCATAGGCAGATGGCAGCCGTGGCATGAAGGTCACAGGTGGCTTATAGATCAAAGATTAAATGAACAAAAGCACGTTTGCATTGCAATACAGGATAGAGAGACAGACGATCGCAATCCCTTCACATCAGAGGAAGTGAAAAATAATATTGAAAGAGAGTTAAAAGAGTTGATAGAATCTGGCAAAGTTAAAGTAATAATAATACCAGCAATTGAATCTGTAAATTATGGCCGTAAAGTTGGTTATGAAATTAATGAATTCGTACCTCCTGACGAAATAAATAAGATATCTGCAACTAACATAAGAGGTAAATTAAATCTAGATTAGATTTTTACCCTACTTATTTTATATAGCCAGCATGATAAACATTTATGTTAATTATATCACAAAACTTGTCCAACTATGACGTAGTGACTCCTGATGATTCAATACTTAGAATTAATTTAGCTTGGATTGAGGATTTAGATGAATTAAAGCGTATTCTTAAGCTGTATTCTAACTCAAATATTTTTCTTGATTTACCAATAAAACGGACTAAGCCTCCTAATAATAAATACACACTCCAAGATATATCAAAATTTTTTTACGACTACAATAACATAAAATATTTTGCAATTTCGAATGTAGAATCAAAATTAGATTTGGAAGCTTACTTATCGATGATTCCTAGAAAAATCGTTTTGGTACCTAAAATAGAGAGTGAAGCAGGAATAAAGAATATTAGTGAGATAGTACGAAGTCTCGGTGATGAAAAAGTTCTAATGCTAGATCATGACGATTTGTATTCCTCACTTTTGAAAGCAGGAAAAGGAGCTAAAGAATTTCAAAATTTAATAAAAGAACTTATTGTTTTCTGTGAAAATAATAATGTTAAACTTTTGCGAACAGTAGGTGTTATATTTAGTGATGATGAAAAAAGGCATGGAGGCTACGTTAATTGAAATCAGATCAAGTTTTTGAGATAATTTCCAAAGAGTCAAGAAGACAGAAATCTACAATTGAACTGATAGCTTCAGAAAATCATGTTTCATCGGCAGTTATGAAAGCTGTTGGATCATGCATGACAAATAAGTATGCAGAAGGTTATCCTGGAAAAAGATACTACAGTGGATGTGAAAATCACGATGCCATAGAGTCATTAGCCATTGAAAGGGCCAAGGAATTATTTAATTGTAGCTATGCCAATGTCCAACCCCATTCAGGCGCTTCAGCAAACATAGCAGTATTTCTTGCATTTATGGATCCAGGAGATAAATATGCTAGTTTAGTTCTTTCAGATGGGGGGCATTTAAGCCATGGTTTGAAGATAAATATATCTGGAAAATATTTTGAACCAGTCCATTATCCTTTAATTTATGATGAGTCTGATGATGGCTTTGAGACTATAAACTATGATGCAGTAAGAGAGGTATGCTTAGAGCATAAACCAAAAATGTTGCTTTGTGGTTATTCTGCATATCCACGAATTATTCATTTTGATAAGATGCGAGAAATTGCGGATGAGTGTGGTGCATATTTGATGTGTGACATTGCACACATAGCTGGCCTAGTTGCTGGCGGGGTTCACCCTTCACCATTTCCTCATGCACATGTTGTAACAACAACAACTCATAAAACCTTGAGAGGACCAAGAGGTGGTTTGATTCTAACTAATGATGAAGAGATAGCTACAAAAATAGACAGAGCTGTATTTCCAGGTTCACAAGGAGGTCCACTAATGCATATTATCTCAGGTAAGGCCGTCTGCTTCGGAGAAGCCTTGCAACCTAAATTCAAGGAATATTCTAGAAAAATAGTTGCGAATGCACAAGCTTTAGCCAAAGGTTTGTCGAGTAGGGGATTTAGACTAGTAAGTGGTGGGACCGACAATCACTTAATGTTAGTTGATTTACGTAAAAAATTACCCGATAATACGGGAAAGGAAGTGGCAGTCTGGATGGAAAGTGCGGGAATGATTGCAAATCACAATGGAATTCCTAAAGATCCTAGGCCTCCAATGCAGACTAGCGGGATCCGCTTAGGAACTCCTGCAGTTACAACAAGAGGTATGGGTCCTAAAGAGATGGATAAAATTGCAGAATGGATAGATAGAGTAATTATTTCCAAGGGAGATACCTCAGTTCATGCAGAAATCAGAAAGGAAATTGAAAAATTTTGTTTAAATTTCCCTTTACCTCATTAATTAGATGAAGGTGCACAAGCTAATTAATGTAGTATTTAGAATCCGTATTTAGATGGTACGTTTCAGAGCATTAATCTTGGCATTAATTTTGCTCTTGCCAGCAGGGGTTCAGGGCGAATGGTCTATGTTTGGCGGAGATGCAAATCATACAGGTGTAGCTGAAACTACAGAGCGTACTATACAAAAGAGAGAACCAACAGTATCTTGGGATAGAGGTAGTTCATCTGAAGAAGTTTACTCTTGGGGAACATCAATAGGAAATTTCACGCCAAATATCGATGGAGATGTTTACGATCGTAATGTTTTACATATTGTATATGTGACAGCTGAACAGGATGGCGATTGGTTACGTGGTTATCTTGTAATTCGTGACGGAGGAAGCCCCGGTAAATTGATGTGGAAAAGGGATTTGGGAAATATTAAGAATCAAAATAATCAAAGTTTAGAGACTGAATTCGAAAGTTTCGAAGCTGCATATGGAACTCCAGCTATTGCCGATTTCGATGGTGATGGACTTATGGACATAGCAGTTGCCACACCCCATGGAGTTATAAATTTCTTTGAGCCTGAAATAGAATATACCTCTTCAAGTGAAAGCTATGATGGAGGTAATGATGGAGATAGGTGGTTACATGAAACAGGAATCACGATAGTCCGTAGCAATCCAGCAATTACTTCCTTTAACGGAGGCAATGATTTAGTTATTTCAGGCATTAATGAAGATGAAGAAAATGAAATAGTAGTCATTGCCATTGATGGTTCAACAGGTAATGAATTATGGAAATTTGAAGCTGCAGGGAATGAAATATCATCGCCAGCAGTGCTTGAAGATGGTAGTAGTAGAAAAGTTTTCGTTTCAGTATATGACAGTACTCAATTAGATGTATATGCTATACAAGGAGGTTCAGGTCTTTCGGGATGGAATCCAAAACAGATTGGTACAATTCTTGATCCAAATGATCCAGGTCAACATCCAATCCTTCCTAGTATAGTTATTTCAGATATAACAAATGATGAAGGCAAAGAAATTTTAGTTCCTCAACCTCCAGCCACCGATAGTGGAGATGCCCAACTATGGTTATTTACAGATGATGGAGATTATGCAGCTGGCTGGTCCTCAGCTTACACGTTAGAAGGCGGCGGCGAAATTGATGCCACACCTGCGGTAGGCGATATTGACGGAGATGGTAGTCTCGAAATAGTTGCAGTTACTTGGGAAGATCCTAGTGATTTTGGGAACAATGAAATAACTCATGTTTGGGCTATAGATAATGACGCTACTTTAGAATGGGAAACTGAATACGATACAAGTTCCTCAGGCGGTGGTGGAGACAATGATGAACATGCAATATCTTCTCCAGTTTTAGCAGTAATTTACAATGACGACGGAGAGAATAATTTGGATGTTTTTACTTGTACTACTCCAGATTGTTACGCATTAGATGGAAATGATGGCTCAGACGGAGGTGGAGCGAGTGATGACCTTTGGTCTATCCGATTAGATGGACGTGATGGTGATAATCGTATTTTCAATTCTCCAGCAGCGTCAGATGTTGATGGTGATGGTTTGCTTGATTTTGTCATAGATGGGTCTGTGTATTCAGCAGACTTAGCTGATATGACTCTTAAAAAATCAGATATTCTGATTACAGATTCAGAGGGCAATGAAGTAGCCGAAGTTGAGGAAAATCAAGAATTGACACTTTACCCTATTACAATTCGAAACGACGGAAATCATGACGCACTAAATGTCGATGTTGAGGTTAGATTAGATTCAAAGTTTGGTGACTTATTACACGAAGAAACAATAGATGTACAGTCAAATTCTATAATCAATCTTCAAGAATTCACTTGGACTGCTGAAGGTCAGGGTACACATGATATTTGGGTAATGTGCATAGTGGATGCGAATGAAAACGAAGAAGTAAGATATGACAACAATAACATGTCTAAATCAATCTTAGTTAGACCTCAATATGGGTTTGAGATGTCTGCTGAAGACACTTTAGAATTTACAAACGTGACTCAAACTGCGTCATTTGATATTGATATAGCAAATGTAGGGCTACGAACGGATAATTACACAGTATCTGTAACTGTGCAAGACCCTGAGTGGGATATAAATCACCCTTCCGTAGTTTCTAACGTATTATCAAATACTACTGAGAGTTTCGCAGTATCTTTCACACCAAGTTCCAATGTTACAGCTTCAGTTCATCAATTTAACATATCAGTAACATCAGAGGGAGATACCAGTCGTTCAAATTCAGTTTTCGTAAATATAGATGTTTCTCAATATTATGACATTGTTTTAGATATGCCTCTTTCAGAACAACGGGTATTTCCAGGAACTACATTATTCTATCCGGTTAGAATAACAAATAATGGTAATGGGGATGATACCTTCGATCTTTATTCGAGTAGCGGCTGGAATTCACAAATACGCATCAACAATTCACCATCAGGCTCTGTTACTTTAGCAGCTTTCAGGACAATAGAAGCCGAATTGAAAATTACTGCACCTGCAGATTCCGAAGTAGGTGACTTCAAACAAATTTCCTTCACAGCAATTTCTCAGGGTAATGATTTAATTTCTAAATCAGTTTCCAGTAACACCTCAATTGGAATAATGATGGCAGATGATGCTGTCGTAGATATCCTTCCGGGTGGACAGGCAAGTTTTGCTATAGAATTTCAGAATGCTAAAGAAATTGCAGATGAGTTGTCATTGGCAATTTTCTCGGGTGCACCAGAATGGGAGTATACTATTTCACCAACTGAAGTTTCATTAGATCCAAGTGAAAAAGCATATTCTTGGATAAATTTCACAGCACCAAATACGGCCGAGCCGGGGACTTCATTCACGATTGTAATTGATTTAGAAAGTAACGAAACCTTGGATCAAATTAGCGTGGTTTTGGAAGTAAAACCAATACAGGGAGTACGTCTTTGGCCATCTGAATCAGATAATTTACAAAGATATACAGATCCCGGAGAAACAGTTTATTTTGATGTGAGATTGGTTAATTATGAATCGGATTCTTTGGATATAACTCTGTCACATGACGAGTCATTGTTATCTGGCTGGTCAGTTTTATATGACAATTCATCAACATGGTCCAAGTCATTTCCCGGTGAAAATTCAACAATTGTTAGTATAGGAGTTACTAGTCCAAGTGATGCTGAAGCAGTTGAAACTGGATGGCTAAAAGTAATGGCTAGTGTTTTAGGTTATGAAGACACTTATTTTGATGCCAATATCACAGTATCTCAAGAATTCGGAGTATCTATTGATTCTATTGGAAATACTGAACTGTTGGGCAATGTTAGCCAATTAGTTACAATACCTATAACAAATACGGGCAATGGGGCAGATACATTTGAATTAGTATACAGAGGAAATTGGATTGATAATACTACAGCAACCTTGTCATTTGATGCATTTGAGACTAAGGAGATTACATTCCCAATTAGTTCAGGTTTAGTTACCCCTGAAACTCAAAGTAGTGTATTTTTGACAGTTAATTCTACCAAAAGTGAGCTAACAGGAAATCCTATTTCAAAATCAGCTATTTTTGATTTTACAGTAACGGGGATGAGCGCAGTTGACCCTCAATCAATGGTACTAAGCCAAGGAGAGAGTGGAACATATAGTGTAGCTATTGTTTCATTGGTTGATATAGATTCCTCAACTTCTCGAGTTATTACAGAAGTATCGGGAGACGTAAATTGGTGGACTGAGTTTGATAATACAGAAGAATTCGAAGGTGAAGAAACTTTAATTGTACCTGTAGGGCAACCAGAAATTCATACATTTACAGTATCAGTTCCTGAGTATGCAGATGCCGGAAATTATGTATTTAATCTCAAAGTTACCGATTATAACGATCCAAGTCATGTTTCAACATTGACATATAATCTGTATGTAAGACAAGTTTATGATATTCGTGTAGATACTCTATCAGACCCACCCAATGTAGACACAGGCGCCAATGCATCTTGGGATTTTAGAATAACTAATAATGGCAATGGGGGGGATAGAGTTGATTTTGAGTTAACTGGTTTACCAAATAATTGGAATTACACTTTTGCTTCAGACAGCATTGAGGTTTTACATTCACCGCCCGGAGAGAATGTAGGTACAGTTACACTAATTGTAGAGGTGCCGGAAACAGCTTCCCCGGCAGTTTATGAGTTTAATTTATCGGCGCAATCTTTAGGCGTTACAGTCAATGTTACATTGAATTTGACTGTAAATACATTTTATCAAATTTCAGTTACTGAAACTTCAAGCGTTGATGTTACTGGACAAGCAGGCGATACAGTTTACTTTCAGTTTAAAGTTAAAAATAGAGGAAATTCAGTAGACACTTTAAATGTGGAGGGCGGTGGTTCCATGGTCGATCAAGCTTTACCTGCAGAATTTCAGTGGACTTCAAAAACCTTACAGCCAGGTGAAGAACAAACTAATTATTTCAAAGCTACAATTCCTAATGGAGAGGGGCCCTGGACTGCCTTGGTTACGGTAAGTTCTTCAGATTCCTTAACTTCAGTTGAAACTATTACATTAACATTAAGAGGTATTACTCTTCCGGATGCAAGTCTTAGAGATTTACTGTTTGCCCCTGCTAGTCCAAAAGAAGGAGATAAGGTGACAGCAAGATTTACAATACTTTCTAATGATGCTCCAATTCAATCAGTCTATTATTCAGTGTATGTAGATGGTAGAGTTGTTAAATCAGCTTTCGCCAATAGTATAGAAAATGGCGGCAGTAAACTAGTATCTGTTACATTTACTGCAGGAGAAGGTTGCCAAGAAGTTAAAGTGGTTCTTGATCCCGACGGCAGTCTCGCAGAGAGTAATACAGGAAATAATGAGATTATAAATGAAATATGTGCAGAATCTTCAGCAGGTAGTAATTTACCCATCTTCATTGCTATATTCGCAGTTCTATTAGTTGCAGGTGCCGTTTACTATAGATATTCGACAAGGACGCAAGCACCAGCAATTAAGGCCAAGGCAGCGCCAATTGTAGAAGAAACGCCAGTTAATTTCCCATTAATCCTTAATTGTACAAAGTGCGGTTCACGCGTTAGAGTGGCCCGTCCAGGTTCCTTTAGATGTCCCTCGTGTAAGGCAGTTTCTTCAGTAGATAGTAATGGTAAGATTGTAGCGGATGATTCAGAAACTGAAAAGCAAGTTAAGCCTAAACCAAGAGTACCTTCCAAATCAATTGTTGGTACAGATAGAAGACTTCGAATGGAGCGTTTTTTGTCAGAGGAAGAAAAGGAAAAAGTAGAAGAAAAGTTGGAACCAGAATCAAAACTTTCAGCCTCTGAAAAATTAAAGCAATTGAAGGCAGAAGAAGGTATTATGGAGGGTGAAGAAAGCATTGAAGAGTTACCTGATGAAGAGTCAAAAGAAATTGAAGACACTCCTAAGAAAAAGGAAAACAAATCTAAAAAAAAACGTAGCCCGCCGAAAGGAGGTAGTTTTGGACCAACAGTTGGCGGATTCTGATGAAAGTTGGCTTAGTTGGAAAGCCTAACGCAGGTAAATCTACATTTTTTACAGCAGTAACTTCAGCGAGTGCACAAATTGGCGATTACCCTTTTACAACAATAGAAAAGAATGTAGGTATAGCTTATGTTAGGAAAACCTGCCCTAGCAAGGAATTAGAAGTGGAACCAAATCCAAATAATTCACTATCAATAAATGGAATCAGATATATTCCGGTAGAAGTTATTGATGTTGCAGGATTAGTTCCTGGTGCTCATAAGGGCAAAGGAATGGGCAATAAATTTCTCGACGATTTAAGGCAAGCAGATGTCCTTATTCAAGTAGTCGATTCTTCAGGAAATACAGATTTAGAAGGAAATTCTACCGAAGGCGCAGATCCAATTGAAGAAATAAATTTTCTAAAAAATGAAATATGCCAATGGATTAGTGAAATTACGATGCGTACGTGGTCGCGTAGTGCACGTGCAGTAGAGGCGGGTGAAAAAATTGAAAATTTCCTCTCTGAAAGATTAGCTGGATTAAAGTTTAGCAGAGAACATGTCATAACTGCATTAAGAAAGGCTTCAATTTCTAAACCAATAATGAAATGGGGTCCAGATGAAGGGATTGTGATTGCTGAATTATTACAAGATATAGCAAAGCCTATTGTTATTGCAGCAAACAAAGCAGATATTTCTTCAGAAGAAAATTTGAGAAATTTATCTAAAAAAGGAGCTATAATTACAGTAGCTGATTATGAGTTAGCATTGAAAAAAGCATCAGAAATAGGCTTAATAGAATACATTGCAGGTGCTTCAGACTTTAATATCTCTAGCGATAAATTAACAGAAGGACAAAAAGAGGCGCTTCAAAAAATTAAAGTTTTTTTAAAATCCAAAGGTTCGACAGGTGTTCAAGAATGTGTCGAAAAGGCAGTTCTTGAAAAATTAGATTTAATAGCCGTTTATCCTGTAGAGGATGAAACGCATTTTACAGATGGGCAGGGAAGGGTATTACCAGATGCACATTTGCTCTCTAGAGAGTCTTCAGCTTTAGATTTGGCATACAAGGTTCATACAGATATTGGTGACAATTTTATTAGAGCTATAGATTGCCGTTCAAAGCGTATAATTGGAAAGGATTACGTCCTTCAAGATGGAGACATAATCAAAATTGTAGCAGGTTCATAGATATGCGGATTGAGGAGCTAGATTCATTGAGAGCAACAGCACTTGTGATGATGTTAATCTCTAACTTTGTTTCAGATCTTGATTATTTTGGAATAATGGAAGTTATCAAGGGGGATAAATGGTGGTGGCTAGCAAGAGCAACAGCATTTCTATTTGTTTCTATATCTGGAATTTCCTATTTTTTAGCTCACCAAAAAGAATATGATTTTATGGTAACATTGAAGAGAACTCAACGATTGATATTTTGGGCATTTGTAATCACCTTCATAACGTATTCTTTTGCACCAGAAGCATATGTTAGATTTGGCGTATTACATCTTTTAGCATTAGGAAGCATTGTAGCATTTCCAGTTGCACGTAAGCCACTCTATGCATTTGGAATAGGCATTTTTCTTTTACTGATTCCACTATCCTCTAATTCTAATTCAGTTTGGATTGGCTTACAAGGGACAGGAACGTTTGCAGTAGATTATTTCCCACTTAATCCTTGGTTGGGTATTTTCTTCATATTTATATCAATAGCAAGTAAAATCTATCCAGAAGGAAAACCTGTGCTAAATTTTGAATGGCCCTATAGATGGCTTTGGTTTGGAAGGAATACCTTAATAATTTATGTAATTCATCAACCAATATTGATTGGTTTATTGATTTTAAGCGGTAATGTTCATTTGGAGGATTTATGATTTCAGGAGGTTTAAGTAAAATAAGAAATGAGATGAAAACCGTAATTTCAAATTGTGGTAGAAAGCTTTCAGATATTAATTTAATTGGTGTTTCAAAAACTAAGCCTTTAGGTATGATAATCGACGCGTTTGAATTGGGTCTGAAAGATATAGGTGAAAATTATGTTGAGGAATTTTCACAGAAACATTCAGATTATAATCCAGGTGGCCTAAATTATCACTTCATAGGGCGTTTACCAACCAAGAAGGTTAGGAAGGTAGTGGGAAAGGCAAAACTTATACATTCAGTAGATTCCTTAAAGTTAGCAAAAAAGATAGACTTCGTTTCTTCTGAAGAAAAAGTATGTCAAGAAATTTTAATTCAAGTAAATCAAGGTGGGGAATTGTCTAAATCAGGCCTTGATCAAGATTCATTAGAGTTATTTCTTTCTGAAATTTTAGCTCTTAAAAATATAAAAATTAAAGGCCTTATGTCTATCCCTCCTTTTGGTGAACCGGCAAGACCTTACTTCCAAGAACTTTGTAAGTTGCGTAATAGTTTACAACAAAGCCTAGGTATTGATTTACCTTATTTGTCTATGGGTATGTCAGGAGATTTTAGAGAAGCTATAGAAGAAGGTTCAACACATATTCGAGTAGGTACTGCTATTTTTGGGAGTCGTTAGTTTAGTGCTTTGGAAACTCTAATCAATTCATCACCTAATTCTTTTAGGCGCTCTTCAATTTCTTTATTTGATATAATTTCACCATCAAAATCATGTTTTATTGCGTAAACAAATTTAGGAATGATATAGCATCTAAAATCTATCATTAATGAATTAGCCAATGACATTACAGACATGTAACTACTTTTGCCGCCGGCGGCACAAATAAAGCCAAATATTTTGTCATACAACATTCTTCCCCCTAGCTCAACGGCATTCTTTGCACCTGAGCTAACATTGAAATTGTAAATAGGAATTGCCATAATAATCCCTTTAGCATTTTTCACTTTTTCTCTAAAATCTAGGACTTCAGGTAAGTCATAACATTCATCTCCGTCACATATTGGTAATGGATTATCTTGTAAATCAAAGAATTCAACATCCTCCAAATGTTTTTCTAAAAATTTAGCCATAATTTTGCTTCGACTTTCAGGCCGTAAACTAGTACTAATAATTAGGTAGCTCACGTGTCGTATAATGGCGGATAATTATATTTTGGAT
>CACAGG010000009.1 GCA_902531985.1 uncultured marine group III euryarchaeote
TTCCGGATCTTTAATTGGCCAATGTAATCTTTTACAAGTTTCCGGCCAAGGCATTGTCACGCAAGTTTCATTGGCTGAACCGCAAAGAGTTATTGCAAAATCGGCACCTTGCCAATCAACATCATTCAAATTATCTGAAGTATGATCTGAAATATCTATTTCAATTTCTTTCATAACTTTTATCGCAATTTTACTAACTCCTTCTGGTTTAGTACCTGCACTTATCACACTAATGTCTGAATTAAGGTTTTTGAGCCATTTCAGAGACTTCGTTTGGTTATTCTTCCACAGGCACTACGCAGTATGATTCCACCTATGAATAATCAATATCTTAATTGCTGGAAGAATTCTAGTTTAGCATTAATCATCAGTTTCAGTGATCATTTTGCAGTTACAATGACTATAGTCAATAACGCAGGTCAGGCAGTTCCAGCTTTCATTATGTTGTTGGTTACTTATCAAATTGGAAGTTTGTTAATTTCAGCAATAATGAATTACTTGAATAGTAGAGTAACGAGCGTGAAAATATGAAACAACCAACTTCTCCTGCAGATTATCTTTCAGTTTGGTTTTCTAATTACGAACCGTCCGATAAATTATTGCATACTCGATTAGCTTTCTTGATGTCACTTTTATTTCTATATACTGCATTAGCAGTTGAAAAATCAAGAACCTGGTTTTCGCTAGATTTACCGTTTGATTCCCCTATTTTTGTAAATATTTTCATCTTGCTTTCTATTCTTTCGTTTTCTTATTTAGGATATATTTATAGAGACAATTTATTCAATACAAATGCAAACGTAGTAATTACATTAGTATGTTTTTACATAATCTTCAAATTTATTGAAGGCACGATAAATTTCATATTTTTCAGTGCTAATTGGGATGTAATTTGGGTAAATCGTCGAATGATAGCAGTCGGGCCTTATTTCACCAGTCACGGTGAGGAAATAGCTAGACTTTGGCCAGCAGTATACATGATGGCAATTTTATTGGGCTGTGGATACGGAAGTTTAGGTGAAAAACAAAAGAATTTCTTGATTCCATTTACTTTATTTGCATTTTGTTTGGTACTGGGTGCAACTTACAATATCCGTCCCGAGGGAACTAACTCAGGGCATTATGATTACACATTGACTTTGCAAAGGTTACTATTCACGTTTTTCCTTGCCTATGCCTCTTTCTTATTCACACATAGACAATACAAGAATGCAGAGGAATACGAAGTTAATTTCTTTCACCAAATACTTTCTGCAGGAGCCGTTTTAGCTTTTATTTTAACACTTTACTTTCTTGATCGTACGGTTGATGGCGAAGAGGGAGTTTCACCAGGAGAATGGGGTGGTCTTTTCCTTAATTTTATTCTTGCCAGTGCAGCTATAGTTCTAGGATTTGGAGTTGGAGTAATACTTGCATTTGGCAGAAGAAGTCCACTTCCACTATTCAGTTGGCCAAGTACGGCTATAATTGAAACAGTTCGTTCAGGACCATTGGTAGCTTGGCTTTTCATAGCTTACATTCTCTTACCAGATGTACTCATGCCAGTGTGGGATGCAGATCGTGTTTCCAGAACAATTTTGATTCTGTCTTTATTCTCAGGATGTTACTTAGCAGAAATTTTGAGAGGAGGCATTCAGGCAGTACCTGCAGGACAAAGAGAAGCAGCACTTTCCCTTGGATTATCAGATAATCAAACAAATATGCTGATTATTTTACCACAAGCAGTTCGAGTTACTATGCCAGCCATCGTTAGTAATATGATTGGCTTATGGAAAGACACTTCGTTGATCCATTTACTTGGAATTCACGATGCTTTCCAAGTAGCAAAAGTACTTCCTGCTCAATGGGAATTTACAGGTTTATATCCGGAGGCATTACTTTTTGTAGGGATGATATTCTGGATTGTCTCTTTCTACCTGTCTAAGATATCTCAACGTATCGAGAGGAATCTTGGCTTAAGGAATGAAAGCGGAGGAGAAATGACATGACGAACTCAATCATAAAAACAGAAGGCGTTACAGTAAGCTTTGGCGATTTCCAAGCCTTAAAAGGAATAGATGTAGACATTCGTCAAGGAGAAATAATTGTTGTTTTGGGCCCATCAGGCTCTGGTAAATCGACATTTATTCGAACTCTGAATAGACTTCAACCTCATGATGGAGGTCGTGTTATTGTGGACGGAGTAGAAATTAATGATGAAACTACTATTGCAGATTTGAAAAGAATTCGTTCAGAAATAGGTTTTGTGTTCCAACAATTTGAACTATTTCCTCATTTAACAGTTTTAGAGAACATTGCACTAGCACCTCAGAAAGTTAAGGGCATGAGTAAAAGAGAAGCCGAAGAGCTTGCAGATAAGTTATTGGAAAGAGTAGGCATTCCTGAACAGAAAAACAAGTATGCTTCAGCTCTGTCTGGTGGACAGCAGCAAAGAGTAGCTATTGCACGAGCTTTAGCGATGGATCCAAAGATTATGCTTTTTGATGAACCCACCTCTGCTTTAGATCCTGAAATGATTAAGGAAGTTTTGGATGTTATGATTGATCTTGCAAAAGAAGATGTGACGATGATTGTCGTGACTCACGAGATGGGTTTTGCAAAAGAAGTAGGAGATCGTATAATGTTCTTTGATGAAGGCCATTTGGTCGAAGAATCGACACCCGATGTTTTCTTTGAGAATCCAAAAGAAGAAAGAAGTAAATTGTTCCTAGAACAAATTCTTTAGATTACAATTCTCTAGGTAACAGTAATTCTTCTAAATTCCAATTTCCAGGCTCTTTCCATGATTTTGAATTATCGTTTATTGTAAGTAATGCAGTTGCAGCAGTAGGCATTCGATGCCATTCTCCACACAAATGTTCAAGAAAATCGGCACAGCCAGGATTATGGCCAAGTATCATAATTGTTTCACAGTCTAATTCATCTGGAATATTTTTCATAATCTTCTTTGGTTTACTATGGTAAAATTTCCGAGAGTATTTTACATCGACGTCTTTCATATATTTACTCATTCTTTTCCAAGTTTCTTTGGTTCTAGCAGAATCGCTGGAAAATAATTTGTTAGGAATCCATTCTAATCTTATTAATTCTTTAGCAATCCTAACGGAGGCTTTTCTTCCTCTTTTTTTCAAAGGCCTCTCATGATCGGATAAGTCAGGATATTTCCATGAGCTCTTAGCGTGTCTCATCAAAATTAGTTTTGATATCATTTATTGTCTTTTTTTGCAGAATAGTTTATTGTTGCTTCAGAGATATCCGTTGAATATGCTATCGTCCTCATAATTGCATCAACAGCTATTGAAAATTCCAGTGGATGTTCCATTTCTTTTTTGTATTTATTCTCGAAATATGTTCTAGCTTTTTGCATAGTTTTCTTCCCCTTATCTATATTATTTGTGGCTTTACGCGGTTCGTTATTGATGAAACTTTTCATAGCTTCTTTCATAATGTACTCAGCATCTTTTGCTAACGGCAACATTTTCCTTCCAGGAATTAGTCCAGCAACATATCCTATTTCGGCAAGCCTACATGCATGATCTGCAATTCTCTCAAGATAGCGCGCTACATTTGAATAAATTACACCTTCAAAAGAAGTGGCCTGAAGTTGCCTTGATAGGCTCGAGTCTTCAAGCATCATGTTAAATTGTCTCTCAATAAACCATTGTAACTTATCAGCTTCTTTATCTCTATCAACAACATCAGCGGCCAATTCTTTTGCCCCTTCTAAAATTAATATGGAATCGCTGTACATTGCGTTAACAATTTTGTATAATCGTTTTATTGCAGTCCTTAGAGGTAAAGCGCCCGGATTTGACATATCATTTAAAATGGCGATAGTGGCTTCTTCCTCTATTATTTCTAGGCCAATAACACTCGCGGAAAATTTACGTATGGTCTTTCTTTCTTTAACTGTAAGTCTGGGGTTTCCTACAACTTTTATTTCTGTCGCTCCTGCTAAATAGACTCCGATTAAGTCTCTGAACAGGTGCTGGCTTTCTTCGTTGTTACAAGTTACAGTTGATATTTTTTTCTTAATGTTGTAATTTCCTGGGTCGATAGTCATAGTACCATCAGGCTGTTTTATCAATCGTACTTCTGAACCTGTTTTTAGGCTATTTTTCTTAATCCATTTTTTTGGTAGTGAAACGATTAGTGTAGATCCTC
This sequence comes from uncultured marine group III euryarchaeote, assembly GCA_902531985.1. Lineage (GTDB taxonomy): Archaea > Thermoplasmatota > Poseidoniia > MGIII > CG-Epi1 > CG-Epi1. The sequence continues at coordinate 4,165 of CACAGG010000009.1, forward strand.
CAGTTTTTTGTAATTTACGACTTTCCATAATTTTTTGGTTTCCTTTGTGCTCACTAAAATATATAGGCTATATATAATATTTAGTATATATTTATTTAGGTGCAGTTTTGAAGGCAGACATGTTTGGACTAGATATAATGATTTTTCTTGCAATATTGATTGCAGGATACATGGCTTGGAACATTGGGGCAAATGATGTTGCCAATGCTATGGGAACCAGTGTAGGTAGTGGAGCTTTAACTTTTAGAAATGCTATAATTGCAGCAGCAATTTTTGAATTTTTAGGAGCTTTCTTTGCAGGAGATGCAGTAACAGATACTGTACGAAAAGGAATTCTAAATTTTGAAGAAGCAGATCTTGAAACTTATTCTACAGAATTAAAGTATGGATTTATTGCAGCAATGTTTGCAGCTGCTTTATGGCTAACAGTTGCAACAAAATATGGTTTACCAGTATCAACAACACACAGTATTGTTGGTGGAATACTAGGAATTGGAATTTATGTTGCTCCAGATAATGTAGATTGGGGAGTTGTAACTAAGATTGTAATGAGCTGGGTAGCTTCACCATTACTTGGAGGAATATTAGCTTACACCACATTTGTTATAGTTAAGAAAGTGATTATGGATGCAGAAAATCCAATAGAGCGTTCAAGAATAATGGCGCCAATTCTGGCTTTGCCTACTTTCTTTGTTCTAGGCTTAGCCCTTCAATACAAGGCAATGAAAGGAATGATTAAGCGCCTTGATTCTGAAGGCATCTTAAACAAATCAGAATGGCTTCCTGCTAGTGAAGGAACCACATTCAATATATTTGAAGAAGGCGCTTGGTTACCACTAAATTCTTTGTTATTAGCACTTTTCATAGGAATGATAGCAAGCCTTGTATTGTATTGGATTTTGAGAGAATACGAATTTGAAGAAGAAGGATATCAAGGTGTCGAAAAAATCTTTGTTTGGCTTCAAATAATTACAGCATGTTATGTTGCGTTTGCACACGGTGCAAATGATAGGAGTAATGCCATCGGCCCGATGGCCGCCGTATGGCAAATACATGAACAGGATGTCCTTCAGTCAGAAGCGCCAATCCCAACATGGTTAATTTTGTTAGGAAGCGCAGGAATCACTTTAGGAGTAATGACGTGGGGTGCTAGAGTTATGGTCACAGTAGGGAAGAAGATTACACACATCACTCCAACTCGGGGATTTGCAGCTGAGTTTGGAGCTGCAACAACGGTTCTAATCTTCTCGATGCCCTTCTTAGCAGTTCCAATTTCTACAACACATACACTAATTGGATCTGTTGTCGGTGTTGGCCTTGCAGGAGGAGCAGCTTCGGTGGATTTCAAAGTATTTGGTAAGATAGCTGCAAGTTGGGTAGCAAGTATCCCAGCGGCTGCCTTCGGAGCAATAGGGCTCTACATTATTTTCGGATTGAATGAGACTCGATTTATTATCTCAGTTTCAATAATTTTAGCCACTATCATTTGGTTATTGTACAATGCAATAACAACAGAGCTAAAGTCTGATATAAGGTCAGAGGCTGAAGGTTAAAGATGAAACTCTTCGAAAGCAGAATTGGCCCTAGCGTATTCAAATCTTATTATGAACATGCCGAGAAAGTGTTTGAAACTGTTGAGAATATGAACGCCTGCGTTAAAGCAGCTTGTGAAGGAGAAGACATTCAAGGTCATATTACCGCAACATCTGAATCAGAGCTTGCGGCAGATAAAATCAAGAGTGAAATGAGAGATGTATTGAGAGGCAGTGTTCGTTTAGCAGTAGATAAACCGGTGTTTTTAGATTTAGTTTCTCGTCAAGATAGAATTGCTGATTACGCAGAAAACGTGACTGAAATCTTGTCATTTAGAAAATTATACGAAAATAAAGAGGCCAAGGCTTTAGTTTTGGAATTAGCAGACGCAGTTACATCCACTGTTGAAGAGTACAAGCAAACAGTTGGACGCTTTGAATATCTTCTCGAATCTGCATTCTCAAACAAAGAAAAAGACATCATGCATCAACATATTGGTAGAGTTAATGATTTAGAACATAGAGCAGATTTAGTAGAAGCTAAAGCAGCTTCATATGTATTCACAAATGGTGAAGATCAACCTCTTGCAGCTTCGCACATGTATCGATTGATTCAAAGGCTAGATGATGTTGCTAATGCAGCAGAAACTGCAGCAAATAGCCTTCTACCTATAATATCAAAATAGGCAAACGTTATTTGGGCACTCCTTAGTAGTAATCCGTGAATTTAGACGTACCATTGTATGCGCAAACCTCAGATTTTAGTTGTGGTTCAGCTTGTGTAGCGATGATTCTAAAATATTATAATTTTGTAAGTAATTTAGATCGGGATTTGGAATATGAATTGTGGAGAGAAACTAATGCGGTAGAGATGAAAGGGGCTGGAAGGTATGGCGTCTGTGCACCATTATCTGTTAGAGGCCTCTATCCTCATATCATTACAGATAATCCAGGTCTCGGTTTAATCGAAAGAGCTAAAACTTACATCAAAAGTAATGGTGGAAGTGAGCATTACCTAGAATTTTTCCATGATATGCAGAAAAGAGTGTGCGCACTAAACGGTACAACACAGGAAATACGGAAACCTGAGTTGAAGGATATCAGAGATGCGCTTAATGCAGATCGAGTAATGATGGCTCTTGTTTCTACAATTATTTTTGAGGAAGAGGATGAAGACATTCCACATTGGATTGTTATAACCGGAGAAGATAACGGAATTCTTACAGTTAATAATCCAATTGATGAAGATCAATCAAAGGCACACAGGCCAATATATTTCGAGGACTTATACACAAATGTAGAAATGTACCAAGAGACAACATTGATTAGTGTAGGAACAAAGGCTATCAGCAAAGAATTAGTTCCTGAACCTCCACTTTCTGATAAATATCTAGAATACGTTCGTTGAAAGGTAGTAATACATTAGGTAAATACCTATTACTATCATAATGATTCCACCAGCCATTTCTATTTGGCGAGTTGAGGCCTTCATTCTATCAACAATTGTAGTTTCAGATGCAGCAACCATCATTGTGAAGGCCACCATCAAAGTTCCAGCAGTCATTGAGAAAATTAAGAAAACTAGCAGTCCTGTTATTATTCCTTGACTAATACTTGCAGTTAGCAGTCCAATCACGACCGGAGCTACACATCCTGCAGCAGCAGATCCGTAAGCGACACCATACCAGAATAGACCAACTCGAGTTCCGTCTGAATTATCTGAGAAACTGAAGTCTTTTCCTGTTGTAGCCTTAATTCCTTTTTCTATTCCTTGTTTAGCCATAAGTGCAGGGGCCGAACTCCCTATTTGGGCTACAAGTTTACGGAATGGCTGTACTATCTTCTCAGAATCATATTCCATTACCATTACAACACCTAATCCAGTAAGTACTATTCCAATTAACAATTCCAAATGTCCTAAGAATCCTCCAATAACACTCACAAATGGAATTAGTAATATTCCAATTAAGAGTAAAACTCCAGCTAATCCTGCCGCAGCAGCCAATCCATCAGGCAATGTTTCTCTTGCAGCCGTTTCATCAAATTTACCCGTTCGCTGCTTCTTGTTTGCTAAGTAAAAAGACATGTACCCAGGAAGCATAGGAAATGAACATGGAGAGAAGAAAACCATCACTCCAGCACCCACTGCAAATAAATAAATTGAAGATTCTTTTAGATTAACAACACCGCCTTGACCAGTAAGTGCTTTGTCAACTTCATTACTTAATTCACTTTCAGAGATAGGGCCAACATGAGAATAGGTAATTTTCCCTTCTTTATCTATGATGAATATTTTAGGAGTTCCAATAACATTGTAGTCTATCTCAATATCTCCATTTGAATCTCCAAGGGCATGTCTCCAATCATGTTCTTCAGCATAATTCCTCAATTTAGTTTCATCATCGTTGCCAAAAACACTAACAGAGACTATTGCAATATCATCCTCGTCCATATAACCAGAATAAGGTCCTAAAGCTTCCTTTACGAATTTCTCACATGGTACACAAGTACTGAACATAAAATCGAGAATTACTACCTTCTCACCTTCGTAATCAGATAAGGAGAAAGTTACACCTTCTGTATCTTGTAGTGTAAAATCAGGGGCCTCATTATCGCCTCCGATCATTCCATAAAGTACAACAGCTAAAATAAGAATTACACCAGTTCCAATCGCAAATAGAACTTTATTTTCTAGTATAGATTTGTACCAATCACTTTCATTGATATTCTCTATGAATACATCCCAGTTGGTTTTTTGCTTAGCCACCCAGTTTCACCTAGTCTTTTTTTCTATTTAATCCAATAAATAATGCGCAAAGGATTCCAATAAGGCCGAGTCCAGGAGAATCTTCTTCGCTGTTTCCAGTTCCAGTACCTGCAAATTGTTTTACATCGCTGGCTGCAAAACCTTGTTTTCCATCAACCAACAAAATTCGATACCAAACAGGATCTCCGTCGCTAAATTCAATCGATGCAGAAGCTACATTATTTTCATCTATTTCCATAGGCATTACTCCCCAAGCTTCATCATTGTATGAGCCATTGTGAAAATTATAAATTAGATAGGCTGAACCAATTCCATCTTCATCTTCTAGTAAAGCACTAACTTCAGCGATATTCCCTGTCAGTTGTTCATTATAGATAACAACTTTTGGAGGTTCATTTTGCTCATCATATGCTGTGGTTTCAGGAGTTGCTGAATTAGCCACTCTTGGCGTATCTGCAGCATTGCCCGTCTTCCCAGATGAGGTTGTTCTTGAGGTATCGTCATTATCGTATACTACAGCTACGACTGAAATTTTAGCAGGGTTGATTGGAGTTGGAATAGGATGTTCTCCTTCCTGCGCATTTCCATCTCTATCTTCGTGTCCACTCATGTAGTCAATAGTATCCGGAATCATCCATTCTACTTCATGGGACCATGTTTCTGCAGGTTGTAGTTCAACTTGTTCATTAGTCAAGGCATTTTCCCTGAATACGTTGTGAGTCATAACTTCTTTTTCTTCTACAGAACTCCAAGCCATGATGTCATCCTCTACTACAAACAGATATACACTAGAATCTAAGATATCAGGATTCAGAGGTGTACTAATTCCACCTTCACCAAGGTAAGTTAGGTTTACTGTAAAAACAAATCTATCTTCTCTAAATTCTTGCCATACTCGTAATTCTGTTGGTTTAACATCTCTTTCACCACATTCATAATAGTGATCTTTGTAAGTGTCATATGTTCCATCTCCTCCACCTAATTCTTCAATATATCCTCCATCAAACTGAGCATCAGGAGTACCTTGAACGGAATAGTGATTGTATCTGTCTTTTGATTCTTGACTAGCAAATTCATCATCAGAACCGCCGTTAACTTGATGGAATGAAACAAAAGTTACAGGTTGCCCTGGTTCCTCTCTGAATTCTTTCCACAATTGGGCTACATCAGGATCAATCCCCATGCATGGAGGGCATCCTAAGCTAGTAAATTGCTCCATGAGAGGCCTGTGAGTCCATCCATTTGGGTACTCATCAGGTTCAGCATTATTGGCCCCAGTAGGAATTGAAATTGATGAAATAACAAATATAAAACAAACAGCTATGGCTAGTAAATTTAGTCTCTTGCTCACACTATCACCTTGAATCAATATTCTACGAGACGTATTTTACACTTTTGTTTGTTTCTAATCCCAAACTTCAGCGTCGTCCCAAGACCCTTCAGCAGGCCTTCTAGCCCACATAACAAATCCTGCAACAGCTCCCAAAACCAAGATACCAACAGCAATCATCATAATTGGTAAATCTCTTTCTTCAGAAGGAGGAGTTCCACCATCAGAACCTACAAATTGTAAAACATCAGTTCTACTTGAGGTTTTATTTCCATCTGAGAAAATAACTTGATAATAAATTTCACTATCGCCAGAGTAAGGAATTAATGAAGTTCCTGTAGCTCCAGAGTATGCGTAACAGACTCCGTTTTCATCACAGACTTCTTCACCTTCAATTTTCATTTCATCAGTCATCCATTCACCAGTGAAATTACTTGATTCATAATTATAGACTACAAATGCAGCACCTATGCCCTCATCAGCATCGAAGTTAGCGAGTATTTCTGCACCTTCATCAAGGTATTTTTCAGTTTTTTTGCTTATTTCTGGAACATCTCTCTCAGGGTTGTCATATTCAGTTGATTGAGGAGTAGCAGATTGTATTGCACGAGGCGCAGGAATAGTGTCATCACTTGGATCATTATTCTTTCCACCTGAGGAGTCGTCATCCAAATCAAATACAGCAGCAATTGGAATTATCCTACCTGGGTTGATTGGGATTTTTATGTCTCCAGATTCGCCATCACCATCAATTTGAGTAGTTGGTACTTCCCATACTGCATTTATTGTTGTAGATTCACCTTTAGCCAATTGAATAGATTCATCTTGAATTCCATATTCTCGAAATACCATTCTATTATTCCAAACTTCATCTAGATATGAAGAATAAGCAGGAACTCCATCTTCGACCATAAATACATATAAAGTTCCATCAAGATCCGTATCTTCCAACCCAGCCTGCTGTTCCCATGATTCATCACCTGCAATTCCATGATACGTTACGTCAACGGTGAGTTTGAATTGTCCAGCCATATCTTCACTTTCTGAACCAATGAATTCACTGTAAATATCTAAGTCAACTATCTTGAAATCTTCTCCATCATCACCATCTCTTAATCCAGATTCAGACATTGCATTGGTGTAATCCTGATAGTTTGAATCTGCACCACCTGAAACATATCTATAATTTCCATCAAATTGTGCGTTGGGAGTCCCAGTTTGGCCGTAGTGGTCTCTCATTCTAGACTTGGAATCTTCAGTATGGAAAGGATCGTCACCAGCTCCACCATTTGTCTGATGGAAAACAACAATATTATATGGATTTGATTCATCCATTTCGCCATCGTGAATCACCTCTTCCATAGCAGGGTCGGCGTAGCTCATACAATAAACACAGCTTAAACTGGTGAAAAGTTCACCGAAAGGTCTGTGAGTCCAACCGTTTGGATATGTTCTGTCATAATTAGTTGTTTCAAAATCAATTGTTTCTTCAATAAAACCAGATGAGCAAGGTGAGCAAAAAGAAAGCGCGATAGCCATCACTACAGCTAGTTTAACTGACTCTAACATATTTGTAGATTGAATTGGGAATATATTATATTATTGTCAATGATTACGATATAATTTTTGCAGTCTTTAATTAGTAATCTAAAATATACTGCAAGGAAAACATAAGGAAAGTGCAATGGCTGCTCCGACGACTAGTTTGATTACTTCCAACATATAACATTACTGAACTGTTAGTATATTATACTTTACATGAGTCACATTTATTTGTAGTCTCCTAATTCACATACTAGTGATTAGAAGACACTATATGACTAAAAGATTTTATGATGATGCAGTTCAGATAGCAAAGGATAAAGGAAAAAAATTAATGGTGATAGGAGATCCGTGTAGAGGAACTTATTTCCAATTTATTTCAGACTGGTTTCCTAATTGTGGACACGGAGATGTCACGATAGATCTTAATGGTTGTGAAAAATGTACTAGAATGGATATTAATGATATGGAGGCTTGGGCACAATTCGGAGATGATTCTTTCGTAGTCATGGAAACAGGTACGCTTTCATTTTCAACAGATATAACTAAAGTAATCACGCAGATTAAACGGGTTTCAGGAGGAGATTTCCTTTCAGCAGGAGGAACACACGGTTATCTTTGGGAGAATTTTTTACACAAAACATATGATAAGAATTTGAAATATTTAACACATCCGTTTGATTTTAGAGAAGATTCTTTTCATAAATCAAAGACTTTAGCAGGTAAGGAAATTTTAGAACTAGAATTTATGAAATTGTAGCTATACACTATTTTTTTTATAATGCCATATTAGTTAGCTTTCATGGATATAACTGCGATTAATTTGTTTTTTTTAATTTTAGGAATTGGCGTAGGATATCCTGTTATGATATTCGCTAAGAACCGAGGTCCAATTCCTTGGCTTATGGTTCCTCTTGTTGGTTACTCTATTCCATTATTTACAATAGGTCTTCATCCAATTGTTGTGGGACTATACTTGCCATTAGCCGTCTATCTAATATACTGCGGTTGGATTGTTTTCCGAAATCCTAGTGCCATCAATGAGTTATGGCTTAACCTTGAAAAGAAAGATAAGTGAAACTAAAGTCCGCTGAAAAGTTCTCGTCAGAGGATAGGATGGCGCGGGGAGGGGGATTTGAACCCCCGTGGGATAAATCCCATTGGATTAGCAATCCAACGCAATGGCCAGACTATGCGACCCCCGCTAAACCGTCTCGACAAACCGGCCATATAAGGCAATTACGCTGAAACCCTAACCATTAAAGTCACAACTCAGTTGTCTTGCCAATGACTTCGGAGGAAATTGACTGGGATATCGTTGATGAAGTTGAATGGAATAGCGATGAAAATATTGATTGGCAATCTGTTGATAAAGAGGAAGAGACACTTTTAGAATTACGTAATGATCCGCAGCCAAGTTTCTTTGTTAGAAATTTTGCCGTGATTTGGTGGCGCAACGGATTTTACAAAACAGGCAAGATAGATGGTTCTATTCGTGTAACGGCCTCACGAACTTTATTTTTTGATGAAAAAGAAAAGCTTAGATTAAGTATAGATAATTCAGATATTAAGGAGATTAAACTGCATAAGCATGAAGGTGATTTCCCTATTTTTTATAATGAAATAATTACGAATGAAGAAATTTATGAGATAACAACAGGTGTAGATAGATCACAATCCGAGCAAAACCACAAAGACTTAGAATCAGCGATTTCAGGTAATTATGAAGGAACACTTAACGAAATTATAGATTTACAGATCGTCACATCAAATAATGGTAAAATCAAAGAATTTATAGATATTTTTGAAAAAACACATTTTAATCCGGTTAAGAAAAACATAGATTATCCAGAAATTCAAGCATCTAGTTTAGAAGAAGTAGTTGATTTTGGGTTGTCTTCGCTTCAAGGAAAACTTAAGCCTCCTTTTGTTATAGATGATGCCGGCGTCTTCATAGATAATCTACAAGGATTTCCTGGAGTTTACACACGATATGTGTATGATACAATCGGATTAGAAGGCGTTCTTAAGCAAATGGAGAATGTGGATGAAAGGGAATGTAGTTTCAAGTGTGTTCTAGGATTAATGACCAAATTTGGTGAAAAACATAAATTCGTTGGAGAGTGCAGAGGGATTTTAATTGACGAACAAAGAGGCAAGGGAGGTTTTGGATATGATCCAGTCTTTATTCCAAACGGTTTTGACAAAACATTTGCAGAACTTACTTCAGAAGAGAAAAATAGCATAAGCCATCGAGGAATAGCTATGAGAAAATTAATAGAGTTTTTATTGAAATAGGAGTTTCATGGATCATTGTAAAAATTGTTTAGTTCCCATTACTGAATCCCAAGTGTATTGCAGTACAAAATGCTGGCAAGAGTATAAAGGTAAGAAGGAATCCACAAAAGCACCTTTTGCAGATTTTAGCTTTTCACAGTGGGTTTGGGCCCAAGCATATTCCTGGATTTCAATAATTGGAATGATGTTTTCTTTATTTTTTATAATAATTTTAGTAGGCTCATTTACGGATGTTTTCCATTATCAAATTCTGATATCAACAGCAGTATTATCAGTCTTTGTGTATCTGGTACTCCGATATATTCACGACTCGGAGAAATTAAGCCAGTTATTAGCTTTTCCAAAAACTATGGAAACTTGGAAACTCATTGGATTTGCTCTTGTAGTAGATTTATTCGTTGTTAAACCTCTCAATATTGTTTTTATGCTTGAATTTTTCCCAGATGCTCAAGAACAAGAGGTTATTACTGCCCTGCAAGAAATGTCTTTATTATCTTCGATTATAACGGCTTTTTCAGTATCAATATTAACTCCGATTTTAGAAGAGCTCTTATTCCGAGGTTTCATATTGGGTATGTTTTTGAAATGTTACGATAATAAAGTAGCCATACTCTTTTCAGCGATTATTTTTGCTATAGTCCATGAGCCTATTGCAATAGCGATGGCTTTTGGAATCGGTCTGATATACGGTTGGCTCCGTGTTAGGACGGGTAGTATTATTCCTAGTATGATTCTGCATGCAATATGGAATAGTTTTGTAAGTATTTTAATTCTTTTTTAGTGACAGCGTTTAATATATAGCGTGAATTTTGCGCTCCTGTGAAGAATATACTAGTATGTGTGGCTTGGCCTTACGCCAATGGACCTTTACACTTAGGTCATATGGCAGGTTGCTATTTGCCTCCAGACATATTTGCAAGATATCATCGTCTAAAAGGTAACAAAGTTTTGATGGTTAGCGGAAGCGATATGCATGGTACTCCGATAACAGTTACAGCCCAACAAGAAGGTAAGACTCCTGAAGAAGTGGCAATGTACTATCATGCAATTAATAGTAAATCTATCGAAGACATGGGTATTTCTTTTGATTTATTCTCGCACACACACACTAAAGAACATTTTGAATCAGCTAGATGGATTTTAGATACTCTCGATAAAGCAGGATATATTGAGCCTAGAGTTTCCAAAGAACCATACGACCCTATTGCTAAACAATTTCTGCCTGACAGGTATGTGGAAGGCATTTGCCCACATTGTGATTATGAATCTGCTAGAGGAGATCAGTGTGATAATTGTGGAAAGACATTGGATTCAAAAGAATTAAAGAATCCGCATTCGAAGTTAAATCCAGATGCAGAAATTGAATTTAGAGAAACAGAACATTTGTTTTTCAAATTATCTGAATTTAGAGATAAACTACTTGATTGGCTTTCAAGCGGCAAGGAGCATTGGAGACCTTCAGTAATCAATTTTACTAGAAATTGGCTCCAAGAAGGATTGATTGATAGACCAATTACTAGAGATTTGGAATGGGGGATAGAGATTCAGCGTGAAGGTTATGAAAAGAAAAGAATGTATGTATGGTTTGAAGCAGTAATGGGTTATTATTCAGCTTCACTTCACTGGGCTAAAAACCAAGGAGAACCTGAGCTCTGGAAAGAATGGTGGGAGAATGATGAAGCAGAGCATTATTATTTCATGGCTAAAGATAATATTCCGTTTCATACCATAATATGGCCAGCAATGTTATCAGGTTGTGGACTACACTTGCCACACGATGTTCCAGCTAATGAATATTTACTGTTGGATTCAACACAATTTTCTAAATCTAGACGGCACGCAGTTTGGATGCCTGATTATCTAGATAGATATGATCCTGAATTGTTACGATATTATTTAGCTTCAATAATGCCTGAGCAAAAAGATGCTAATTTTACATGGGAAGATTATGTAACTAGAATAAATAATGAATTAATTGGTAATTACGGCAATTTAATGCATAGAGTAATTTCTTTTGCTCATAAAAATTTTCCAGATGGATTGAATTCTAATAAATCTACTTTACCTTCACTTAATAACAAGATAATCGAGGTGCAAAAGAGGGTTGAAGAAGCTCTTGAAGCTTGTAAATTCAAACGGGCACTTCAAGCAATCATGGAATTATCTCAAGCAGGAAACATAGAATTGAATGAAGCTGCACCATGGAAACAAGTCAAAGAAGATCGTGACGCTTGCGAAGCTACTTTAGTTACGTTTTTGAATTTATGCAGAAGTTTATCAGTGTTGATGACGCCTTTCCTTCCTAAGTCATCACAGAAAGCATGGGAATATTTGAATCAGGAAGGAAAAATTGATGATAATGGTTGGAATTCAGCTTTGGAATTTAAAACTGAATTCAACCTACAACAACCTCTGCCATTGTTCAGTAAATTGAATATGGAAGAAATATTGGAGAAAGAAATGCCCCCTGAGGAAGAAAACGAGCTAGCTAACGTCAAACCAGAAGTAACGTTTGATGATTTCAAGAAATTGGATATACGAATAGGAACTGTAGAAAAAGTAGAAGCGCATCCTAATGCCGATAAGCTTTGGTTATTAGATGTGAATTTTGGCGGTCCTACAAGGAGAATAGTAACAGGTCTTCGTGGAATATATGAATCTGAAGATTTACTTGGAAAAAAGATTGCCGTTTTGGTTAATTTAGCTCCAGCTAAATTCAGAGGTGAAGAATCAAACGGAATGTTGCTTGCAGCTGAAGGAAATGATGTAGTTAGTTTACTTCAACCAGATAAAGAAATAGACGACGGTAGCGAAGTACATTAAATCAAATGAAAATAGGAATAGTAGGCGCAGGAATTTCTGGCTTAGCTATTTCAGTAGCTGCAGAAAAAGCAGGACATGAAGTAGTTCTTTTTGAGTCTGAGAGTGATGTTGGTGGTAGAATGTCTTCTATACGTTTCGGCCCTTACATAATCGATATTGGTTTTCATGTTTTGCACACGGCTTATCCTTCACTACATAGATGGATTGATTTTAGACAACTTGAATTTAAAGAAATGGAAAAGTGCACAGAAAGTATTGATCCTGATACAGGAAAAAGAAAATTACTTGCAGATGCAATTAACATGCCTCTCAAGCTTTTTCCAACATTAAGAGCAATTGGTTTACGAGATGGTCTCAGACTTTTGAGATGGAGGTTAGCCTCAAACAGCAAAGATATGGAAGCACCTCTAGATTTTAAATCTGAAAAAATAATAGCCGGATTTAAACAGCGAGGTTTCTCAAACAATCTTATTCAGAATATTCTTCGTCCATTGTTTGCAGGAATCACCCTTGATCCAGATTTAGAAGAGCGTATGAGTTTTGCTTCTTTCACTTGGGCTGCAATGAGTTTGGGTTCAATGATCATGCCAAAAGGTGGTATCCAAGCTGTACCTAATCAATTAGTTAACAGATTAATTAACACGAAACTCCGATTTAATTCTAAAGTTGATGCCGTTTCTTCTACAACTATAACTTGTAATAAGCAAACAGAGGAATTCGATAAAGTAGTCTTAGCTACTCCCCAAAACGTAAGCTTTCATCTTTTAAATCGTAAACCATTCACAAAGGTAAGAAAGACTGCAACAATTATCTTTAATTCAAACAAAAATCCACTACCTAGGTATAGATTACTAATTAATGAAAAATACGGTTTAAATGGAAATAAGATTCTTCACGCCCATTCACATCCTTACCATCCAGAACTAATAATTGCTACAGTTATTGGAAATGACGCAGATTCATTACAGGAAAATCAAGATGAAATTTTGTTAGAGTTTGAAACTTGGTTTGGCAAGCAAGTCAAAGAATGGGAATTTGTAACAGTAACCAAAGTCGGTAATGCATTGCCGCTAATAGATACAGAACATGTAGGGAGAGTTAGGGAGCCAATATCAGAGAAAGGAATTTTGCTTGCTGGTGATTATACTACCCACCCGTCTGTTCAAGGGGCCTTATTTTCGGCTGAAAGAGTTATAGATTACTTAGGAATACCAATTCCTGACAAAACAATAAATGCAACCGCCTCTCAAACTAACGTAGGGCCTGTAGCCTAGCCTGGAAGGGCGTCTGGCTTCTAACCAGAAGATCCAGGGTTCGAATCCCTGCAGGCCCGCCATTTTTTTAGAAAGGTAATTTTGATAAATCTATATTTCCGCCGGTAAGTATGATTCCTACTTTTTCAATACCTTCAAGTTGTTTAAATTCAGGACTTAATGCTACTGCAAAAGGTGTAGCACAACTGGGCTCTATTATTATTTTCATTCTCTCCCATATTAGCTTCATTGCCCTTACTACTTCGTCGTCGCTAACAGTGTATATTGTTTCAAGATGATCTTTTAGTATATTCCAAGTATTTTCACCTAGGCTAGTTAAGAGTCCATCGCAAATAGTATCAGGATTTTCTTGAGGCAATAATCGACCTTCTTTCAGAGAGCGATAGGCATCATCTGCACCTTTTGGTTCAGCACCATATAGTCTTGCTTCTGGAAGGAGGCTGCGTGTAGTTATGCAAGTACCAGACATTAATCCACCACCGCCAACTGGTGCAATCATTGCATCTAAGTCGCCAAGATCTTCAATCATTTCAAGTGCAGCAGTTCCTTGTCCAGCAATTACATTTGGATTATTGAATGGATGAATTACAGCAGCTCCAGTTCTTTCAGCAATTTCCTTGAGGGTTGATTTTCTTGCATCAAGCGTAGGTTTGCAAAGGGTAACATTTGCACCATATCCTTCAACAGCATTAATTTTGACATCAGGTGAATTATTTGGCATTACAATATATGCAGGTATTCCTCTTTTTTTTGCAGAATAAGCAACAGCTTGGGCATGATTTCCACTACTGTGTGTACATACGCCTTTTTCAGCTTCTTCATCACTTAACATAGATACTGCATTCCAACCACCTCTAAACTTGAAAGCACCTATTTTTTGAAAATTTTCACATTTAAAGAAAAGTTTTCGGCCTGCCATTTGATCTAAAGTTTTACTTGTTAGTATTGGTGTTCTATGTCCAATTCCTTTAATACGTTCAGCAGCGGCACGAACGTCATCTATAGAAGCAGCATATTTTCCCATTGGAATCTGATGGGATGCAACTAGGATAAAAAAGGTTAATATGGGGGAGTATTGTCAATTACTATGGCGACTGACTATTCTCCAAGTCTAATTTATGAGGAGAAAAAAATAACATATTGGATTCTTGGGTTTACGCCAGTTTTTTTCAGCATATTGTTTTTTTTGTACTACTTGTACGAACGCAATGAAATCGGTGAGTTCATCATTCTTCCATTAGTAGGTATTTTCATTGCATTGTTTATATGCATTAATATTGCATTTTATTCTATTAAGATTTACGACGGCAAAACAATACAATTTGGTTTCCCATCTTGGAAGAAAAAAATTCAGCTGAATGAAATAGTATCTATTGAAGAAGTACCATACCGACCATTATGGGAATTTGGCGGTTTAGGTTGGAGAATTGGACGGGCTCGGAAAAATGGCAAATGGCGAATAGGCTATGTTATGTGGCTTCAGAAAGGTATTGAAATTGAAGCCACAAATGGGAAATATTATGTTTTTGGAACAAATAATCCTGAAGAAATCCTTTCTTTGTTAAAATAATTTTTTTAGGGGCCTAGTATTTAAATCTTTAAATACCCTCTTTATATAGAAAGTTCTCCACCAAGGAGTAATACATGGCAGAAATAATAGTGGTAAACGTTGTAGCTAGTGCATCAATCGGTAAAGAATTGATGCTTCAAGACATAGCCTTTCAGTTGGAAGGTGCAGAATATGATCAGGATAGATTTCCGGGATTGATTTACAAATTAGCAGAACCAAAGACGGCAGTTTTGATTTTTAGAAGTGGTAAAGTTGTTTGTACTGGTGCAAGATCCATTCCAGATGTTCATGTTGCAATCAATAAAGTTGTAGATGAACTTAGAGTTTTGGACATGCCAGTCAAAGATGAACCAGATATAGTTATACAAAATATTGTGGCAACTACAAATCTCGAATCTACTTTGAATCTTATTCAAATCGCAATGTCTCTTGGTTTTGAGAATGTTGAATACGAGCCTGAAGCTTTCCCAGGTCTAGTTTATAGAATGGACGATCCAAAAGTTGTTCTTCTACTCTTCGGAAGTGGAAAGATGGTTTGTGTTGGAGCAAGAGAAGTAAATGATATTAAGAACGCAGTTAGAAACATAAAGGAAGAATTATCTACTGCCGGTTTAATGAGAACCTGAGCCGTATGATTACAGTAGAACAATTAATTGAACGATTAGAAGCTCTGCACGAAGATACGGGTGACCAATCACTTGAAGTAGCAGTGGATTTGTTTAATAGAATGCGTCGTAATATTTCTGGCAGAAATACCCTTTACGGTCATCTGTCAGATGACAAATGGCGCGATTTAGAATGGTGAGACAGTATGAGCCAAACATCAATACAAGAAATTAGAACATTGAAAGTCGGTAGGTATATCGTTATTGACGGTGAGCCTTGCAAATTGGTAGAATATACTACCTCAAAACCAGGCAAGCACGGTGAAGCTAAGGCACGTATGGTTGCCATCGGTCTTTTTGACAAACAAAAGAGATCCTTAGTGCATCCGGTCAAACACAAAGTACACGTTCCACAAGTAGATCGCCGTAAAGCCCAAATTTTAGCTAATATGGGGGCTGAAGTTCAAATGATGGATCTTGAAACATTTGAAACGTTCAATGTACCCTTGGCAGACGTTCCTGAAAAATTCCACGGAGACATGGAACCAGGTAATGAGATTGTTTTTCTCTCAGCTATGGGGCGTAAACTGGTAACTGACTAAAGTGACAGAATTCTTTGCGGACGCAGAAAGTTCATTTGACGAAGCAAAGTTCGTATTTTACGGATATCCTTACGACGGTACTGCATGTTTTAGGAAAGGTACTTCCGAAGCGCCTGATGAAATTCGTAAACACAGCTATAATTTTGAAACATACCTAATGGAATTAGGTATTGATCTGTGCGATGTTTCAGCTAATGATTGGGGTAATTTAGAAATTACTAAAGATCAAGGAAAAAATGAGGCAAAATTAGAAGAGTTAGTAACAAAAATAGTGTCTTCAAATAAATTTCCAATAGGTATCGGTGGTGAGCATTCACTGACTCCTGCAGCAGTACGTGCAGTTCAGTCAAAATATCCTAATCTAGCAGTTGTAATTTTAGATGCTCATTTAGATTTTAGGCAAGAATATGAGGGAAACGAAAATTCCCATGCTACAGTTACAAGACGTCTTACAGATATTGTTGGTTTAGATAAAGTTCGTCCAGTAGGTATTCGCTCAGTTTCTCAATCAGAAATATCAGAAGCTAGAACGATAGGTTTGAAATTCATAGAATCTGGTTGGACTGAATTAATAGAATACTTAACAGATATTATCGATGAATTAGATTGCCCCATTTATCTTAGTTTAGACATGGATGCTATAGATCCGGCTTTTGCTCCAGGAGTAGGTACTCCTGAGCCATTTGGTATGACACCATACGAAGTATTACAAACAATTAATTTCTTTTCAGATAGAATAGTTGCTTTTGATTGTGTAGAAGTTAGCCCTCCCTATGATAATGGGAATACGTCAGCTCTTGCGGCCAGAATTATCCGTCATTTAATTGGAGCAATTTGGCAATCCCAAGAACGTTTCAAATAATTAATATTCTACAGGTATAGGATCTAAACTTCTCCACAGGTACCATGTCGCTACAGTACACCAAGGAGACCATTTTGATCTGAATATTTCAAGTTCTTCTCTATCAATTCTTTCAGAATCATAATAGTGCTTTTCTATTCCCCTAATCAGTCCTATATCTGCTAAAGGCAATATATTTGGCCTTGCTAGGTTAAATATCAAAAACATTTCTGCAGTCCAAACTCCCACTCCTTTTATTGTACAAAGTTTTTCTATAGCTTCTGTATCTGATAATTCTTCCCATTTAGTAGTTAATACATCAGATTTGGCTATATTTTTTAGATAGGTTATTTTTTGTTTGGATAGTCCAGCCCCTCCCATTCTTTCATCTGATAAATTAGTTATTTTCTTTCTATTAATATTCTCATTACATAGTTTTTCTAATTTCTTCCAAACACTATCCGCAGCCTTTACAGAAATTTGCTGTCCAACAATAGAACGACATAACGTTTCGAATGGTTCATTTCTTAATGTCAGTTTTTCTCCTTTGTATTGAGATATTATTTTCTTAATTTTAGAATCTTTCTTACAGAGCTCTTCAACAGCCAATTGCCATTGTTCAACTACATTCATATATTGTACCTAACCGCGCGCCTAAAATAGTGCTACGTTCGTGGAAATTAAGTGCGGGGGTCGCATAGTCTGGCCAATTGCGTCGGACTCAAAATCCGATCCTTAGTGGTACGTGGGTTCGAATCCCTCCCCCCGCACCATTTTTGAATTAATCTAAATTTCAGAGTAAATTGTTTCTAATTTAGGTCTTTTAATTTTAGGAGGGATTTTTCCCAATCCAATGAAGATGAATCCAATTATTTTTTCCTTTTCAGAATTAATCCCAGTAATTTCGTAAGTTTCCCTATCCTCAGTTATTCTCCCTGTAGACCATTTAGATCCAATATTATTACTAGCTAAAGATAGCATAATGTTCTGTATAGCGCATGAGCAAGCAGCATAATTCTCTAAATCTATCTTAGCCTCTTCATGCTTAATTTGACTAGCTACTATTAAATGCGACGAATTCATAATTTTACATATCAATTTTTGTTCAATATTTTTTGCTAAGGATTTACTTCCAGATTTTATTTCTAAATATTTTTTCGATATTCTTTTCCTCTTCTTTTGTCCAATATTTTTGAACCGCCATGGGAAAGTAAGACGATGACAAGGTGCAAGATTTCCTGCTTCTATGGCGTTTTTTACTAATTCGTTTGGTACTTTCTTATTCTCAAATTCATTAATCGTTCTTCTTAATTCAAAAACTTGATTAAAATCCATATTCTGCGTAAATTACAGCTTTTAAAAAAAGTTTCACTATTTATTGTAGATTAAATTTATCCAAATTTCGTGAAATCGCGTATCTTTAGTTAATTCAGGATGAAAGGTTAAAGCCATATTCTTTCCATCAATACAACCTACAATTTCGTCATTTTTCCAAGCAATTGGTTTAACTTTTCTTCCGATATTCTTAATCGCGGGCGCGCGTATGAAAACCCCATTGAAAGATTCGTCGTTTTCCAAATTTATTTTTGCCTCAAAAGAATCTTTTTGTCTCCCATAGTAATTCCGATCTATCTCTATATCCATTTTTGCAAATGTTTCATCTTCACATTTGCCCAAAAGTATTGCTCCAGCACAGGTCCCCATTATCGGTAATTTAGAATTTTTTATTCTTTTCCACATATTCGAATTCTTTAGTAATTTTCTAAGTGTAGTAGATTCTCCTCCAGGCATGATTAAACCATCTAATTGATCTATATCTTTGCCTTCTCTCACTTCGATCGTATTGACATCTAATTGACGCATAATTATTTTATGTTCAGATACTGCACCTTGCAATGCTAGAAGCCCAATATTCATGTGTCTCTACATTCCAAACGCTAACCTTTATATTATAATGGCGTCATGGTAGGTACCCTTCAATGGGCTAACGCCTATTGATACAAGGACTCAACCAAGGTGTGTACATATGCAAAAAACTCATAATGTAAGCAAGAGAAATTGGGCTGCAAAGCTAATGGCGATTGTAGTCGTCGTGTCTATGGTAGCAAGCACGTTAGTGCTATTCGCTCCAGAGGCATCGGCAAGAACCGGAAGTGATTCTTACGGTTATACTTTTAAGGATAATGCTGAATCAGACGGTCCAGTATATGCAGATGAATGGATAGAACTAGTAGGCAATGATGCAGCTACTCTTTTAATTTCATCTAGTACTGATGCTGGTCAATCCGCAGTTGATATTGGCTTTACCTTTGAATTCTACGAAAACGAATATACAACGTGGGGTAACGGAGGAGATAACGGGTATATTAATCTGGGATCTGCAGGTTATTCCTCTCGCTGGACTCCATATTCAATTCCATACAGTGGATTGGGTACTGCAGTTATTGGCGGATGGTTTGACGGCGGTTTCTGTAGAGCAAGTAATCCTACAGCAGGAGTTTACTATGCTACTATCGGTACTGAACCAAACAGACAGTTAGTTGTTCAGTATCAAGATCAGGGCGCCTGGTATCCTTCAGTTTACCAATGTCCTGGAAGTGCTGCAGCTAATGCTTTGACTTGGCAGATAGTACTTCACGAGAATACAAATTTAATTACTATGAATTACAAGGATACAAATGGCGGTTACAGTTCAGATAATGAATATATGACTGCAGGTATCCAAGGTGTTCCAGGTGGAACGTTAACTGGTTTACAATATGCATACCGTAACAACCCATCTTGGTCAGATGAGAAATCAGTAAGATATGCACCACCACCTCCAGCAAGAAATGATTTAAGATTAAAATCAACCGCTGTTCCTGACCCAATGTCATTGGCAGATGAAAATGTTCTTGGAGCTACTGTAGCTAATTACGGTGTAAACTGTGATACAGCAGGATCATGCACTCCAGTAAATGAAGACAACATTGAAGTAAAAGCTAGTATTTTCTCAGTTAAAGAAAGTGTTTCTACTTTTGCATTCGATGGTGAAGATTCAGATTCATTTACACCGATGACTGTTCAAGGTCAAAACAAGTGGACTGCGGCTGTAAACGACGGTAAAGGAAACCATAATTACGGAGATGAAGGAAGTGACGATGGTTCTTGGTCCTCAGGACGTAAATCAACAACGCTTGGCGGTATGTTCTCAGATCAACAAAAAATCCACTATGATGGAACTAATATTTTGATTGCAGATAAAGGCTCAGACAGCATTTTGAAATTAGATGTCTCTACAAATACAGTAACAACCGTTATTGCTACAAGTAGCACTTATCTAAACGACGTAATCGATGTTACAGATGATGGAACATACTACTATACCTTAGCTAGAACTTCAGGAACTTACTCATCTACAACTAAAGTTTGTAAGTGGTTAATTGCAGATACAACCCAAACACCAACATGTAGTGGTTCTACTGCAGTAAGATACGGAACTTCTTTGACACACTTTGGCGGAGAGATTTTTGCATTGCAAACTTCATCAAGTTCTACATATCGTAAAGTTATAATTTTAGATGCAAGTGATATGTCTACAGAAGGCAGCTTCGCATATTCAGCTTCAGTATCCTCTTATTACTATGCAATGGGAATTGATGCAGATGATACTACTGGTGATTTGTATATTGCTTACCGTGATTATTACGGACGTACTAGGGAATATACTAGAGATGGAAGTGGAGATTATTCAGCATCAGATTACAGACAATTTTACACATACGCAAGATATCATCATGCATTGGATGTCCAAGATGATTATGTCTATACAAGTGGATATTACTATTCATCCTGGTATGGTGGAATGAAGAAGTGTTCAACAAGTTCATCTAGTTGTTCAAGTCTTTGGTCATCATATTCTGGAGCAAATGGATACAAAGGTTCAGTTGCAACGACTGATACTGGTGATATTTACGTATCAAGTAATTATGCATTTAGTTACTACAGTTTCTCTAACTGGGATGACAAGATCTGGATTCACGAAAATGATGGTGGCTACTCAGGTACACCAGATACAACCTTGGGACCAAATCCGGCCAGTATGTCAGCATTGTCAACTCCAGCATTTGATACATCAGATGCTATTGGAATGACTATGACGTTCAAATATTCATATCAGTTTTACTACAGATGGGAAGGAGCTTACCTTGAGTCATCTGTTGACGGCGGAAGCACTTGGGATTATATCTCAGATGATAAATTCTCAGCCGGTGGATACTATGGAACAACATTCGGCGTATATGGAAATCCAATATCTACTTCACTAGATACTTGGACTTACTATAACACGAATGACAGATATAGTTACAATACAAATACAGCCCCATGGGCTTCAGCTTCATTGGATCTTGGAGATTACACTGGCTACAGTGATGTAAGATTCCGTTGGGTTGTAGGTTTCAATCAGTATGATAATACATACTACTATGATTCCTACTTCAGACTTGACGATGTAGTAATAACTACCAAAGAAGCAGATACAACCTATGCTGAAGAAACTCAATCCATAGCTTCTCTTGGATTTAAAGAAGAAGCAAGCGTAGAGTTCTTTACAGTAAATACCTTCCAGCCTTCGCTAGAAGGATTGGCTGTTGGAGATAAATTAGCAGTATTGATCAGCGTTACTGGCGAAAATGGTGACGAAGATGCAAGCAACAACAGAGACATCCAATTCAGGGAAGTCAAATATGTTATATTTGCAGATGACTTCGAAGATGGCGATGCTAGCAACTGGGAAACTGGTAAAATTAGATACGGATCAGGAGATAGTTGGGGAGTTCGTGACCGAGACGCTAACGCAGGTTCTTACTCTATGGACAGTGACTTTAGAAGATCCAATTCACTTCCAGCAGATAACTATGTCTCAACTCCAAGTTTAGACTTGACCTTGCCTGTAGAAGCTGAACTTCAGATGGCAATATCTTTCTATGGATATTACACATACGATGGATATCAAGTACAAGCTTCAGGAGACGGTGGAGATACTTGGGCAGCAATACAACCTAAGGCAGAGGATTCAAGGCAGTATGGTACAATCTATAACACTGCTTACTATTCTAATCCATTACGTGGACTCAAAGCATATACATCTTATGGAACATCAACTGGGTTTACTTATTCACCTGATCCTCAGGGATGGCTGAAAGCTACATTTGATTTGACAGAATTCTGTGGAAAGAACGATGTTAAGGTCAGAGTAGTTACAGGTTGGTCAACATTATCAACAGGTCCAAGTTACTTTGAATCGTTCTTTAGATTCGACGATGTAGCAGTTACTGGACTAGTGTTCAATGACAATATAGGTCTAGGAGGATTTGAACTACCAGACCCATTGGGTGTGGATGCAACAGTTCCTGTAGAAACAACAGTTATCAATGCAGGTATTAACGCTCAAGACGCAGGTGATGCAACTGTAAGATTACAGTTAGGACCTATGGGATTGGAAACCTATGATTCCTCAGATGATATGGAAAGCTATGCAGATGAAGCTGCAGCAGTAGTTGCAGGCTGGGCAACCAGTGATGACTGTAATACAACCTACAGCACATGTAGCAACTGGGGATACTATGGAGGAGATCCAGGATTTGTCATGAATACTGATGAAGGAGATGGAGACGAAACCAACTCTTGGGGATCAGATGGCGATGAATTCCAGATGTATTACGGAGGAGGAAGTGTTAGTGCAACAACACCAACAATCGATTTCTCTGGTGCAGCTAGTGATTTAACTTTCACAATGGTTCACAGATACAACTTTGACTACTATTCAGGATATACTTCCTATAATGGCGCTCAAGTTCACATATCAACAGATGGCGGAGATAATTGGGCAGTACTCACACCTAGTGGAGGATACCCAGGAACAATGTACAACTATGCACCATACGGTAATCCATTGTATGGACAAGCAGGTTTCGTACACTGTAGTTCATGTCCGGGATCTGGAGCGGCCAGTGATGATGCAGATGAGTACATCTCTTCTGAATTCGATATGGCAGCTTACGTAGATATGTCTGATGTAAAACTCAAGTTCGTTGTTGGAATGTATAGATACCAATGGCCAGGTGACGGAGAACACTGGCACATTGATTCATTATCATTCACAGGAACAGGAATGGAGTCAGTTGCGTTTGAAGAAAGGTGGGATATCACTGGCGCTGGTGCTGGTGGCGCTTTCGTGAGCGGTGAAGCTCAGACAGTAGGCGTAGATTATCACTTCCAAGTTCCAGGCGAATACAAAATTGTATTTGATGCATGGATTGGAGATAACCCGTCTGACGGAGATGACTTTGCTGGAGACAACAGTGTTGCTCTTGCAAGAGAAACCATGTTCACAGTTGTAGGAACTACAGGAGATGAAGTTGCTATGACTAAGAAGAATGACGAAAACAATGATAGATTCTATGACAGTGGTTGGCACGCTTCAGTAGATGGAGGACCTAAGGATGGATTGCAATGGCAACCTTCAGCTACTACAGGTGCAAGTTCAGCCCCAGTATGGTGGAGTGGTATCGACACATATGGTAGTTCGTACAACGGTGACGATACCAGTTTAGTATCACCTGTTTTCGATCTTTCAAAGGCAACATCAGCTAAGTTAGTATTCAATCATAAATTTGCAATGCACGGGTTTGAATATTCCTGGGCTAACTACTACTATGATGGTGGTAGAGTTGAAATTAGTACAGATGCAGGAGATTCTTGGTCAGCATTGAACCCAACTTCTGGTTTGGGCTATGGTGGAACTATCTACAATTATGCATACTATGGTAACCCATTGAGAGGCCAATCTGGCTTCGTTATGGGCTCAGATGGTTGGCAAGAAACACAATGTAGATTAGATTCTTACACAGGTCCAGGAATGGATCAACTTCAGATAAGATTCCGATTGGGTGGAACGTTCTTTAACAATCCAACAAGTTGGGAAATTGATGATGTAGGAGTTTATGGTCTTGGTTTCGATCTTGCTATGACTTCTGAATCAGCACCATACACCTTAGAGGTTGGTGAAGGATTCACAATGTCTACTTCATTCAAGAATCAAGGTATGGGTGATCTAGGACCTGGTGGAGCTGTAGAATCAGCTCACGCATACGCATACATAAATGACATGAGTGGAAACGAGAAGTGGTCTTCAGCAAGTTCACTTGGATCATTAGGTATGGCTTACTATGATGAATTAGGTAACACATTTGCAGGTGAAGAATCAGCAGTTCTTGAGTTTAATTACCCAGGAATGGACACAGCTGGTCTATACACAGCAGGTATCAAGGTAGCAGATTCAGATGGTAATACCCTAGCAGACTTGTTTATGGCTAACAATGATGCAAGTCATATGTTAATTGTAGGTAAGAGTGCCGATATGGGTACGCCTCTATTGACTGGTGGAGCTAACTGGGTAGCAACCGAAAATGAACCAGCAGAAGTCGGTGACGGCGCTATGGGCGTCTCATGGGATCAAACTGGCGTAGCTACTGAAGCATTAGCAGTGTCTATTGGAGGACAAGCAACTGGCTTTGATCCTCAGAACCCAAGTGTTCAACTTGGAACTACAGTGACATGGACCAATGCAGATAGTATAACTCACACAGTTACAGACAAAGATGCACAATTCGATTCTTTCGATATTGGACCTGGTGACAGCTGGTCATTAACCTTCACAGAAGTTGGAGTGTTCAGCTATTACTGTAAGTATCATCCAATGATGGAAGGAACTGTAACAGTACTGTCATCTCAGTCTGCAGATGAGCAAGTCAGAACAAATTACATTGAAGTTTGGTCTGCCACAGCTTATCTAGTATTCTGGGCCAATTTCGATATGTCTGATGACAGTGAAATTAGTCTTTATGCGCAGAAGAAAGGCGCATCTTTGGATGACGCAGACACTCTAGGTCTATGGGGAGCTAACGGATTCACCATAATGGATGGATCAAACCATGAGGAAGTTGGAGGAACACTATCTGGAGCTTCAGATGGTTGGAATCCATACTACATGTCATTGGATTCAAAGAAGCTAGGATACAGTAGTTTAGATTACGATCCAGCTGATGACAATGCATACTCATTCGTCTTCCGTGCAAGAGGTGTTGAAGGAACTGCCCACATTGGTGGAGTTCAAGTTATTCGAACACTTGATACTGGATTCTTTATGACCAAAGATGATGTCGGCAAGTTGACTTATGATATATTCCCAAGTTTAGCAGTCGAAATCGACTACTTCACTAAGAATATAGGTACACAAGACAACACTTTCCGCATGACTCCAGAATTAGAAGCACAAGGTAAATCCTACGAAGGTGCAGCCTTTGATGTTTCAATTAATGTCATGATGAATGGTAATACTTTTGAAGATATTACTTCAAGTCAGGATGAAAACGGAATTTGGACATATGAATTCGATATGGCTCCAGATGATGAAGCAATGATTACTGTCCGCTTCGGTGCTCCAGACTACGATCAAGAAGCAGGTGAACCAGCAGGTAACCGCAAATTTGATGTAATAGTCAATGGATATGATGTAGGCAGTGATGAAGCTCTAAGAGAACCAGTTGCAGCAACTTTGTTCATCAAACCTTCACAGTTTGTGCTTGGTGAGATGACCTTTAACCGCGCAGGTGTAATCGAAGGAGACTCTTTAGATATCACAGTTAAAGCATGGAATGAAGGTAACTACGCATCTGATGTGTTAGTTGTTTTCTACGCTATGGATTCAACTGGTGATGCATACTCTACTCCAGAAGGAGTCAAACGTATGAAGAGAGTGGCTTCAACAACTGTACCACTAATGGCACCTAAGCCTGTTTTAGAAAATGATGGAGTTTTCCAAACTTGGTACTTTGCAACAGCAACATGGGACGAAACATTCATTCCAGGAACTACAGTTCAAGACTTTGAGACTGTAGAAATGTATGCAATGATCAACCCTGATGCAGAAGAGCAAGATGTCAAAGATGGAGTGAAAACTCAAGATGAGTATCTAAACCAGAAAGATGATAATGATGCAGTTGGCAGCATTGCAGTTGTCAAGAACAAGGCATCTACACCATCTTTCACAGTAGGACTCATTGGTCTGTCTGTAGCAGCCTTAGTAGCATCTATTGGTGCTTCTCTCCGTAGAGAAGAAGAATAGACGAAATAAGTCAATGAAGGAGGGAGAAGGTGAGTCCTTCTCCTATCCGATCATTTAAACATCAGCGTCAGCTTTAATTCCATAAGGAGATAGTTAGTATTATGTCTGAACCAGCTTCTTCAACGGGAACGTTATTAGTTCTAGTTGTGGGATTTTTAGTTCTTAACTATTGTAGACAAAACCAGTTCATGGTTTCACAATCGCTAGTTTTTATCAACTTTAGTATGTTTGCTACTTGGTGGGTTCTAGTTTTTATTAAACCTTCAATGGCACTTGATGCTCTCTTAAATTTAGGATTCAAGCCTTCCTATTTGGGATCAATAAATCTTGGTTTGTTGACATTGTTTAGTTCAATGTTTATGCATGGAAGCCCTATGCATTTACTAATGAATATGTTGATACTGATATTGCTAGGGGTTCCTTTTGAAGACCGCATAGGATCAAAGTCCTTTTTGCGAATTTATGTTATTAGCGGTTTATTAGGTTCATTACTTACAGGAATCATCTCAGTATGGAACGAAGCAAACGATGTAGAAACGATTCATATTGGTGCTTCAGGCGCCGTTTTCGGCATTATGGGAGCATTTGTTTTATTGTATCCTAGGCTTGAGATACCTATGCTATTAGGGCCAATATTTATGCAAAGAGTCCCTGTTTTACTTTCTACTATAGTATTTGTTGGAATGGAAACTCTCTATGTGGGTTTAGGTACTGATGATGGTATTGGGCACGGAACACATATGGCGTCATTTGTTGGTGGTGTATTTTTAGCCCCTTATTACGCGTCAAAAGCAAAAGAGTCTAAAGAAGTAATTGATTTTGATTTATCTCTTTTATCTAAGATCAATGAAAAAACAGGTATGGGAGACCATGAACTCAAAATGATTAAAGATTCAGATGAACCCGAATTAGTAGAAGCTTGGGTAGATGAATTCTGGAAAATTCAGAAGTGTCCCAATTGCGATGGCAATATATCTCCAAAAGGCAAGTGCTCAAGCTGCAATTCTAATTTTATAGATTAAGCAGTTAAGAAATGATCATAGAATAAAGCAACAACTATAGATCCTATTGTACAAGTTATAATCATTACAGGAACTCCAACGCCTAACCATTCCTTAGTTGAAATTTTATGTCCGCCTCTTTCGCTAATTGCAATAGTCATAACGTTTGCACTAGAACCAATAGGGGTAGCATTTCCTCCAAAGCCACAGCCAATTGCTAAAGCCCAATATAGAGGAATAATATCTACCTCAGCTATGCCTGTAATTGGATCTTTACTTAATTCCCCTATTTCTAGAATTACAGGTAACATAGCTGCACAAAAAGGAATATTATCAACGATGGCAGATGCAATAGCGGAAACCCAAATGAGAACAATAACCAATACTACGGGACTGTTATGTATTGTTCCATCAGGTCCAAAATTATCAAATATCATATTAGCTATAGCCTCTAGATATCCCATAGCTTCCAACCCTCCAACCATAACAAATAACCCTGCGAAGAATAAAAGTGCACCCCATTCGACTTTATGCACAACTTCATGGATATCCATACGTTTTTCCTCAGGAACGCCTAGCATACTAATTGACATGGCAATACCAGCACCACCGAGAGATACTGCGGAAATCTCTAAATCTAAATGCAAAAGTTCGACTGCAGCAAACATTACAACAGTTACTGCTAAAGCCCCTAAAGTTCTGTACATCAAAGTATCATTTTTTACAGCAGCCCATTCATCTTCACTAGTTACTTCTTCCACGTTCTGAGGTTTAACTTCTCTCCAGTTTTTGAAGTGGCGATGCATATACCAGAGCGTAGCACCCCATGCAATTATTGCTAAGGGAGTCAAATGGTAAATAAAACTCATAAATCCAAATCCTAAATCTCGAGCGCTTGCATATGACGCGATTAAAACGTTAGGAGGATCACCTACTAATGTCGCTACACCTCCTGTGTTTGAAAAGATTGCTAGGGCAATTAGTGGTGGGATAGGACTAATTTCAATCTTAGAGCAAATTTTCAGCGTTACAGGTGCTATTAGAATCAAAGCTGTAACATTATCAATAAAGACAGAGATTACTGTGGTGAAAGTTCCTAGATAGAATACCAATTTCCAAGGATCTCCTCCAGATAATTTTGTAGCTTTTATTGCTACAAATTCAAAGAAACCACTTATCTCTAGCATTCCAGCAAAGATCATCATTCCCAATAGCAATCCTATGACGTTGAAAT
>CACAGG010000010.1 GCA_902531985.1 uncultured marine group III euryarchaeote
AAATACATGCAAACTAAACCTAACACCCCTCCTCAAATATTTAATCTAATGACAACTCAAGCCATGGCTATGAAGGTAGCTCATTCAATATTGACAGTAGAGACACAAGGAATAACACAATTTATTGATTATACTTCACGAATTGAAAAAGATGCAAATACTAAAAAGAAAGGCAGTCGAGCTAACAAATGGCTATATTCGAATCCTGACTGGAAAATTGCGGTAAAAATAGCTAAGTCAAATACAACAGATAACCCTAAGTTAGAAAATTTAGTTGAATTAATAGATTTACAACTTCAAAGTGGAGCTAGTAAATTCATTGTTTTTGCAGAGATTAGGCATACAGCTTCCTTAATAGTAGAGGAATTATCGAAATTATCTAGAGCCAAACCAGTGAGATTTGTTGGTCAGGGTTCAAGAGAAGGTGATAAAGGTATGACTCAGAAGCAACAAAAAGAAATACTTAATCGTTTTAGGGAGGGTGAATTCAATATTTTAGTTGCAACATCAGTAGGGGAAGAAGGTTTAGATATTCCTTCCACAGATATTGTGATATTTTATGAGCCAGTTTCATCTGCAATACGTTTAATCCAAAGGAGGGGAAGAACTGGAAGAAATAGACCTGGTGAAGTTTTTATTTTTGTTACAAAAGATAGTAGGGATGAGGCTGCTCTTTGGAGTAGTAGAGGGAAAGAACAAAGGATGCAAGATTTATTTTCAGCCGGAAGTATGCAGATAGATTTACCTACTTCTGAAGAATTACAGATGCCTGAATATGGTGTAGAATCAGAAAAAGGTTCTATTCAAACACGTTTTCAAACAGATTAGAACTAATATTATACAGACCTCTGTTAGTGGTCATTTATGCGTAGAAATCCAACGATACCGTTGAAAGAAGAAGTTAAGTATGGACACGGTTTTTTCAGGGGTGAAAAATGCCCTTTGAGTGGAGAAGACGGTGTGTTAGTAATGTCCCCAAGACATCTCGATCAATTTGGAAGAATTATGGCAGGAGTATTACGTCATTTCCCAGATCGGTTTGAACTTGAGATGGACAAACAGGGATGGGTTGAAGCTTCTGAATTTGTTGAAGCCATTAAGTCTCAAAGACGTCATTTTCATTATTTAGAAACTCGCCATCTGCAAGCAGTTGTTGAAACTGATCCTAAAGGACGTTATCAGCTTGAAAATGGTAGGCTGAGAGCTACATATGCCCATACGTTAGATTTGGAATTAGATCTACCTACTGATAAAAATCCAGAACATCTCTATTTTGCATGTTCCAAAGAAGATTCAGAGGAATATTTGGAACATGGATTATATCCCGGTGACAGGAACATGGTTCATCTGTCTAGTACAAGATTAAATGCTTTAGAAGCTGGCCGTCATATAATTGGTAAGCCTATCGTACTTTTAGTTGATGTAAAAGCTGCAGAAGAAGGCGGTAATGAAATAATGAAAGCAGGTACGACGGTGTATCTTTCAAAAGAGATATCTGGCAAAAATCTAAAGCAACTTCCAGACAGCACTTGATTTTAGTTTATAGGAGCATTATCAATAAATGGAAAGAAGGCAAATATCTAGAGTTTTAATTAGTGTTAGTAACAAAGCAAATCTTACTAAACTAGCTAAGAATCTTAGTAGCTTAGGCGCGGAAATAATATCCACAGGCGGTACATCGAAAGCAATTAAGAAACAAAATATAGATGTTATTCCAGTTGAAGATTTAACAAATTTCCCAGAAATGATGGGTGGTCGTGTGAAGACATTACATCCTTTAATTTTTGGAGGCATTCTCGCACGCGATTCAGACTCGGAAGAGGTTGAAAAGCATAATATTGGGCTAATAGATATGGTTGTTTGTAATCTATATCCTTTCAAAGAAGCAGTTTCTAAAGGGGTTGATTTGTCATCTCTAATTGAGGAAATAGATATAGGTGGCCCCAGTTTACTCAGAGCTTCGGCTAAAAATCATAGCAGAGTTGCAGTAGTCTCAGACCCTGAAGATTATGACTGGATTATTGATGAAATTAAGAAAGGTGGGTTAAATTTAGAGCAAAGGCAAGAATTAGCTCTCAAGACATATAGGCATACTGCAGAATATGACACCGCCATTCAAGGAGAATTGGCAGTTAGATTTGGAGAAGAGGGATTACCTTCTTCGCTTCACATATCAGGTATTGGGAGCCCTCCATTACGGTATGGAGAAAATCCTCATCAAGGTGCTGTCTTTTATTCAGACCTTTCCTCCTTTTCACCTTCGGTTTCCGATGCTAAATTATTGCAAGGTAAACAACTAAGTTACAATAATTTATTAGATTTTGATGCAGCTTTATCGATAGTTATTGAATTTGATGAATTAACTGCAGTTGTTGTCAAGCATAACAATCCTTGCGGGGTAGCAAGTGCAGATAATTTGGAAGAAGCCTATGAATTAGCAATTAACACAGATCCACAAAGTTCATTTGGAGGTATAATTTCATTTAATGGTGAAGTTAATGAGTCATTGGCAAAGATTATAGTCTCATCTTTCAAAGAAGGCGTTATTGCGCCTTCATTCTCAGAAAGTGCAATAGAAGTATTATCTACTAAACAAAATTTACGTGTTTTGGAGACGGGATCACTTGATGATTATCATCGTATTCCGTCTTTAAGATCTTTAGACAAAGGTTGGCTTGTACAAGAAAGTGATGAAGCAATGATTAACATTTCTGATTGTAAAGTTGTAACAAAAAGTAAGCCTTCAGAAAGTGAACTAGAAAGTTTGTATTTTGCTTGGAAGGTAGTCAAACATGTAAAGAGTAATGCCATTGTTTTTGTTAAAGATAAGAAGACCGTAGGTATAGGTGCTGGACAAATGTCCAGGATAGATTCAGTAAAAATAGCTAATTTCAAATCAATTCCTGACGCAAAGGGTTGCGTGATGGCTTCAGATGCTTTTTTTCCGTTTAGGGATGGGGTAGATGAAGCCGTCAAAGCAGGAATAACTGCAATTATACAACCTGGCGGTTCTATGAGAGACCAAGAAGTTATTGATGCCGCAAATGAGCACGGAGTATCTATGGTTTTAACAGGAATGAGGCATTTCAAGCACTAATGGAAGAACTCTGGATCTTTTGTGAAATTTGTAGTGAAGAATGTCCTCATGAAGTTTTGAAAAGTAGAACTTCAACAAAGAAAGGTTTTAGTTTCCAGGGAGTTGTTAAGTGCCTTGAATGCAATACCATTGGACCAACAGAAATTAAAGAGTCAAAGCCTATTGAATTGAGATTGCGTATCTCTAATGATGATGAAACACAGAAAGGAATTTTGCATTTAGACAGGGGTGCTCTGATAAAAGTAGGTGAAACTCGCCCTCATCCAGATGGGATGATTATGATTACAGGACTTGAGATAGGAAGTAAAAGATCTAATCAAGCGTATTCGAACGATAATCCCATCGTTTGGGCTAAAAGAGCTACGCATGCAAGGGTGCGTTTTGCAATACATGATGTAGAGTCAACAATTTCTGTAAAGCAAGAATTTGAATCTAGTGAAGAGTTTAGGATAGGCCAGAAAGTCCGCATTGAGGGTGAAGTTGTAATAATTAAAGATATAAATTTGTATGGTGGCAAATCTGTAAAAATGGCTTACGCTATAGAAATTTCAAGAGTGACTTGCGTATATGGAAAAAGAAGAAAAAAATAATAGTAAACTAGAGAATCAAGATTTAAAAAAAGCGGAGGATGTAACTTCAGATTTACCAAAATCAGAGTTGGACGAATTAGATAATGAGGGATCATCTTTGGAGGGAGATAATAAAATCGTAGAATTTGCACCAGTTGATAATTCATTACCTAATTTCATATCGCAAGCAGAAATATTAAAAATATTATCATCTCGTGAGACTCTAACTCATATTTTGACACTATTATTATTATTAATCATTTTTGGAATCTTAAGCTTTACAAAATCAGACATTTCTGAAAAATTAATTATATCTTTAGGTTATGGTTTTGCTTTTGGTTATTTTATTACAGCTAATTTGAATAAATTCAAAAGTTTAAGCAAATTAATTAGGTCAGTAGATGCATCTAGTGTTTTTGTACCTTTATTTTTTTCAGGTTTAATATCTGTTTTTATTTGGTTAGGCTTACACGATGATACTTATTATGAAAATATTAATAGAATTCTAAGTTTAGGTTTGATATTCATTTTTATTATATGGCAATTTGCGCAGGCCTGGTGGATGCGTATTCCTTTTAAAGAATTTGCACTTCGTCAAATGGCAAAATATAACGGTGAAGGTGAAACCAAGCTAGGAATAATAATGAATATTTCATCTCCGATTCTTTGGGCCCTGCTAGGTTTTTTTATATTTAATATTATTTCAAGTCGAGTTCCCCAATTTTCAGAAAATTTTGATAGTAATTTTATTTATTTTTGGTTTTTAATAATGTTTTTTTTAGGATGGATTACATTTTTCTTTCTCAAACAAATGCATAGAGGTTTTTGGTATAATCAAAAAGTTGCTAGTTTTTCAGCATATTTTGCGATAGGTTATTGGGGTTTCTTGTCTTACCATGCAGGCGTCTTGTTGTATTCAATGTATAATAATCCGAGTTTTGTATATGATTTGATATTTATGTTAGTTACCATTTTCTTAGTAATTTACTCTCTTTCTTTTCAAGCTCTTAGAACAGAAGCAAGGCGTGAGCATCTTAAGGATACAAACCATTACATGGGTAAAGCAGGTAATTTTATCACAAGGGAAAATGTCATATTTTATGCAATTTCATTTACAACAGCCTATGGTGCTAGTAATTTTTTCTTAGCAAATTCAGAGGCGTCTCTTATTGGAGGAATACAAGGAGTTTCTCGAATATCTCATATGATTGTCATACTTAGTGGTATTTTAGTTATTTTGATCGTTAATTATAATTTATTAACTGGCCGGGGTTTTATTCAAGAAGGTTTCATAGACTCCATGCGTAACCCAAAGGATAATTAGGCGTTTATTTTAATGCTAATATGGATTGGCTAGGTTTACTTTCATTTGGTGCAGCAAAAGATCCTGAATTAGCACCTCATTCTTATCTAATTTATTTATTGTTTTGGACTTTTTTGGTAGGTTTTTTTGTTCTATTTATTTTCCCTTCAATCGGTAATACTTTAGGTTTTGTTATAATTGGCTTGATGATCTTAATTTTTGTTAGTGCAGTTTGGTATTTTAACAAAAATGATATTTTTGCAGATTAAATTAGAACTTGTATTCTTCTCTATTTCCAAATCCCTTTGAATTATCAATTAGCCTTACCCATTTTATTTTTAGTTTGTACAAACTGACTTTCTCTAATGCAGTTGCTAACTCTTTGTCATCTTTTATGTAGGGATATTTTTCAAAATAGTGGTTCCAATATTTCTCTTCAGCTAAACCAATTTCACCCTTGAGTTGTATCCCCTTAATTACATTCCATTCTAGTCCATCCTCCTGAATAGTTACAGCACAATTTGGTTGTTCATTGCAGTTAATTATGTGTTCAGATTTTTTACTACTAACGAAAAGCAATATGTTATCACCTGTTACGTAAGTATAGAACACAGCAGCGGCCGCAGGTTTGCCATTATTTGAGGTCGCCAAAGTTAATGTATTGTGCTCATTAATGAATTTTTTCACTCTTTCCATGCTAAATTTGGATTAGGCTTAAGTTTATAATATAGTCCGTGTGGCGCGTCATCTCGCAGAGGTTTTATCCACGTGACTACACACTACGACGTACCGGGTGAGCATTTAGTTGGCGCACTTGCTAACGCACTTAAGAGCGTTGACGCTGTTTCTCCTCCAGATTGGGCTAGTTTTGCAAAGACTGCAGTTCACAAAGAGAAATCTCCATCACAATCGGATTGGTGGTATTTTAGATCAGCTTCAGTTTTGAGAAAGATTGGCGTTAACGGACCAATCGGAACGGAGCGTTTAGCAAAGCACTATTCAGGTGCTAGGGACAGAGGTGCCAAGCCAAATCGCAGTGAAGGGGGCAGCCGTAAGGTTCTCAGATTAATTATGCAGCAACTAGAAGTTGCAGGTTTTATTATTAAATCTAAGCAAGGCGGAAGAGGTTTGACTCCTAAAGGTCAATCAATTTTAGACAATACTGCTTTTGATGTCAAGAAAAAATTAGAAAAGGAGATTACTTCACTTAGTAAATATTAGACATGTCAAGTAGAAAAGTATACGGTAAAAAATTACGTTTAAACAAGTTAGTTAAGCGTAACAGAAGAGTTCCAGCTTGGGTAATACAGAGGACTAATAGAAATTTCACAGCTCACCCTAAACGCCATTTCTGGCGTAGAGGTAAGCTTCACAGGTAATGAAAAATGGCAGACGATGAACTAATGCAAGAGAGATTATACACAATTCCTTTGCGTAAGCTTCACAAAGTTTCACGTTCACGCAGAGCACCAGTAGCTGTTAGGATGGTTGAGGATTTTATTACCAAGCATATGAAACCTGAAAGGGATGGCGAAATACTTCGCACATCTGCAGATGCACGTAAAGGTAGTGGCGAGGAAAAGCAACTTTTTATTGATCCTCCAGTAAATCAATTTATTTGGTCAAGAGGTATTGAGAAACCACCTTCTAAAGTTAGAGTCAGAGCTCTAAAATTTGAAGATGGAAGTGTGATAGTACACCTTGCTGAATAAATTTTATGGCCTTACTTCAGAAAGATCTTTTCAATAGTCCTTATTCTGGAGTCTTTTGCGTAACAAATGATTCGCTTACACTAGTTCCTCCAGGGATACCAGAAGACGACATGGAGTCTATTGGGGAAGCTTTGGGAACCGTGGTAGAAGTTATTACAGTTGGAGGCAGTAGTGTATTAGGAACTCTGGTTGCTACAAATAACAAAGGAATCTTAGTATCTAATTTGATAACCAACCTAGAGCTTGAAAAGTTGAAAAAGTTATGTGCAACTATTGATTTAAATTTAGGAATCCTTTCAGAACGGGCAAATGCTATCGGTAATAATTTTCTGTTAAATGATTCAGGAGGTTTTTGTAATGAAAGACTGTCATCGAGATCTATAGCAGATGCAGAAAAAGTATTTGAAGTAAGTATCAAATCTCAATCATTCAATGGGATGGATACTCTGGGTATGATTGGATGTGTGAATAATAAGGGAGGTTTGTGCCACCCAGATATTAACGATGGCGAGAGGAAAATAATGGAAGATGTTTTAGCTGTGCCCGTGATGGAAGGTACGGTTAACTTTGGCATGCCATTAGTTGGTGCAGGAGTCATAACTTCTTCTAAAGGTGCAGTTTGTGGACGGCAAAGCACAGGTGTTGAATTGGGGCGTGTGGAAGAAGCTCTTAAATTATTTTAAATTTTTAATAAGTGTAGTAATTGCTCCAAGTTCAGTATCTAAACTTAGCTTTATTCCATTGTTACTTATGTCTAGATGATAATTAGCAGATTTAATTAAATCCCTAATATTTTTATTATGCTTCATTTCACATCCAAAAATTAAAGTTATAGTTTCTTTCTTCATGAGATTAGCCACTTCTTTAACATTTTTTGTTTTCAAATTATTAGGTTCTGAAGTACAGATTATCGTTCTTCCAAAGTTACTTTTTAGAGGCAATTTTGTTATTTTCAATTTTCCCATTTTAGCTAATTTAATTAATGACTCTCCGCTATTCCCAACGCTAGTGGAGGGTGCCATCCTTCTAGCGAAATCAAGAGGGGATGAATTGATTTTAAAATTTACCAAGACCAAATGAAAATTATAAGCATAGCAGACGGGTGAAAATTTAGTAATTAATCGTCGGTGATCATCACTAAATTTTTCATTCGACTTTGAGTTAACTATGACTATATTTACAGGAGGTGCCACAGATGTGCTAGGGGAGTCCCTTTTAAGGGGGTTTATTCATAGCTTTGATTAGACATTTGAGGCCAAATATTGACTGAAGAAACTACAGATACAATTCTAAAAATTAGCTTAGAGAAAGAGATGCGCAAATCCTATTTGGATTATGCAATGTCCGTAATTGTTGGAAGAGCACTTCCAGACGCTAGGGATGGGTTAAAACCCGTACATCGTAGAGTCCTTTATGCTATGAAAGAGATGGGTTCAGGCTCTCGTTCACCTTACAAAAAATCTGCAAGAATTGTCGGAGACACTATGGGTAAATATCATCCACATGGTGATCAAGCAATTTATGATACAATGGTGCGTATGGCTCAGAACTTTTCATTAAGATATCCTTTAGTTGATGGGCAAGGTAATTTTGGTTCCATTGATGGAGACAAGGCAGCTGCAATGCGTTATACAGAGTCTCGTTTAGCAACTATTGCAGACACAGTTCTCACAGATCTAGATGAAGAGACAGTTGATTTTAGAGATAATTATGACGGTTCATTGACTGAACCTTCAGTTCTTCCCGGATTACTTCCAGGCCTTTTGGTAAACGGATCTTCGGGAATTGCAGTAGGTATGGCTACCAATATGGCACCTCACAATCTTTCGGAAATTTCAGAAGCCTTGAACCTTATGATAGATAATCCAAAGACGTCTTTGGCTGAAATTATGGATGTCTTACCAGGTCCTGATTTTCCAACCGGAGGTACTATTATGGGTCGCAAAGGAATTTTCGATGCATATAGTGAAGGTCGGGGTTCAGTAAAGATTAGAGGTAAAGTCATACATGAATCCAATGAAAAGAATGAGTACTTAATAGTCACAGAAATACCATTTTTAGTTCAAAAGAATAGGCTTCTAGAAGATGTTTCGAAAATGGTCAGAAATAAAAAGATTGAAGGTATTAGAGATATTAGGGATGAATCTGATCAAAAGGGTATGAGGGTTGTTTTTGAATTAAAGAGAGATGCATCTCCTGTAATAGTTGAAAATCAGTTATACAAACATTCAGTCTTAGAGACTAGTTTTGCAATTAACAACGTCGCACTTGTTAAAGGCCAACCAAGACGTATGGGGTTAATAGATCTTTTAGAAGTTTATCTAGATCATCGTAAGGAAATAATTACGCGTAGAACGCAATATCGGTTGAAAAAAGCGGAAGAAAGAGCTCACATTGTTGAAGGTCTGTTGCTTGCATTATCAAAGTTAGACAAAGTTATTGCATTTATTAGAAAAGCTGCAGGCAGAGAAGCAGTTATTGATGGTTTACAGAAAAATTTCAAGCTTAGTAAAGTCCAATCTAAAGCTATAGCAGACATGAGACTTTACCAATTATCCCAACAAGATGTTGAAGAAAGGGAAAAAGAGTTAGAAGAACTAAGGAAAACAATGGATGAATTAAAGTCAATTTTATCAGATCCAGCTAAAGTTTCAGCAATAATCAAAAAGGAGTTATCAGATTTAAATGATAAATATGGCGATGAGAGAAGAACATTAATTTCAGATTTTGACGGGGATTTAGCTACTGAAGATTTGATTCCTAGATCTCAAGTAGTTGTGATGCGAACACATGAAGGTTACATCAAACGCGTAGGTTTAGAGGAATACCAAGCACAAAATAGAGGAGGGAAAGGGCGTATTGGAATTAAGGCTAAGGAAGGAGACTTTCCAGTAGAATTATATTCCATGAGTTCACATGATCATTTACTATTCTTTACAACTTCAGGCAGCATGTATTTCTTGAAAGCTTGGCAAATACCCGACGTTTCTAGATATTCAAAAGGTACGCCATTAGTTCAATTATTACAGAAATTAGACGAAGGCCGTCAATCAAAAGATGAAAAAGTGTTGTGTATGCTTCCTGTAGCTAATATTAGCGGTGACGGGCACTATTTCTTGTTTGCAACAAAGAATGGCATAGTTAAGAAAACACGTTTGGAAGAATATTCTTCAAGAATTCAAAGAGCATGGGCTAGAGATCAAGGATTCAGAGCAATTACTCTAAAAGAAGGTGATGAATTAATTGGAGTTGATATTTCAGAAGGCGACAGTCAGGTAATGCTTGCAACTAAAGGAGGGATGGCTAATCGTTTCTCTGAAGGTGAAATCCGAATCGTTGGTAGAAATGGGCAGGGTGTTATTGGCATGCGTCTAAAAGAGAAAGATGAAGTAATTAGCATGTGCTTAGTTGGCGAAGAGGATTTATTGCTTACAATAACACAAAAAGGATACGGTAAAAGAGCGAATGCAGGTAATTATAGACTAACTAGGCGGGGTGCTAAGGGTGTTCAAAATATTAAAGTAGATAAGAAAAGTGGAAGTGTTGTAGCGGCTTTGACTCCTGGCAAAGCAAACCAAATTTTAGCAACTACTTCATCTGGTAAAGTAATCCGTACACACATGGAAAGTATAAGGCAAATTGCAAGAGTTGGGCGAGGTGTCAAAGTAATGTCTGTAGATGAAAAAGAAGTGGTTGTTGCAATAGCTTTACACGATGAAGAAGATGAAGAAAGGAATATCGATGTGGCTCCTGAAGGTGAAAATCTTGATGGAGAGGAATAAGTTTGCAGTATTTGTGGATTAATTGAAATGCGCGATAATCCAGTAAAGGACATTCATATTAATTCGAAAACAAGTATTGAAGATTTAATTTCACAGTTTGGAGAGGCTGGAGGCTTTGTAGCTTCGAAGGTTTCAACAGCAACTTCAATTATGAAAAATATGCAGCAGGAAAGTTGTACAAAATTCATATCATTTCCAGCAGATATAATGGCTACAGGTACTCGAGGGTTACTTCATCAATTAGTAGAAAATGATATGGTTGACGTCATTGTTACTACGTGTGGAACTTTAGACCATGATATAGCTAGAATTTTGGCAGATTATTATCATGGTGATTTTGCAATGGATGATCTGCAATTAAGGGAGGAAGGTGTAAATCGATTAGGTAATGTATTAGTGCCTGATGATTCTTACGGAATTCCCATTGAAAATTGGATGCAACCGATATTAGAAGAACTTTATAGTAAAGACAAAAGGTGGGTTCCTTGGAAAATTTGGCATGAGTTAGGATTACGCTTAGCTAATGAAAGCAAAGGCTCAGAGTCTCTATTGGCAGCTTGTGCCAAGAAAAATATAAAAGTGTTTGTTCCTGGACCTACAGATGGCGCAGTTGGCTCACAATTATGGTTATTTTGGCAAAGTCATAAGGATTTTACATTAGATATTTTGGCAGAGGAACACGAGTTATCAGACATAGTACATGAAGCAAAATCTACTGGTGCTCTTATGGTAGGTGGAGGAATATCTAAGCATCATACTATTTGGTGGAATCAATTTAGGGATGGATTAGATTATGCAGTTCAAGTAACTACGGCACCAGAGTGGGATGGTTCTTTGAGTGGGGCTAGAGTCAGAGAGGCTGTGTCATGGGGCAAAGTTAGGCCTAAGGCAAGAAGAATAACTGTTGAGGGTGATGCAACGGTAATTTTGCCTTTGATTCTAGGTCCTTTACTATGAAAGCAATAGTTAGGGGGGTTTCCGATTCATTTGAAAAAGCCTTAGCTTCTTATTTTGGGAGTGGCCCTACTAATGTTGATGAAGCAAAAGTGCAACATTCAGCATATATCTCTAAATTAGAAGAGTTGGGTTTATCAGTAAATGTGCTGGATTCAGATTCAAATTATCCCGATTGTTGTTTCGTAGAAGATCATGCCGTAATTGCCGGCGATTCAGCTTTGATTACAAATGCAGGTCATGATTCGCGTTTGGGTGAAAAAGCAGTTGTTCGGGAAGTGTTAGCGAAGGATTTAGAATTACAGTTTATGCCTTCTGAAGCTAGAATGGATGGCGGAGATGTTCTTCAATTTGGCGATAAATTTTTAGTTGGTCACAGCAGTAGAACTAATAAAGAAGGAATTGAATACCTTAAAGAATTTGTTACTTCAAGAGGATTCAGTCTGAATGTTATAGAAGTACCGAAAGCATCACTTCATTTGATATCGATTTGTACCTCCCCTATGCCCGGGGTTTTACTTGCTCCAGACGGGTGGTTCGATACCTCTGATTTTCCAAGTGATTCGGAAATCATTTGGATTCCAAGTGAAGAAGCATACGGGGCAAATGTTCTTCCATTTGGTAGAGATGTAATTGTTGCAGAAGGTTATGCTACGGTTAGAAAAAAGTTGGAAGAGAGAGATTTAATTTTACATCCGTTACAGATGTCTCAATTCAGAGCTGCAGATGGTTCTCTGACATGCCTTTCCCTACTTTACGAATAAAATAAATGGTTTTATTATCAACCCTCGATATAATTGAAAATAATGGTACCAATGGATAGCCCTACAAAGATTAAATCAGCTAAAGGTAAGCTTGGGGTTCTTATGCCTGGCTTAGGTGCAGTAAGTACTACTTTTGTTGCTGGAACTTTAGCTATCCGAAATGGACTCTCCAGTCCTATTGGTTCATTAACTCAAATGGGCACTTTACGCCTTGGAAAAAGAACAGATAATCGTGAAGTTAACATCAAAGATTTTGTCCCAATTGCTAATTTGAATGATCTAGTCTTTGGAGGATGGGATATTTTTGAAGATAATTGCTACGAGGCAGCAATTAACGCAGGAGTAATAGACAAAGAATTATTAGATCAAGTCAAAGAGGAATTATCATCAATAAAACCGATGAAAGCAGTTTTTGACAAGCATTTTGTTAAGAAGTTAGATGGAACGTTTGTAAAGTCTGTTAAAGGTCATAGAGCACGTATTGAAGCTTTGAGACAAGATATACAGGATTTCAAAGCGAAAAACAATTTGGAAAGAGCGGTAATGGTCTGGTGCGGAAGTACTGAGGTTTATCAAGAGCCTAAAGGGTCAGTTTATGACACATTGGATTTGTTTGAAAAAGCCTTAGACAATGATGAACCAAGCATAGCACCTTCAATCCTTTATGCATATGCAGCAATTAAAGAAGGAATTCCATATGCAAATGGGGCGCCTAATCTTTCGGTTGATTTTCCAGCCATGTACTCATTAGCATCTAAGGAAGGAGTTCCAATTGCAGGTAAGGACTTCAAGACAGGCCAAACACTTATGAAAACTATTTTGGCTCCAGGATTCAAAGCTAGAAGAATAGGAATAGATGGTTGGTTTTCAACAAATATTTTAGGTAATAGAGATGGTGAAGTTTTGGATGATCCCGAATCATTTAAGACAAAAGAAGTTTCAAAATTAGGTGTTTTAGAAGAGATTTTAGAACCTGAAAAATACCCCGAACTGTATGGTGATTTGTATCATAAAGTTCGTATTAATTATTATCCACCTAGAGGGGACAATAAGGAGGGTTGGGACAATATAGATATCAAAGGCTGGTTAGGTTATCCTATGCAAATTAAAGTTGATTTTTTATGTAGAGATTCAATTTTGGCAGCACCTATTGTTCTCGATTTAGCGTTATTTTTAGATTTGGCTAAGAGGTCTGGGATGCACGGAATACAAGAATGGTTATCTTTCTATTTCAAATCTCCAATGTGTAAGCCTGATCTGTATCCAATGCATGATTTATTTGCTCAAAAGGTTAAGTTAGAAAACACCCTTCGCCACCTGATGGGTGAGACGCTGATAACGCACCTTGGCTTAGACTATTATTATGATGAGGATTGATGGAAGCTGTAATAGTAACAAAGAACGGCGACCCTGATGTTTTTGAAATACAGGAATTGCCTACGCCTTCTCCAGGTCCTGGAGAAATTTGCATAAGAGTATCAAAAGCAGGCATTAATTTCGCAGATATTCTAGCACGGATGGGGCTGTATCCTGGAGCTCCCAATCCTCCATTTACACCAGGGATGGAAGTATCAGGAACAATACATTCATTAGGTCCTGATGTAGAAGGTTTTGAGATAGGCGATCGCGTTGTTGGATCAGGCACTAATGGCGGTTATTCAACCCATACGATTACAAATTCAAAAGGAGTATTCAAAATTCCCGATGAAATCAGTTTTGAAATTGCAGCAGCATTTCCTGCAGTATATTTTACTTCATATTTGATGGTTATTCATCCCGGAGCCCTTCAGAAGGGTGAATCAATATTGATTCATGGAGCTGCAGGAGGTGTTGGTTTAGCTTCTATAGAGTTGGCTAAAATCGCTGGAGCTAAAACAATATTTGGTACATGTTCTCCTGAAAAACATGATTTCATTCGCGATAAGGGAGTTTTACCAGTTGATAGAGATAATTTCTTACCTGAGATAATGGATTGGACTGAGAACAGGGGTGTGGAATTGGTTTTAGATCCGATAGGTGGTGAACATTTAATGCAATCATATCGTTGCTTAGGTCCAGGTGGAAGAGTTTGTTCTTTTGGAATATCAGATATGGCCCCAGGAAAGAAGAAAAGTCAGTGGCAGAGATTTAGATCATGGTTAGCTTTCCCTAAATTTGATCCGTTAAAAATGATGACTAGTAACAGAGGCGTTTTCGGAATACATCTAGGTCGTTGGAAAAATTGGGAGCATTTAGAGAAAGCAAGAAAAGACTTGATGAAATGGATTGAAAAGGGTAAAATTAATCCTTACGTAGATAAAGTATTTCCTGCAAATCAAGTTGCAGATGCACATCATTACATTCAGGATAGAAAGAATATTGGTAAAGTTTTATTAGATTTTGATTAATTCCAAATTTTCTTGGCATTACTTTAAAACGGGCTAATAGTTAACACACTATGTCTGACATCAATGTCAAATTAAAGCATAATTTAGACGATACAGACAAATTATTCAGAATTTTATTTGCTTCTATTAAGATAGGAGCTCCAGCATCTAAGAGGAAAATTGCAGATGTTGCAGATTTATCATCACAAATAGTAGATTATCATATTGATAAGTTAGTAGCTAATGGTCAAATGTTAGTTATTAATTCTCAATATATGGCTCAAACTACGTTTTCCGATAAAATGATTTACAAGTTTCTTAAAGATAGCGTAATTACACAAAATTTAGTTGACAAGATAGCCGATGGAATTGATTTTTCGCAGTCTGAAGTAGAGGATAGTAAAGTAATTGAGGAAGCTATTTTGACTTTACTAAAGTTGTTTACAATAGAGCTGAAAAAATGACAAAATTCCAAAGTTTTTTGGCATTGCTTTATATACAAAAAAGCTTTTTTCATACTATGAGACGAAGACATATGTTAGGAACGCATGACAAAACACTTTGTGGTTGGTCAGTAACTACAGGTGAACTAACTCAATTGAAAAAAATGGACTGCAAATACGTCAATTGTAAGCGTTGTTTAGAAAAGTTAGACGCAGCTAATGAGTCTTCTTCCAATCTAAAAAATAAAAGAGCAATACCCAATGTCTAAAAAAATCGATATATTTGGTAAATCGCTGAATACGCCCAGTTCAATGTCTAGCTTTTCAGATTTCCAACCGGAGCCTTCCGGAGGTATTCCTTCCGGCGTTTTTGCAATATTTGCAGTTGTAATCTTGACACTATCATTAGGTTCAGGCCTTGATTTTTCATCATTGTTTGGTGATGATTCAGAATCTTTTAATCCTACTTTAACGGAGTCACAATCAACATATTTAGAGAGTATATTGTCAGATAGATCACGTTCATCTCCAGTTCTAGAAACCTATAACACATGTGGATTTCTTGAGATGGATTTGAAGGATCATTTGAAAGAAGAAATGCGGGTAACTCTAGGTACTGGTTCGTATGATTATAGAGGTGGTTGGGGTTTTGATGACATGTTATTCGACGACACTATAGCCATACCTGAAATGGCAATGGAGGATGGTGCTATGGACATGGAT
Source organism: uncultured marine group III euryarchaeote (assembly GCA_902531985.1). GTDB lineage: Archaea > Thermoplasmatota > Poseidoniia > MGIII > CG-Epi1 > CG-Epi1. Next base: position 15,714 of record CACAGG010000010.1, read on the forward strand.
TCCTCACTTTCTACAGGTTCAGATAAAGCCTCATCAAATTCTGCAGAAGGTGTAGATTATTCAGGAACTAATAATCAAGAACAGGGTGTAGATGAAGCCGATTTTGTGAAGACAGATGGCTCGCACATTTATCTTGTTAATAATGGTTACAATGAGTGGGGCGTATACCCGTCAGGGCATATTCACATTTTAGAAATACCTGAAGTTGGTAATGTTTCATATTTATCAAATATATCCATAGAAGGCAGACCTACTGAGATGCTTTTAGTAGACGATAAAGCAGTTGTCTACTCTAATGTTCAAATTTACAGTTATTTTGAAGAAAAGCATCCTCTAGATGAGATTGTTAAAGAGCAAATTCACAACCTTCCAGAAGATAAAAATATAAGGGATGAAGAAAAAGGAGCTTCAGATGAAGCTATAGATATTGTTGTAGAGTATGAACCTGAATATTACTATAGAACCACTTCTTTCACTAAAATTACAGTTTTGGATTTAACTAATCGAAGTTCACCTCAAATAGCTAGAGAACTTTACATTGAAGGGAATTATCAGACAGCACGTGAATCTGGTGGCACAGTTCGTATGGTTTCTTACGGCTGGATGGATGTTTATGGATTAAAAACATGGTTAGATTTTTCAGATTATAAAACATATTGGGAGCTTGATTGGGACAGCTCTAAGAGAGAACAAATTTGGATGGAAGTAATGAATGAAACAATTGAATATAATGACAAAATAATTGATCAAACTCCTTTAGATGACCTTTTACCTCGCATCCATGAAAAATCTGGAGAAAATATAACCACTCACAAGTATACTGAATCTGAAGAAGGTAATTGTCAGAATTTTGCTGCAGCTTCAGATAGTACAGGCCAAGGTATAACTTCCATAATGACTCTTGATTTATTAGAGGAAAACTTTAGTTTTAATGCAGATCATATTTTGAGTAATTGGGCTACAGTTTATGCTTCAGGCAATGTAATGGTAATGGCTGAAGCATCACAGAATTCTTGGTGGTTCTGGGGAGACGAGGAATCAGATTTCCAAGAAATGACAAATCTTCATGTATTTGATATATCCAATCCCGGCCAAACGGATTATATCGCCAGCGGAAGAATTAATGGAACAATTGAAGATCAATTTTCATTGTCTGAACACAATGGAAATATCCGGGTTTGTTCCACGACTGGACAGTGGGGACGATGGTGGATGGATAATCCAGAACCAATGGTTAGTCATGTCTTTGTTTTAACTTTAAATTCCGACGAAACAGAGTATGAAGTAATAGGTCATGTTGGAGACATTGCACCAGATGAAAGCATATGGTCAGCACGTTTTATGGGAGATAAGGCATACATTGTTACTTTCAGAAATATAGATCCTTTGTGGACTATAGATTTGAGTGAACCTGCAAATCCTAGAATTATAGGGGAATTGAAAGTACCTGGTGTTTCGACTTATATTCATCCAATGGGAGATAATCATCTTTTAACAATAGGCATTGCAGGAGACGATGAGGGACTAGACTGGGGAGTTACTCAGATTTCAATATTTGATGTAAGTGATTTTTCAAACCCAACGTTAGCCAGTTCTATACTCTTGAATCCCGCTCCAGAAGATAGCAATGGCTGGTCTTATTCTTACAGTGAAGCAACTTACGAGCATAAAGCATTCCAGTATTGGGAAGCAGATGGTATATTGGCAATACCAATGTCAACACAAAGGTATTTCTCAGATTATAAGGAAATTGACGGTAAAATGTACTATTCAAGTGGCTATGAATATTTGTCAAAATTAATGCTTATAAAAGCTGAACCAGGTAAAGATCTTGAAATTTATGATGAAGTAGATCATTCACCTTTTTATGATTCTAAGTACTGGTGGGATAATCCAGATGTAAGACGTAGTATCTTCATGGAAGGTGGAGATTATATCTATGCAATTAGTGAGAAGGGAATTACAGCGCATAATGTAGAAACTATGGAACAGACAGGCTTCGTAGAATTACCTTCTAACAATAAGCCTTCATATTCAAATTATTATGAGGACATAGTTTTTGAGGTAGAAGAAGAAGTTGAAGAAAAAGATGAAGAAGAGTCTGAGGAAGATAATGGGGAAAGTAGTTCATCAGATGGTGAAGGTGAAGCTCCACCTGAGGACGATTCAAATTAATTAAGTAATTTCTTAGATTCAGAAATAATAAGTTCAATTGAATTTTCTAAAACATGGTTATCTTCTACTTCAATTAGTTTGACATTTTCTTTGGATCTTTCTAAGTAATCTCTACTAGCACTAATAGGTACAATATCATCCGTCGTCGAGTGTATTATTACTACAGGTATATTTTCAGGAGCTATTAACTTTTCAGGATTGTCATTTGGGTGTTCAGGATAATGCAAAGCTGGAGCGAGGAGTAGCAATCCTTTAATTTTTTCGGGTTTTTTTTGAGCTGCCAAAGCACATGCAAGTCCTCCCCAGCTTGATCCAGCAAGTACTATATCTCCTTCATCAATTACCTTTTCGATTAACGTTATTCGATCTATAAGTTCCATTTCGTTAAAGTCGGGCGCTATAGCTTCGATTCCGCTATCTCTTATTGCAGTAATCTTGCTTCCATTCGGACTACCCCATAATCCATGTGCCCAGACTAACATACTACCCCCAAACACAGTCGATATAATATACAATCCTTATTAGGCAGTAATGTCACCAACATACTCAGAGTATCTTAGATTGGAAGAGTTGCTTAAATTACAGACAGGAGTAGAAGGTGAAAAAAGAAGAATTAGTAACGATGAGTTACATTTTATTTTAGTCCATCAGAACTTTGAACTGTGGTTTAAATTAGTAATTAGTGAGCTAAAATGCACTAGAGATATTTTGTCATCAGATTATGTAGAAGAAACTAAGCTCCCCGAAGCAGTACATCACATGGATAGAGTTATTGAGATTTTCAAGCTGATGTCACAACAGTGGAGAGTCATGGAAACTCTTGAACCTCAAGACTTTTTGAATTTTAGGGATGAATTAGGTACTGCCTCAGGTTTTGAATCTATTCAAATGAGAGAGATGGAATCTTTAATGGGGGCAAAATGGATAGACGGAAAATTAGTTGGAAAACAGGAAAATGAAAAATCATTATATGACGTGACCTGTGATTGGCTTGAGAGAACACCTATACAAGGCTCAACCCTTAATTCTGAGAATGATGAAAATCAAGTTAATGAATTTATTGAGGACTATTTAGCAGCTCATAAGAAAATATATCCTGATACTAATCAAGATGCAGTTAATTTTTTAGAAGAAAATAAAGCTTTACGTAGAAGAAGGGCTGGTTTAGTTTTTATTGAATCATATAGAGAACTTCCATTATTGGCTTGGCCACGTAAATTAATCTCTACACTTATTGAATTAGAGCAATCAATGATTCTTTGGCGTACTTCTCATGCAAGAATGGTTGAACGTATGATTGGTAGAAGAATAGGGACAGGAGGCTCTTCAGGTGTTGATTATTTAGATATGACTACTAAATATAGAGTATTCATTGATTTATGGGCAGTTCGTAGCATTTTAATTAAAAAGGAAGCATTACCAGCTATTAAGAACAAAGATTTTTATGAATTCCGAGGTGAATAATTGATTGATTTAGAAGGTAAAAGAGCACTAGTTTGCGGAGGTACTAGCGGTATAGGGAAAGCTACAGTAGCTTCCCTGAAAGAGAATGGTGCAGAAGTAGTAATTCTGTCCAGAAGTGCCTCTGGTGAAAATACCATATCTTGTGATCTTGAGGATTTAGATACATTGACTATATTGGTCAATAAAGAAATAGAGGGAAATGGCAATTTTGAAATATTAATTAATAATTCTGGTGGGCCCCCATCAGGCCCTCTTATTGACGCTACACCAGCAGATTTTGAGAAAGCCTTTTTGAGGCACGTTTTAGCATCACAAACCTTAGTTCAGTTGGTTTTACCAGGAATGAAAGCTTCTCAATATGGTCGAATAATAAATATAATTTCTACTTCAGTCAAAGAGCCTATTCCTGGTTTAGGTGTGAGTAATACAATACGAGGCGCTATGGCCTCATGGTCGAAAACATTGTCCAAAGAACTACCGCCATCAGTTACAATAAACAATGTTTTACCTGGTTTTACAAATACAGAAAGGCTTACTGAATTGAAGGAAACACTTTCCAAGCAGAAAGGCATCAGTCAAGAAGAAGTTGAGATGGCTTGGTTAAGCACAGTTCCAGAAGGTCGACTTGCAGAACCTTCAGAACTTGGGAAAGTAGTTGCCTTTCTTTCTTCACCTGCAGCTAGTTTTGTGAGAGGAACTAGTATTCCTGTAGATGGTGGAAGGACAGGTTCAATTTGATGAAATTCGATATATTTCTTTCAATATCACAGACTCCCGTAGATGGTAAAACTCCAAAGGAAGATGTTATGTTTTCGAATTTCTTTGAACAATTAGAGGCTGCAGACAATTTAGGTTTTGGAACTGCTTGGGTCGCTCAGGCACATCTATCAACAGAAGTTCAAAAAATGAATAAGCAACCAGTTGTTCCACACTGGGAAGGAGAAGTAGGGCTTTGTACAGATTTCTTTCAATTAGCACATTTAATGTTTGCTAGAACAAAAAACATCCATGTTGGTTCTGCCGTTATGAGTCTTTTGACTCATGGTGGCCCTGTTGGAATTGCAGAGAGGGTAGGTGCTTTCCTTGCACTTCATGGTTTAAATGAAGACGAAAAGAGAAAGTTAAGAATTGGTTTTTCAGCAGGACGTTTTGAATTTATGGCACGCCCATACGGTATTGTTCCAAGAGATATCGTTGAAGAGGCTTCTTGGCCAGTAATAAGAAGTAAAATTTTCAGAGAAGCATGTGAAATTTTCTTAAGATTATTAAGTGGAGAGATTGTAAATAGCGAATCTGTAACAAAAACATTCTTAGAACGTTCAGATTTCCGTACTGATGAAGATTGGAAAAAAGTTCAAGATGCTATTGTGAAAAGAGATTCTATTTCTAAAGCTCCCGATAAAATAAAAATACCTAATAGGTATGTATTCGAAGATTTAAAGAATATTCCTCAAGCTTGGAATAGAGATTTATTAGATTTAATTTTAGGCTCACATGACCCTGAGCTTCAGACAATGGTAAATTCTATACGTCCAGTTAAAGTCTTTAATTTATCAATTACACCTCCTGAAGTTATCGAGCAGACTCACGATAGAATGTCGGAGCATTATCACTCAGACGGAGGTAATTGGAAGAGGGATTACATGCCAAGGACTTTGATGGTTTTTGTAAATGATGAGCCAAATTTATCTGATTCAGAAAGAACCGAAGCTGCAAAAGAAGAAGCTAAGAAGTCTTTGGGTTCTTATTGGGGAGCATTGGAAGGTACTATAGATCCTATGAAAGTTTCGAAGGCTGCAGACAACTCAGTAATTGGTAATGTTGAGGAAGTTGCTCAGCAAATTGCAGAACGATTTCATGCAGAAGATTGTGTTATGGCGTGGTTTGACTTTTTTAACCACGATAGTTCACGAGTAATTCGTAATATGGAGGCTTTCATGAATAAAGTAGTACCTCGCGTAGAAGAGTTGGTAACATGAGTCACCCAACAGATATTAGAGAATTATATCCAAGCAGTCCATTAGGAGAAACTGAAGGTGATGTTCCTACAGGGCGAGACGTTGAATGGGAACCTTTAGTAGATTATCGAAGAAATGGAGTTAGTGAAACAACCATACACGGAGCTGTAGCGTGGTATAGTGGAGGTAAGGCAATACACAGTTTTGGTGGTAATGTTCTCTGCTACGGCCGTTCTATGATGAAACCGCTAATGCTCAAGGTTTTTGCGGGGGAATTAGCCGATCTTAATTGGGAACAAAAAGCAATTGCAGTAGCTAGTCATAATGGGACTTCTGAGCACGTTAAGGCAGCCCAATCATTACTTCCAAAATCAGATTGGGGCTTGATGCAAACACCTCTAGATCTTCCACTAGTGCAATTTGGAAGGCAAGTGCGTAGGGCAAGACGCTGGTATTCTAACTCTTCAGGTCAGCATGCAGCAATCCTTCTCGGTTGCCGCCGTAAAGGTTGGAATCGAGCAGGTTACACCTTGCCGAGCCATCCTTTTTTCTTTGCCTTTTTAGAAGAAATAAGACATTATTTGGGAAAAGATTGGAATCCACAAAGAATAGCCAGAGATGGAGATGGATTTCCGACACTTTCGAATTCAGTTAATGAATTGGCAGCATGTTATGCCGGCTTAGCTAAGGAAAAAGATGAAAATTGGATTTGGGAATCTATGATTAGAAATCCTGATTTAGTTGGAGGATTTAATAGACTAGATACAACTATTATCAAAACTTGTAAAGGCAATGTCATTGCTAAAGAAGGTGCAGATGGTTTGCTAGGTCTGTCAATAATACACGACGATTATCCTGAGGGTTTAGGCGTCGTAATCAAAATAGCTCACGGATGGAATCCACAAGCTACTTGGTATGCAGCAAGGGGAATTTTAGGAGTATTAGGGATGGAACTCAGAAATCCGTATCCTCTTCGAAGGCAGAAAGCATTTTTGGTTCCCGGTGTAGTTCCTGAAAAATATCTTGAAAAATTAAAGGAAATTCCGACATGGGATGAATGGGATCCTGATAACGATCGTTGGTACTTTAATCCTGAAGATTATAAGAGTTCAGAATGATACAGATTAATAATTACATAAATGGTGAGTTTCAGCCAATAAAAGATTTTTTGGAAGATACAAATCCAGCTACAGGGGAAGTAATTGCTAATATTCCTAAATCCGGTTTGACTGAAGTGGAAAAGGCCGTTAATGCAGCAGATGAAGCGCGTATTTCTTGGTCCAAATTAAGTTTGGAAGAGCGCACAGATTGGCTAGATAAGATAGCGGATGCTTTGGAATATCGTTCAGATGATATCGCCTCTTTAGAATCTTTAGATACAGGTAAGCCAATTACTCTTGCTAAAGCAGTTGATGCTTCTCGTTCAGTTGCTAACTTTCGTTTCTTTGCAAAATTTGCTAGAGATTTCTCAGTAGAAAATTTTGAAATGGATGATGCCATGAATCACGTTGTTTTGAAACCAGTTGGAATTGCAGGTTTGATAACTCCTTGGAATTTGCCTCTTTATCTACTTTCATGGAAGATTGCTCCCGCAATTGTGATGGGCAATACGGTAGTGGCAAAGCCGTCGGAATTAACTCCTTTGACTGCAAATTTATTGTCTGAAGTAATTCATGAAATAGGTTTACCGGCAGGCGTAGTCAATATAGTTCATGGGCTTGGTTCAGAAGCCGGTCAAGCTATAGTTGAGAACTCTAAAGTAAATTTGATATCTTTTACAGGAGGAACAATTACTGGCAAAATGGTAGCGGCAACCGCAGCTCCCATGTTTAAGAAATTAAGTTTAGAATTAGGTGGTAAAAATGCTACTGTTGTTCTTGAAGATACAAATCTTGAAGAGTCAATTCCAGAAATAGCTCGTTCCGGATTCATGAACCAAGGTCAAGTTTGCCTTTGTGGTAGCCGTATCCTTGTGTCAGATAAAATATGGGATGAATTTGTAGATAAATTCGTAGATTATGTAAAATCTATGAAGGTAGGAGACCCGTCATCACCAAATTCAGACTTAGGTGCTCTAGTTTCTTTATCTCACAGAGACAAAGTGGAATCTTATATTCATTTAGCACAAAGAGAAGGTGGGGAAATATTATGTGGAGGTAAAAGCCCTAAACTACCATCTCCGTTTGACAAAGGTGCTTTTTTGGAGCCTACAATTATCTCAGGACTCAGTCACATGAGCCGAACTGCTACTGAGGAAATTTTTGGCCCAGTAGTAACCCTTCATCGATTTAAATCAGATAATGAAGCCATTGAGATGGCAAATTGTACTGAGTATGGTTTAGCAGGTTCAGTTTGGACTAGTGATGTAAAGAGAGGCAAAGAATTAGCTGAGCAAATTGAAACTGGAATGGTCTGGGTTAATACTTGGCTTCATAGAGATTTGAGAGTTCCTTTTGGAGGAGTAAAAAATAGTGGAGTTGGACGCGAAGGCGGACGCTGGAGTCTATCTTTCTTTTCAGAAGCAGTAAATATTTGTGTAAAAGAATAAATTGTGATAAAAAAAATATGTCAGCAACTAATAAGGAATTTGATATAGATTTATTTCGACCTCATCATCTTTTAATGAATTCTCATGCGCAATCTATCTACTCTGGAATATTTGTTAAAGGAGAACCTTTTGAATATGCTAGGAAAAGGTTCGATACACCTGATGGAGATTTTTTTGATGTAGACATTGTCAAAGGAAAGGGCCCTTCAGTGATTGCCTGCCATGGATTTGAAGGGAGCTCAAAATCTACACACATAACTCGTTTAATGAGCGTATTATCAAAAATAGGTTGGAATGGTTATGCTATCAATAATCGTTCGTGTTCAGGTGTAATCAATAATAATTTTTACACTTATAATGCAGGACAAACAGAAGATTTAGAACAATTAATTCGATATGTTAGTGAAAAAAACTCCAATTTACCAATTTTCCTGGTAGGATATAGTTTTGGAGCTAATTTATTAGCAAATTGTATATCTCGCCCAAAATCATCTTTACCTAAAATTCAAGCATCAGCATTAATTTCAGGTAATTATTACATAGAACCTGGTGTATCTGCCATGAACCATGGTTTTTCAGTAGTTTATCAAGAATCTTTTGTGAAATCACTAATTGGTAAATACAAATTAAAGCAGAAGAAATTTCCTGATGAAGTTGACTATGAAGCTTTTTTTAGTTCTAAAACTCTTTATGAAATAGATGAAAGAATAACGGCACCTTATTTTGGAAAATCTAGTGCATCTGAATTTTATTCATTTATTAGTTCGGCAACGCATTTGAAAAATATTAATCATCCTACATTAATGCTTAACAGTTTAGATGATCCATTGTCACCGCCGGCTTGCTTCCCTACAAATGAAGACCTTTCCTCGCCTAATCTCAATTTCTTCAAAACAACTAAAGGCGGCCATGTTTCGTTCATATCTAGAGACATATCGGGTTGGCTTGAGAAACAAATTATTTGCTGGTTTGTACATAATCTTGGGCTGAGCTAATTGTCTTATAAATGGGTTTAATTGTCTAAACATGTCTAAAGGAGAAATTGTAATGGGTGCTTTAGCACCGCATCCTCCACATTTGGTTTATGCGGAGAATCCACCGCAGAATGATGCAACATCAGAGGGGGGTTGGGAAGAGCTCAGATGGGGATATGAACGTTTAAGAGAAAGTCTGTCAGATAGAGACTATGACGTAATTATCGTCCATACACCACATTGGGCTACATTCATAGGCACTCATTTCCTTGGCGTTGATAGTTTCAAATCATTATCAGTCGATCCAATTTTCCCAAATTTATTTAGATATAATTATGATTTAAATGTTGATGTAGAATTGTCACGAGCAATTCATGACAACGCAGCCGACTCAGGTTTGCTTGTTAAGATGATGGAAAATCCAGACTTCCGAATAGATTATGGAACTATAACTAGTTGCCACTTAGTGAATCCAAAATGGGATAAACCTATAGTATGTATTTCCTCAAACAGATCAAAATTTTATTTCAATTCTGAGGTTATGCAAGCTAATATGATTAAATTAGGTGAAGCAACAAGAAAGGCTGTTGAGGCTTCAGGGAAAAAAGCACTTTTACTTTCTAGTAATTCACTTTCACATAGACATTTCACTGTTGAACCTGAAGTTCCAGAGGATATGAGTAAAGAGCATGTAACAAATCACAATCAATATCTTTGGGATATGAAAATGATAAATTTAATGCGAGATGGCAAAACAAAAGAAATGATAGATTTAATGCCTGATTTTACAGAGCAAACTGTAGCTGAAACAGAAGCAGGTTGTTTAACTTGGTTGATGAGCGCCTTAGGTTTTCCTGATTACAAAGCAACAGTTCATGCATATGGTACAGTTATTGGAACTGGAAATGCAATAGTAGGTTGGGATCCTAGAAAGGCTAAGATATGAGGGATGACAACGTACGAAAAGGAATTTTGGTTCCAGGACTTCCTCATCCACTTCTTTGCCCTGAAAAGAATGAAGGATGGCAAAGAGTTAGAAATGCATATGATGAGGCAAGAAAAGAGATTGAGGAAACAGATGCTGAAATTTTAGTTGTTTATAGTACTTTTTGGCCTTCTATTTTAGGCCACCAAATACAAGCTTTTCCAGAGCCTGAATGGACTTATGTTGATGAAGAATTCCATGATTTAGGTAGTATAGATTATAAATTCAGAATGGATCCTGAATTTGCAGAATTGGCTGTCGATAAGTGTAAGGAAAGAGGATTACATGCACGTACGGTATCATATTATGGATTCCCAATAGATACAGGCACCATTGTTGCATTGAAATTATTAAATCCAGATAATCGAATTCCAGCTATAATTGTTTCTAGTAATATGTATGCTAATAGAGCTGAAAGTATAGTTCTTGGAAAATCTATAAGAGATGCGATAGATAGTAGTGGTAAGAAAGCAGCAGTTGTTGTTGTTTCAGCATTATCAAATAGATTGCACACGGTTGAGATAGATCCTAAAGATGATAAAATTCATTCACTTAAAGATCATGAATGGAATTCAAAATTCTTAGAATACTTGGAAAAAGGTAGATTAGAAGATGTGTCACAACTATCAAGGCAATTTCACAACGAAGCCCGCGTACCAAAAGTTGTAAGTTTCAAACCTTTTTGGATTATGGCTTCTATAATGGGTCAAAATAATCTTTATGATGGGAATGTATTAGCATATGAACCTGTTTGGGGAACAGGTTCAGCAGTAGTCACTATGACTCCTGCTGAGGATACAGCAGGTGATTTAGAATATGATGAAGATGATCCTGAGTTCTATAAAGGAGACAGAGAAGTTCTTGATTTCTATGATCAACCAGAAATGGGTTCATTAGAGGAAGCTGATGGGCATTAAAACTGATAAAGCAGCTAAGCCAGTAGGAGCTTATGTTCATGCCAAGGAAGCAGGTGACTTAGTTTTTCTTTCAGGAGTAGGGCCCCGCCATCCAGTTACTGATGAGATTCCAGATGGAATCGAAGCACAAACACATGCAGTCTTTAGTAATGTAAATGCAATTTTAGAAGCTGCAAATTTAGATTTGTCTAATGTTATAGATATAATGGTATTTTTGACTGATATGGAAAAAGATTTTAAACAATTCAATAAAATTTATGCAGAATATCTTAAAGATTATGAAGTAACCAGAACGACAGTAGAAGTAGGGGCTTTGCCTACACCTATTTCGGTTGAATTCAAGGTCGTGGCACATAAATGAAGTTTATATTTTTTTCAATAACTGAGCATCCATGGGGTAGAGAAATGCTATCTCAGTTGATTGAAGCAGGATTCATTCCTTCATTGATAATTGAAGAAAATTCAGATGGAGGAAAAACAGAAAGAGAAAAATTTGAGTTCAGACTTGGATCTAATTCTCTTGCACCTGCAATGCAATCACAAATAGAAAAATACAAAATTCCATTTGTTGAAGTCCCAATACATAATGATGAACATTGTATGAAACATATCGAGAAAGCTAATCCCGATTTGATAGTTTTTGGAGGAACTAGAATAATCAGGGGTAAAATTTTGGAATACGGAGAAAGCAAAGGTGGAGTTCTTAATTCCCATCCAGGATTATTGCCTGAATGCAGAGGATCAGCTTCGCCAGCATGGAGTGTCTACGAAGGAATAAAGATAGGAAGTAGTTGCCATTTTTGCTCAGCAGATATTGATGCAGGAGATTTAGTTGGAAAGAGAGAAATTGAAGTTAGGAGAGGTGATGACTATCATGATTTATGTTACAAAACTTCAGTTGCAGCTTCGAACCTAATGGTTGAAGCTGTCGCAGCTTTTTCAGAGGGTAAGTTAGACAATCTACGTACGCCTCAAGGTGAGAGTCCTAATCCAGTTTTCAGATATGATTCAGAAATTGAAAAGAAAGCTATCCAAATGCTTGATAATCAAGAATATGAGCACTATGCTGACTGAACAAATTTTATTTATGGGGTTAAAATCGTAATATATGGCATTTCTACGTTTATTCAGCTTATATTTCATGCTGACATTATTGATGATGCTTGTGGGATTCGTTGCCGCAGGTTCTTCTTATGGTATTCTTATCTTTTCGATAGTAGCCATTGCTATCAACCTTTTTTCTTATTTTTACAGTGATTCAATAGTCTTGAGAGCTTATGGTGCAAAGGTCATAGAGAGGCAAGATAATCCCAGATTATTTGGAATTGTTAAGAAAATTGCAGATTTAAATGGTTTGCCTATGCCAAGAGTAGCAATTGTTCCTTCTTCTACTCCAAATGCTTTTGCAACAGGTAGGAATCCAAAGAATGCAGTTGTCGCAGCTACAACCGGAATAATGTCAGTTTTAGATGACAATGAGCTTGAAGGAGTCATGGCTCATGAAATGGCACATGTAAAGAATAGAGACACGTTGGTCATGTGCGTTGCAGCAACTATTGCAGGTTTTATTTCATTTGCAGCTAGAATGCTTTGGTGGAATAGTATGTTTGGAGGTCGTAACAGGAATGTGCATCCAGGAATAATGATTTTAGTTGCCATAACTGCACCTCTTGCAGCTTTTCTATTGCAAATGGCAGTATCTAGATCTAGAGAATTTTATGCAGATGCAACTGCAGCTAAGTTAACAAATAAGCCCTGGGCTCTAATTAGTGCATTGAAAAAGCTAGAATGGGAAAATCACCGTAAGCCATTGGATTGTGGTTCCCCTAGTAATGCAGCAATGTGTATTGTTAATCCACTTAGGGGTGGGGATTTTTTCATCAATATGTTCTCAACCCACCCACCAATGGAAAAGAGGATTAAGGCTCTGGAAAAACTGTGAAACAAGCTTCATTAATTATTATTGGAGATGAAATTCTTTCAGGGAGGACTGATGACAAAAATTTAGCATATCTTGCGAAATGGTTAGGTAAATTAGGCATCAATTTGTCTGAGGTTCGTGTGGTTTTGGATGATGAATCTGCAATAATAGAAGCTGTAAATAATTTGAGAGTGAAATATGATTACGTGTTCACAACAGGCGGAATTGGCCCTACTCATGATGATATAACTACAGAATGTGTAGCTAAAGCTTTTGGAGTTAAAACGCGCATAGATGATGATGCGTTGGAGAAAATGAAAGAATTCCTTGCAGGTAAAGAGTTAACGGAACCACTTCTCAAAATGCTTAGAATTCCTGAAGGGGGTGAATTAATCTACAGTCCAGCAACTAAAGCTCCAGGATACAAAGTAGATAACGTGTTTGTGATGGCAGGTATTCCAAGGATAATGCAAGGTATGTTGGAAGGTATGTATGATTATCTTGAGATAGGTGAAATAATGCATTCAAGATCTTTTGACATAATGGTTGGAGAAAGTTTTTTTGCAGAGGATTTGACGCATATACAGGCAAACTTTCCGGAAGTATTAGTTGGTAGTTATCCTTTTTCAAAAGAGGGGATTTATGGTGCTACCATAGTGTTGAGATCAACGGATGAATCTTTGTTAGATTCTTGCGAGCTTAAAGTTAAAGATTTAATTTCTAAATACTAAGCTATTCTTCTTCAGCCTCAGAAGGGTTATTTTCTTTTTCATCTTCGGTTGAATCTTCGATATCTCCTTCGGTTTCTTTATTTTCAGAATCTTCGTCGCTTTCTTTTTCATTATCTTTCGTTATAGCCATAGATGATGATGATTCATACTTTTCCTTTTTTTCCGGTATCTGATTTTCATTACTGCGTAAGTCTTCAGCTAGGTTTGAATTTTTAGCCCAAATAACTAGTATACTTGGCAAAACCCATACAGAAGATAAGAATGAAAATAAGATTGTTAACGCAGTAATAGTTCCAAATTGTTGCATTGGAACAAGTATAGACTGGGATAATACTCCAAATGATAAGACAGTAGTCATTGCAGCACCAAATAGTGAGAAACCAGTATTCTTCACAGTATTGTTAACTGCATTTTCCAAGGAATGGTGTTCTTCTAGTTCTTCAATAAACCGGTGAGAAATATGTATTGCGTAGGTAACTCCTAATCCGATGGTTAATGCACCAATCAAAGTAGTCATAACATTTAGACTATATCCAATTACAACCATTGTTCCTAGAATCCATGTCAAAACAAGTAAAACTGGGATAATAGTTAGCAAGCCTAGCAGAGGTTGTCCGTCGTTAATCCAGAAAACTGCAGTTAAAACAATAAAAGATAGAATAATAGTGTACAATATGGATTGAATCATCGTAGAAGTTATTGTATCCATTACCACCACAAAAACAGGAGGTTGACCTGTTGCGACAGCATTTATATTGCTACTTGATTCGATGTCATCAAGTGGTTTGATGTCTTTATTAAGTTCCTCAGTAACTTCTATGAAATAAACATTCTTTGATTTAGTTGTTACCATAATGTAAGCTACAGTGTATTCGTTAGTATTTTCATCAAAGTAAATGAAATTTTGAATCATTGTCGGTTGATTTTCAAACATCCAATCAAGTAATTCTCTCACATCAGCATCAGTATCTGGTATTCCATCTCCATCTGCATCAGTTTCATTTAACTTTTCTGCAAAAGTTGTATCCATCATTGCGGTAAACTGCATCGCAACCAATGGAGACATTATTTCGCTGGGGTCTTCAGTAACGTAAATTCTTTCGTTATCATCAGGCTCATTACTTAGCAATTCGGTTTGCGTCTGTTGCATTGCTTTGAAAACAGCATTAGTTGCAATGTCCTCACCACTAATATAAATGAATGATATTTCACCCGCAGTGGATCCAAAATTATCTTGGTAATAATTAAATTGTTGTACTATTTCAACTTCGTTAGGCAAGAAGTCTTCAGCATTAAATTCAGATGAAATCTGACTTCCTCCATATCCAGCAACTAAGGTTAAGGCTATGAAAAAAGCAAGAGATTTTTCAGGATATTTAAGCGCTAAAATAGAGCCAATACTCATAAATTTATCAGATAGAGCATCACTCTCGCTACCTATTTTCTTGGCTTTAATAATATCTATATTTGTTTGAGACAATACCTCCTGACCTCTACTTTGGTACCATCTTGCCACTAATAATCGACATGCAGGAAGGAAAGTTACAAAGATAATAAATGCAGATAATATCCCTAAACCAGTTTGAATTCCAAATTCTTTTATCGGAGTTATTTCAGATGAAAGATTTGAGAAAAAGCCAATCATTGTAGTTATTGTCGCAAATAAAAGCGCAGAACCTACAGAAATAATAGCAGTTTTGTTTGCTTTATCGATATCTCCATGTTCAACAACCTCCTCACGAAATCTCATAGTGAGGTGTATTCCATAATCAACACCTAATCCAATTAATAGAATTGGAATTATGACTATGAAAAAGCTCGGTTCAAAATCTAGTATAACTCCAAACGCAAACGTCCATATGATTGAAATAAATAAAGATAAAAGTGTCAATCCCATATCAGTTCCGGATCTGAAGGTAAGCCATAAGACTAGCAAAATAAAACCTAGAACAAAAACACCCAATCTATTGTTAACATCATTTTCAAAGTCGGTATTAACTTCTGCATCGATTGCGCCTTGACCAAGAGAATATGCTGAGGTTGATTCTAACTCATTTTCTCTGTAGTGCATTGAAATTCCTCCCATTAAGTTTTCAACTTTTGAAATTCGTTCTAAAGCTTGAACCGAGTTTTCACCATCTCGGTTGCTGTTATCAAACGTTAACATCAAAATTGTAGATTTAGCAGCTGCGTCCCCGTCAAATTCACCTAACATTTGTGAAATTGAACTAGAAAAATTTCCATTTGTCAAAGCATCTCTGAGAGAATTCTTAATTTCATCATCACTTTTAGCTTGATAAAAGGCTCTCAACTCATCCAAATCATTAGTACTTTGGTTAAACTGCATAGCAGCTAATAAATTGGGTAAAGCCAGAATACTGTTAGTTTTTGTTTCAGAATCAATTAAGCTCTCTGAAATTAATTTTGCATCTTCATGAAATTGATAATTTTCACTTTCGTTTGTAAATGCAATTTGCAAATTTAAAATGTCTACAAACGCAGAGGAAGTTACAACATCTTCGGATCTAATTAGAGTTATCACAGGATATTCCGT
>CACAGG010000011.1 GCA_902531985.1 uncultured marine group III euryarchaeote
GTAATTTCCAGCTCTCAGTAGAGATGGGCTATCTACCAAGTCAAATTTACTTAAATGAAACTTTAGAGATATCTGTGAGTGCAATAAATTTTGGACCCGAAATATGCTGTGAATGTCCATTAGGTACCACTTTTGATAATTCCTCAGATTGTATTGGTGCTGAAATATCGCTATTTATTGATGGGGAATTAGTTGACATATACCAGACCAAGCCATTAGGTAGAGTTAATGGTGAAGAAATTAGAAAATTCTATTGGACGCCATCAGAGCCTGGTGATTACTATATTGAAGCTATAATAGATCCTGATGATATTATCGATGAATTTAATGAATTAGACAATAAAGTTTCTACTCAAGTCACCGTTGTTGAGGAATTAGTTCCCGAAGTAATAGAAGCGGATGAAGAAGACGATGACTCGTTGATAAGCCAACCTCTAATATGGATTCCATTAGCCGTATTATCTCTTGCAGGTGTCGGAATGTTTGCTTATAGTCGTCTAGGTGATGGTGGTGACTATTTTGATGAATATGATACGGGTAACGTTTCCAATGAGCAAATGAAAGGTACGCAATCTGGTTTTAGATATGATCCAGTTACTGGAAATACTTATGATTCACAAACTGGTGAGATAATTCAACAGGGTGGAAAGAATAAAGAATAGGATAAATAAAGGAAAAAATATTATTGATTTGTAAAATCAGTAAACGTCTCTGAGATATCTGTGTTCTTCTTTCATTAAGGTTTGATTGATATAGTGCTCGGCATCTTCTGTTTTCATTTTACCATGTTCTTCAGCTATACTAATTAGTGCTTTGTGAACGTCTTTTGCCATGTACTGCTTATCGCCACAGATGTAGAAATAGGCTCCATTCTGTAGCCATTTCCATATTTCTTTTCCATTACTCAACAACCTATTTTGAACATATATCTTTTTTTCTTGATCTCTTGAAAATGCAGTAGTTAGCTTTTCTAGATATCCTTCTTTCATATATTCTAGCCATTCATCTTTGTAAAAGAATGTAGATTTTTCGTGGACTTCCCCAAAAAAAAGCCAATTTTTCCCTGAGGCTTCTGTTGCTCTTCTATGTTCCAAAAAGGCTCGAAAAGGTGCTATTCCAGTTCCAGGTCCAACCATTATTATGTCTGTTGATTTATCTTCAGGAATTACGAAATCTCTAGTTTGAGAAATGTAAACTGGTATTTTTGTCTTATTTACTTCAATGCGGGTAGCTAAATCACCCGTAGCTAATCCATATCGGTCTCTTTCAAAATTGTTATACTTTACAATGGCAACTGTCAAATGAACCTCTCCAGGGTGTGCTTTAGGCGATGAACTAATTGAATATAAGCGAGGACTTATCGGTGCCAGATTGTCAACAAACTCTTGGGGACTAAACCTTACATAATATTCATCCAGTATATCAATATAATCTCTTGTGAAAAGATATTTTTCAGTTTTATCTTTATCATTTAAGATTTCTTCAACTTCTTTTTTTAATTTTTTATTGGTCAGCTTTTCAGCTACGGCAACTAAGAACTTCTTACCAGCCCTATTAATTATGAAACGATTTAGTAATGCATACTCTAAAGTAACTTTTCCAGTTTCTGAAGTTTCTACTATATCTTTTCTTTTGGCTTTAATTTTCCTAATAGTTTGTTTAACTAATTTCATACTGTTTATTGGATAAAATCCTAAAGAATCTCCTGGCTTGTACCTTATCCCGCTTCCCCTTAGAGAAATAACATAGTGGTTTGTTTCCTTTTTCGATCCCTCTGATATACAGTAAGAATTCGTTACTTTTGCCATAAACGGATTTTTACGGTCGTATGCTATCTTTATCAACTCTTTAGGTCTTTCTTGGTGGGTGAGGTGTCTTACTCTTTTTAGTTCTTGCCATATGCTTTCTACGGCTTGGTCTCAGCTTTTCAGCTCCTTTACCTTTATTTAATAATCCTCTTGATTTTTTACCTGCAGAGGTTATAGCTCTGTGCGCTCTTCCTTTATGAGCTCTACTACAAATCCAGTTTATTTTTGTATCTGCCATAATCACCGGATGATTTGGATCGACCATAATGATTTCGTACCATTTATAGCGCCCGTCTTCAGCTACCCAGTATGAATTAAGAATTTCAAGATTAGAATACTTTTTAGAAGTTCTTTCTTCAGCTATAAGTTGTAAATTTTTACCAACAGTTATTTTTGCGATACCAGTCCTTTTGGCCCTGCGTCCAGAAGTGATAGCATGTTTCCGCATACCTCCTCTTCTTATTCTTGTACGTGCTAAAACATATCCTTGTTTGGCCCTATAACCTAAAGCTCTTGCTCTATCTATTCTTGTAGGCCTTTCAATCTTAGTTGTAGCGTCTTCTTTTCTGTATTGCACTAGTCTTGTTTTATGTAAATTCTTTACATCACCAGATGGAGATTTCCACTGGTCTCTTACATAGTTGTATAATGATTTGCTCATCGCGATTCCTCACTTCTAGGGTTCAGCTTTCGCCACATTCCCGCATTTCCTTCGACAGAAGCTTCCTTATAAAGGTTAATACAATAGTTTAGATATGGGTAAAGGCCCCGAAAGAGTAATATTTGATGATCCTGAAATTAAGAAGGGTTTTTTGGGCAGAAAATATTTTTCTCCACCAAAAAAGGCCCCTCATTTTTCTAATTTACAATTTAAAGAGGAATATAAGACATCTAGAGTACATTTAATTGTTAATCCATATTCAGGCAAGAAAAAAGGACTTGCAGTTGCTGATTTAGTAGGTGAAGAGTTAACAAATTCCAAAATTAGTGTAAAAGCGTATGTTACAGAGAAACCAGAACATGCGATAGAAATTGCTAAAAATTTGGATATCAAGGATGGAGATGCAATAGTTACTGTTGGAGGAGATGGAACTTTGTGTGAAGTGATTTCCGGTTTTATGATTCACAGTGAGCATGATTCTAAAATTCCTTTTGGTCTTGTTCCCACAGGAACGGGTAATAGTCAAGCTAATGATATGGAAATATTAGATTATATGGACGCAGTTGAAAGAATAATTAAGGGAAGGATTAGATTGATTGATATTGCAGAAACTACTTTTTGGGATCAAGATGAAGAAATTACTAGATATTCTCATAATCTTGTTGGTTGGGGTTTAGGAGTAGATTCTAATATTCTCGCAGAGAAAATGAGGTTTTTAGGGCCATTAAGATACGACATTGGAGTTTTTCTTAGTATTTTGCGAGGTAAAGTAAGAAAAGCCAAATGCTACATAGATGAACATCTTATAGAATCAGATTTTATATTGCTTTTAATACAAAATACATGTACCGGGGGGGATAGGCTTAGATTAGCACCTAATGCTCAGATTGATGATGGTAAAATGGATTTAGGAGTCATTTATCACATAGGTCGTTTCAAACTTATTAAATTATTTAATCAACTAAAAGCACAGGGCTCTCATGTGTGGAATCCTAATGTTGAATTTTACAGGTTCAAGAATTTGCGCATAGAGACTGAAGAGCCAACTTCAATAAATATTGATGGAGAGAATTTAGGTACAACTCCTTTAAATGTGAAGGTTTTACCTTCTGCACTTAGGGTTTTCCATTAGGGATACTAATTTTTTAAGGCATTCCATAACGAATTATGCAGGAGTCATCCTCATTAGATATTTTGAAGCAAAAATTACTTGGTTGTCAGGCAGTTAAATTTGGTGATTTTACATTGACATCAGGTAAAAAATCTAAATTTTATGTAGATATGAAATTAGCATCTACTGATCCCGAGATATTAGGGCTAATTGCTAAGGAGTTTTCAAAACATATATCTGATGAGATTGATTTCATTGCTGGTATGGAATTAGGAGCAGTCCCTCTTGCTGTTGCTTTGTCATTGGAGACTGGGCTTCCTTACTCCATGATACGTAAATCGGCACGTGAGCATGGAACTGGCTCTAGAATAGAGGGTCCAAGTCAGGGTAAAGCCATCTTAGTTGATGATGTGGCGACTACTGGAGGCTCTAACATCGAATCGATTAAATCTTTAATCGATGAAAATGTAGAAGTTTTACAAGTAATGGTTGTTGTAGATAGAGAAGAAGGGGCTGCTGAGAAGATAGCTCCTTTCAATCTCGATTATAGAAGTTTGATAAAGATATCAGATTTGGTGGATTAATGAAATTTTTAGTTATTGGGAGCGGAGCAAGAGAGCATATAATTGCAAAAAAGTTAAAAGAATGTGGCGCTAGCGTTTATTCTATAATAACAAATAAAAATCCAGGATTAATTAGTTTATCAGAAAAAACGTATTTTGTAAATAATTATTTGACCTCTAAAGGAGAAGTGATTGATTTTTCTTCAGCAAATGATATTGAGTGCGTAGTTATTGGTCCAGAAGACCCTCTTGCTCAAGGATATGCAGACGAATTTAAAAATAAAGGAATTCCGGTCGTGGGGCCGACCAAATCTTTAGCCCGTATAGAAACCAGTAAAGGATTTACTCGAGATTTGTTGCATCAATATGAAATTCATGCATCTCCTAAATACAAAAGATTTAAAGATCTTATTGGAGTTGAAGATTACATTGATTTTTTGTCGAATCAATATGTTATCAAGTTTGATGGTTTAATGGGAGGTAAGGGAGTTAAAGTTTCAGGAGAACATTTGGAAAATTTGGACGATGCTCTAGGTTATTGCAAAGAAATTGTTTCAAACAAGGGAACTTTTGTTATAGAGGAAAAATTAATAGGTGAAGAGTTTTCGCTCATGAGTTTTTGTGATGGTAAGAATTTGGCGCATATGCCAGCCATTCAAGATCACAAAAGAGCTTACGAAGGAGATGTTGGACCTAATACTGGAGGTATGGGGTGTTATTCAGATAGTAATCATTCGTTGCCTTTTTTGAAAGACGCTGAAATAGAAGAGGCTAGAGAAATTAATGAAAGAGTATCTTCAGCTTTATTTCAGAGTACAGGAGAGAATTACAGGGGAATACTTTATGGTGGTTTCATGGTTACTGGAAGCGGTGTTAAATTAATAGAATACAATGCCCGATTTGGCGACCCTGAAGCTATGAATCTTTTAACTTTGCTAGATGATGATTTGGCTTCGATCTGTTATTCCATGGCAGATGGGAAAATTGATCAAATTAAATTTAGAAAGCAAGCTTCTGTATGCAAGTATGTAGTTCCAGAAGGATATGGAAGCAATCCCGTAAAAGATGCTACATTGGTTGTTGATGAATCCTATTCTAATTATTCAGATTTGTACTACGCCGCAGTAAATCTTGGCAAGGATGGAAATATAACTACAACTAGTTCTAGAGCTGCAGCAGTTGTTTCAGCGGGCGATTCTATTAATGAAGCAGAAGAAAAGTGTGAAATGGGGCTTTCATTTGTGAAAGGTAATAAACTCTTCATTAGGCATGACATTGCAAAAGCAGACTTGATAAAAAAACGCGTAGATAATATGGAGATTATCCGTTGAGTATTTTCATAGCAGTTTTTCTGTTAGTTATTGGCTTCATTTTACTAACTAAAGGAGCTGATTTTTTCATCGAAAATTCATCCATTTTGGCTGAAGAAAAAGGTATTTCTCCCCATGTTGTTGGAGTGACAATTGTTGCTTTTGGAACAAGCGTTCCTGAGTTGCTAGTTTCACTAATTTCTTCTTTCCAAGGTTATAACGATCTTGCTTTGGGAAATATTGTTGGTTCTAATATATCAAATATAGGATTAGTTTTAGCAGTCTCCACATTCATATTTTATTATGTATTAAATTCAAACATAGAGCCTGAAAATGACGCCAATAGTGATAGCTATGTGATGTTACTTGCAATTGTACTATTGTTTATCTTTGCAGATGATAAGTTAATTTCTGAAACTGAGGGAATTATATTTTTTTCCTTGTACATTATTTACATTTATTGGCTTTACAAAAGGTCTGCTAATTCTGATTCTCCAAGTTCAAGTGAAGGTAAAACTTCGTTTACGTTTTTGGCTGGAGGATTAATTGCTTTACTTATTGGAGCTCAAATGACTGTAGACTCAGCAGTGGAAATTGCTAAGGCTTTAGGAGTTTCTGAAATTGTCATAGGATTGAGTGTTGTTGCAGTAGGTACTAGTTTACCTGAGCTTGCAGGAACAGTTTCTGCTGCTAAAATGGGTCATAAGGAAATTGCAGTTGGCAACGTGATTGGATCAAATATAGCAAATATCTTTTTGGTGATGGGTGTGTTGGCTACAGTTAATCCGATTGCAATCGAAAATTTTGTTATTGAGCGTACTCTTCCACTATTGATTATGCTTACTGTAGCTACATTTTTCATGATTAGAATACCTTTAACCAGACTAGGCGGTATTATTCTATTTTCTTACTTTATTTTATTTATTTATCAATTAACCCTAATATGAGAAAACTGATAGAATTTCAAATTTTAGATCGAAATGCGAAGCATTATGGGCTGGATCTTTTTGAATTGATGAAAAATGCAGGTACATTGGTAGCTAAGCATGTAAGAGAAAGTGTAGACACTTCCATGCCTGTATTGTTTTTGTGTGGTCATGGAAATAATGGTGGAGATGGTTATATCGCAGCAGATGTTTTGCAAAAGGATGGTTTTGATGTTAAATTATATTCAGTTAAAAGACCTGTGACTGAAATTTCCAAAAGAGCTTTAGATAATTATAGCCATAAAATATATAATATTAAAGACTTTGATTTCTCAGAAGCAGAGCCTGTTTTGGTAGTTGATTGTCTTTTGGGTTCTGGTATTAAGGGCGAATTACGTACCCCTTATGGTGAATTAATTAATAAAGTTAATAAATTTGAAAATATCCTGTCTGTAGATGTCCCTTCAGGGTTTGGGACTCTTAATTCTGTGAAACCCTCACAAACAATTACTTTCCACGAAAAGAAATTAGGGATGGATGAAATAAGCTGTGGAGAAATCTTTGTTGTTGACGTCGGTTTTTCATCAGATATTGATGAATTTACAGGACCTGGTGAATTATTATTATTTCCAGATTTTGATCCAAAAAAATACAAAGGTCAAAATGGTAAAGTAGCAGTAATTGGAGGTGGTGAGTTTTCAGGTGCACCTTCTTTAGCAGGTATTGGCGCGTATAGAGGAGGAGTAGACTTGGTTCATCTTTTTGTTCCAGAAAGTTCATATGAACAGGTTGCATCATTTGCACCAGAGCTCATAGTTCACAAGTTAAATGGTAATATAATAAATAAAGAAATTTTTGCAATCTTCGAAAAAGAAAATTTCGATTGTGTAGTCATAGGTCCAGGTATGGGTAAACATGAAAGTTCAATTGAAGCAGTACAAATATTAATAGATGATTTTGAGAATATTGTAATTGATGCAGATGCAATAAAGAGGTACCATTTTAGAGAATCAAACATCTTATTGACCCCTCATTTGGGTGAACTATCAAGATTAAGGATTGAAAATGATAGAGGAAGTTTGATGAGTTTTGCAAAATCTAATAATTTATCTTTATTAGTAAAAGGGGAAAAAGATTACGTTACAGATGGTACTTATTTTAAGATAAATAGTACAGGACATCCTCGAATGGCAGTGGGAGGTACTGGCGATTTGTTATCGGGCCTATGTGGTGGTTTAATGGCCAAAGGATTATCTCCCTTTGAAGCAGGACGTCTAGCTGTCTACGCATTAGGAAAAGCTGGAGAATTGTGCTATAAGGAATATGGGGCTAGCTTCTTACCAACCGATTTAGGTTTATGTATATCTAAAATTTTATCATCGTGAATTCTTTCTTCGAAACACAATCATTACTAAAATTGATATAATTGGCAATATGCCTAAACTTGAAAGCATACTATCTTCATCACCGTCAGTTATCATTATCAGTTTTTCAGATACTATAATTGTTTGTTCGACAGATTTTAACTTTCCGTGGCCTGTGTCTACTTCTATACTGTAAACATATATGCCTGAATTTTCAAAAAAGATTTCACCATTATAGTAATTTCCTTCCTTTTTCATTGGGATTTTTTGTCCTTCAGCCAGAACTCCCTCTGCCATCTTAGCAATAATCAAATTAACTGAGCTAGGATCTTCGTAATCAACTATTGAAGTAATGGTAATTACATCATCAGTTACTACATCTGAAGGTGGTACGGTAAATATTAGCCCTTGGTTTTTAACATCCAAGTTTCGGTACAGTGTACTTACACTTCCCCACTCATCAGTACACTCAATTTCCATTAGGCATTCCCCATCCTCATACTTTGTCGAATCCCAACTAAATTCCAAATTTTCTTCTTCTTGATTTAATTCATTCCAATTTCCACCATTAACTCGGTATTTTAATGACAATAATTTACTGTAATCATAAACGCTTAAATCAAATTCAGCAATTGCAGATATGTCATTTGTAAACGAATCTAGGCTTAGTAGTGGCGGGTTACTGTCTGTTTCAATTCTTATATTAGAAAAAGTTTGGTAACCTTGATTATCTACTGCCATGAAATCAATCCAGTGCCATCCGTCCCAAGTAGGAGTCCATGTAGCCGTATAAATGTCATTATTTTCCAACTCCAGATCTTTCCAATTCGTTTCATTGTCTATTCTGTATTGTACTTTTTCGATACCCTCTGGATCTGCAGCTTCCAAATTAATTTCAACTCTACTATTGTGTATTTCCTCTTTAGGGTCATTTATCCTTAGATATGGATATGAAATGTCTTCTTCATTCAAAACCGTGACTTCAATAGTCTCAGCGATTGTGTTGTCACTCATGTCAATAGCTCTAAATGATATTTGGTGATCACCATTACCTGCCCCTGCTTCCTGCGTATTCCAACTAGCAATGTATGAATCTTCTTCACTCGAGTACATCTTTCTCCACTCACCCTCATTGACATTGTATTCTACTTTTCTAATTTGATTGTCATCTATGGCTTCAACTTCAAATATAGTTATATTTTCCAAAATATCATTTTCTATTGGAGATATTATTTGTAGAGTGGGTGGATTTTCATCATTCAAAATTTCAATATTCATGCTCTCTATTTTACTAGCCCCTCTGTCGGAGACTTTTACGTGTAATTGATGCCCGCCATTTGCCAAGTCTCTAGTATCTAATTGGAAACTAAAATCACCATTAAAAGGAGCCACTCCCGAATCTAACCAGCCATTTTGGTCCCATTTATAGTAAACCGTTTCAATATCTGATTTTTTACTTATAGCTGTTCCACTTATTTCTAGATCTCCCCCAATTAAACCATCTGGTAAACTAATATCTATTTGAGGAGGTATTGCGAAAGCAGTTTCTAAAACATATTTGTCAGTCGTTGACGATTCGTCATTAAAGAATGCCACGAAAATATTAATATTGTCATAATCAATATCTGAAAAATCATTCCCATTTGCATCTTCATGATCGCCCCCTTTCCATGTAGCATAGAGCGTTTTTTGCTCATGAGGTTCGAGCTCAACGCCCGTTTCAATTGCATAATCTAAAAACCCGAAGTGATATGGATCTCCATCATAATTATTGTATCTAGACTCTTTCTCAACAATGTAAGCTCTAACAAAGCCATTGAATGTTGGATTTCCCAGAGAAGCATCTTCGTTCCAAGTCATATCCACAAATAACTCTAGTTCATCTCCCTCTAGATGATTCATTTCCACACTTAATGAAATATCAGTATCATCACGTTGACCTACATTGTCTATAGCCGATTCATAGTTTGAAGTGTCGGACTGGCCTCCAGATACTTTCTCATCATTGCCGTCAAATACAACAGTTGGATAGCCAGTAACGTCAGGATAATCGCCCATCCTTTCATCAGCTTTGTCATTAACGTCTGTGATTAAGGCCACAAAGAAGAATTTGTCATGATAGTATGGTTCGTTTGGTATTTCATCATATATCTTCATCAAATTTTCTGCTGCACTAGGGCAATAGACACACCACGTAGCAGTAAACTCTTCTCCAAAAACTGCATGTGTAAAATCCTCTACAGCCAATTCTGCTTTTGTGTTTGGCTCTACAAAATTAACGCTTAAAATCAGGGCTAAAAAGATGACTATGATTTTTTTCACGATAATAGAGTGCCTTTCCAATTAATAAGTTTAACTCTCTTTCATTGTTTGAATTGTAAGTAAAGGATTGTCTGAGTTAAAAATAGCGCTACCTGCTACAAGAATATCTGCTCCGGCATCAATTAATTGTTTTGAATTTTTAATACTCACTCCTCCATCTACTTCAATTAATTTATTCGGATATTTTTCTTTGTAGTTTTTGACTCTTTGGACAGAACTCTCGTGGAACGATTGTCCACAATATCCTGGTTCAACAGACATAACAACAATCATATCTGCATTTTCTACTATTGGGTAGATAGCCTCTTCAGGTGTAGAAGGATTAATTGCAATTCCGGACTTTATACCTTTCTTTCTTATTAATCTAAGTGCTTTTTCTGAATCTTTTGCTTCAATATGAACTGAGATTATTTCAGCTCCAGCTTCTGCGAAGTCGTCAATAAAATCACAAGGATTTGTTATCATCAAGTGAACGTCTAGAGGGGCAATTCCTTTCAAAGATTTAACCAGATCAGATCCCATTGTTAAATTTGGAACAAAGTGACCATCCATAACATCCATATGCAAATATCCCGATTCTGAAGCTACAGATTCTGCATCTTTTCTCATACTGCCGAAGTCTGCTCCCAACATTGAAGGTGCGATTTCAACCACGTAAAGTCCTCGTAACTGAGTCTATTATGAATCTCTGTGACAAATCTGTTCTCCTGTTCTGAACAACTCTGATGAATGCTTCTAATTGTGATGACTCAGTCCTCCACCACTTATCATAGAAACCATCTATCTCATCCAAGTCTTTCAAAATTAATTTTATTTGAGCTTCTGGGAATTTAGGTGCACCTCTGCTGTGTCCCAAGTTGTGTTCAAGAATATACTTCATTTTGTTTAGTACAGAGATATAGAAACCTTTAGGTTTTGCTTCCTCTCCACTCAAATTCTTGATTATTCCAGTATCTAAACACCAGTCGTGTTTAGCTAATTTTTTGTCTTCATCTTGGTAAACAGGCATCCAAATTTTTTCAGTGGGTGGTGCGGGATTATGTTCGTTTAAAACTTTTTCTTCAGTTTCTTCTTCAGAGCTCATTTACATTTAGTCGATAAAGGATGTGTTATTAACTTTTCTCATCACAGACTTTTTATTATACACTTCAATTAAGCTATTGGTTGGGGAGCATGGTGTAACCTGGCAGCATTGCGGGCTCCAATTATACAGGAATGATTGCTACAGGGTCTGCTGATATCGTGATGAATGATTGGAGCTATGACCTGTGCAAACGTTGGGCTCCGGCTCAATAGGTGAGACCCGCCGATCTGGGTTCAAATCCCAGTGCTCCCACCACATTTTTCTTCCAGATAATTTTTATTAGTCAATTCTGGTAGTAGGCATATGATAACTCAGATAACTAGGATTTCGTTTTATCAAAATGCTAAAATATTAGCTATATTGTACATGCCTGTTGGCTTAATTTATGCACTAATTGGGGCTGCATTTTTGTTAATGGATATTGGCTATCTTAGGTATACTGCCTACGTTTTTCTTTCAATGCCTCTCTGGCTTTCTCTAGCCGTAGTTGGAACTCATTATGCTGTGGCAGCAGTCTATAATTATTTAGCATCTCGATTTGGTGGTTTTGAGTTTGAATTCACTGAAATTGAATAATTGCTTATTCTAGTTCAGCCCAAATGCGTTGGAATCTATAGAGTGCAGATAATGTACATACTATTGCAAATGCATAGCACATAAATTCCATGTAGTTATATTCTTGGTTTAAAAAATGTATAATCGGGACCAACATGAGTACTATTAATCTATCTGCCCTTCCAAGCAATCCAGCATATTCTCTTCCAGCACCAACTGCTTGGGCCTGAGTTCCCATATAAGATAACATCAAAACGCCTATTATTGCTGTAAAACCCACCTCCGTATTAACTAAGGGTCCGAGAGCAATTCCACCAATAATTAGAATGTCTGCCACCCTGTCGAGTGTATGATCAACTAAATCACCTCTCTTACTAGACAACCCTCTTTTTCGAGCCACAATTCCATCTAAAGCATCCAAAACCGCAGTCAAGAAAACTAAGGCTGAACCAAATAAAAGAAATTCTTTGTTTGTTAAATTCACTTCAACAAGGTAAAAAGAGTATCCAGCTCCGATTGCCGTCAAAAGTGAAAGAAAGCTTATACTCATTGGACTTAGAGGTATGTTATTAGCAATAGGGTCTAGAATTTTAGCCCCAACTTCTCTGTAATCATCTGCAACCATTAGTACCAATCCAATATTCTTTCTGAGTAATCAATTTCTTCTTCTACTTTAATGTTATTGTTGATATAGTTTGTAATAATTTCCGCGCATTCTTTAGCAGATTTCTGAGTAGTGTCTAATTGAATTAAATTTTCATTGCCATAGTATTTCATAGTTTCAGAAAAAATTATACCCATTGCCTCTGCCTCTAAGTTTTCTCTAATCTTTTGATTAGAGTAATTTCTTTCTTTTAACCTTTTAGCAAGCACCACGGGGTCACATCTTAGTACGATTGCTTTATCTATGACATTTAATCTATGTGAAAAATTGCCTTCAGCAATTTCCCATTCTAAATCTCTTATTGATGAATTTAAATTATTAACATTGACAATCCATTCACCATCGTCTCCTTTTCCATCGGAAAATTTTTCGTAATAGTCTGATAACGAGATTATCTTATTACTCAATAAGCCTGAAATGGTTGTTTTGCCCGCTCCTGGAGTTCCAGTAAGGGCATATCTTTCCATTAGCTTTGAATTTCCTTTTCAGCTGCAGCTTTTGCTTCCTTCTTTGCCTTAGCTTTTGCTCTATCTACACGCTGTTTAGCATTAAAACCAGTAACATTTTGCATGAAACGATTGTAAGCTTGATGAGCATCTAATGCATCATTAGGTTCGGCATTTGAAT
The DNA here is from genome assembly GCA_902531985.1 of uncultured marine group III euryarchaeote. Taxonomy (GTDB): domain Archaea; phylum Thermoplasmatota; class Poseidoniia; order MGIII; family CG-Epi1; genus CG-Epi1. The sequence goes on from CACAGG010000011.1 coordinate 12,996, forward strand.
CAGTTTCAGTTTCAATTTTGATTTCAGTTATGGAAACCATATCTACATCAATTTTGGTGAGTGCTTTGAAGGATGCTGTTAAAACTTTAACGTTATTTCCCTTTTCAGTAACTTCACCAAATTCTTCTTCCATTAAGGATTTCAGTCCTCCGTCCTCCAAAGATTTACCATGTCCGCGCTTAATTTCGAAACTCTGCATAATTTACATTCTAAGTATATGTATTTGTATTTTGGGGCTATAATTTTAGATCGCCTTTACCAAACTGTTTCATCATTCTTTGTTGCATTCTTCTGTTCCCACCGAGATTAGACATCATTTTCCTACTCTGGTTATATTGTTTCAATAGTTCTCTTATCTCTTGAGGGTCAGAACCAGAACCTCTTGCTATTCGATTTATTCTGGAACGTTTGATTAATTTAGGATTTTCTAGCTCCTCCTCAGTCATGGAATTCATAAGCACTTTGAATTTTTCTAATCTAGTTTGAGTTTCGTCTATTTGTCCTTTTTTCATCATGGAAGACATTCCTGGTACCATTTCCATTACTTTTCCCAAAGGTCCCATTTTCGTTAAGGCTTCCATTTGTTCCCTCATATCAATCAATGTAAATTTACCAGAAAGCATTTTCTTTGCAGTGTCTTCTGCAGTGCTTGCATCCATTACTTCTTCTGCTCTTTCCAATAATGTTTGTAAATCTCCCATTCCAAGCAAACGTGAAATAAATCTATCAGGATCTAAGGTTTCGAGAGCATCAAGCGTTTCACCAGTACCAACAAAAATTATTGGAGCGTTAGTTACGGAAACGGCAGATAAGGCACCGCCACCTTTTGCAGATCCATCTAGTTTAGTTAATATTACGCCTGTAACTCCTACCGCTTCGTGGAAAGCTTCAGCTTGGGGTCCGGCCTGTTGGCCAACGGTCGCATCCATAACAAGAAATATTTCATCAGGATTAACAATTTTAGAAACTGCTTCCATTTCAGAAATTAAATCATTGTCTAGCGCATGTCGCCCTGCCGTATCAACTATAACAATGTCTAAGTCATCGAATTCTTTAAGTCCCTCAGTAACAACTTTTGTAGCGTCTTTATTATCTGAACTTCCAAAAACAGGAACATCTATTTGCTCTCCAATTTGAGCTAATTGGTCGTAAGCTGCAGGTCTGTGAACATCAGCAGCTACTAATCCCAAACTTAGACCCTTCTTTTTCAGATATTTGGCTAACTTTCCTGTCGTTGTAGTTTTACCCTGCCCATAAAGTCCAACAAGCATTATTCTTTGCTTCTCTAGCTTAAGACTCCTAGGTTCTCCTAAGGCACTTACTAATTCCTGATGGACTATTCTTACTACGTGTTCTCTACCAGTCATTCCAGCTGGTGCCTTTTCATCTAAGGCTCTAGTTTCTATCCTCTTACTAAGATCTAGAGCTAAGCGAACGTTAACATCTGATTGTAATAGTGCTCTTTGAATATCTCTAACTAATTCTTTTATCAATTCAGCAGAAATATGGCTTGCACCCGCTATTTTCCTGAGGGTTTCTCTTAATGCATCCCCTAGCTTTTCAAGAACCATTAATCTCTATCGAGCGCAGATAGGATTTAAAGGTAATTCTCTATTTGTACAGCGATTACTCTTATTTAGGGAAATCTAAATGTTAAATTGTGTATAGGAACATTTGCATTGCACTGGTCTTTGCCTTATCGGTATTAATGTTAGGCAGCGTAAGTGCAGGATCTAATGGTGATGCTCCACAGGAAGGACAAAGCTGGGTTATTAATCAGGATACACACGTTTGGGATGAGGAAATTTCAGTTAAAGATATTGTAGTGAATCTTGGTAGGACCTTAAAGTTAGAAAATGTTTCTTTGACATCCGAAGGTTTCATGGAAATACGGGGTGAAGCTAGATGGATTAATTCTACAGTCTATCATGAGCAAGACAATGTTGGAGATAATATCTCATTGTATGGTACTCTAAAAATTATAAATTCTGATTTGACTATGGCTACTATTCAGCAAAATAGCGAGATAACTGCCAATATGTTGGATTTGAATCCAGGTTCGATATTTATAGTTACAGATTTTGATCAAAATCCTACGACTACATTTGATCGTTCAAATATTATCTCGGATGTAATTGGCAAAGGAGATTATACTGAGCGGTTAGATTATACAGTGCAGTTAGGTCGTTTGGTTAACAATGTACCCGGTTCAGGTATCCCTAATACTAAGGTGTTTATTGAGAACTCCAATTTTGAATACATAAAGGCTATAAGATTTACAGGAGAAGGATCATATGTGCGAAATTCCACATTTGATATGATAGGTATAATAAGTTATTTTAATGACGGTTTTTTATTCACAAATAATTCAATTCTTAATAGTTATATATATTATGATTTATTTGTCTCAGGTAATAATTCCCTAATTGAGGGCAATACTTTTGCTAATGGTACTCGTGGTATTATAATTGATGAAGGAAATCATAATAGGGTGATGAATAATACATTTAGAGATTTTTATCAGAAAGATGGCGTAACTTGGAATAACAGAGGTGTAATCAGTTTTCAATATGGAAATAACAATACTTTATCCAATAATCTTTTTGACAACATTACAGTACATGCTTTATCATTAGTAACATCAAAAGACAATACTATTAGCTATAATCTATTCAATAATTCAGGTATTCTTTGGCACAGTGTAGTTGATTACTCTGGCGAGCGAAATAATTACAATAATAATACGTTTAACAAATGTGGTACTGATTATTTTTATTGGCAACATAGCTGTATCTTGATTGTCGTTAACTGGTGGGATTCTTACGATGATCGGTACGGTGGCGAACATTTATTAGAAAATAATCAGTTTTTCGATTTTAGGATAGGTATAAATATTGAATCATTTCAAGATAATAATATTGTAAGAAATAATAGTTTCAATGAGGGTTGGAATGCAATTGGACTATGGGCTTGGCCAGAGGCAGCTACAGCTCCATCAGGAAATCTTATAGCTAATAACACAATAATAAATACTGACTTTCCAATAGCATTAGATTTTGAAAAAGCTAATTATCCCGGAATTAACAATATAGTTGTTTCTAACCATATGACTAACACTTCAGGTAGAGCAATATCGGTATGGGGCTGTTATCAAAATTTCACAATCAAAGATAATTACATAGATAATGCATCTTTAGGTATATGGATATTTGACAATACTTTCGGAGAGATAGCTAATGGAATTATTACTAATAACATCCTGAAAAACATCACTTACAATGGAGTTTCAGCATATACGCAATTCGGGTCTTCAATTAGCATGAATAATATACATGTTGAAAATAATTTCATTCATACCTTATCTGGTGTTGGAATATTTTTCCGGGATGTTGAAGAGGGTTATATTGCTAATAATACGATTCAAGGAAATATGTCTGCCAACTCTCAAGTTTCAGGCATTTTAGCAAATTATGTTCCCAAAACTATGATTAAGAATAATACAGTCAGTTCAGCAGTAGGCATTGAGGTGGGCGGATCTGAAGACATTACGTTCCCCATCAGGATTGAAAACAATGTGATACATGTAAATGATTATGGCATTATTAGTAATAGAACATATAGCCAAATTAGCAACAATAATATAACTGGTCTTTGCACACATGATAAGTGTAACATTCTTTATTTGCAAAAAGTTGGTGCTGTAGGTGTTTTCTCACAGGAAGGAGAAATCGATGTTTTTGATAATATAATTACTGATTTTAAAGAAGGTATAACTGTAGTCCTTGCAGATTTTAACTTAGATGGTAATACTATAGATTTTTCAGGAGTCGCCATATCTGCTAATAATAGTGATGGAAAAATATCAAATAATATTATAACAAACAATACACAAACAATTAGTTCCTATAAATCAGACATTACTATTTTATCTAATGATTTTAGTGATTTTGAGAAAGGACTTTATTCATTTAATAGTACGGTAAATATAGATACTAATTCATTTGAAGAAGGTGATTTTTGTCTTGATTTAATTGACAGTCATTTTAGTTTACAAAATAATGATTTTAATTGTAGAGATATGGATTATTTAGTCCGCTACAATTTAAGGATAAATATAGCAGATGATGAAGGAACCGGTTCTAGAGATCACAGCTTTTTAATTAACGATGCTTCCGGCGATGATATTATAGATTCCCAAACTAATTCCTACGGCTATTCCAGCTATTACATGTTAGATGTAATAAGTAAAGCTGCTGATGAAAATGAAATTAATAATAATCCTTTCAAAATAAGCTATTATAACAATGACATTGCCGTTAAAATATACAAGAATATCTCATACAACCATACAGTTCTGGCCTTGATAGATACAACCCCCCCTCAATCAGAAATAATACCGAAATCGGGATTAGTTAAAACAGAATTAGTCGAATTGGAAATATCTCTTTTAAATGGTGATAATGACTTTAAAGAGTATCTTGTCGAGTACATTGTTAATGAGCAGTTTGCAGAATGGGAAGTTTACGGTGTTTATACACAGTCGCCTGTATTCTTCACAGGTGAAGATGGCAAAGAGTATAGGTTTAGATCTTTAGCAAGAGACATTTACGGTAACGTTGAACAAAAAGACAACTATGAGTATCAAGTTTTGATTGACACCTCAGTTCCTCAGACTGAATTGTTGAATTTCGATGATGATTATTATTTTATAGGAAACAATCAGATAGATCTTATTTGGATTAATAGCGCAGAAGACATTTTACACAACACAATAAAGGTTGAGTATTCTAATTTTACTAATTCTAATTTAAATCCCAATTCTGTCACCTGGACTTTGATTGATTCGATAGTTTTATTCGATGAAACAGAATATAGCTATGATTTTTCAGGGATTGGTCATTATGCATTTACGATTGAAGCTACAGACTATGCAGGTAATATTGAGGTTAAACCAAAGTATGATGTCATAATGAATTATGCGACTAAAACAGATACTATATCTTTTCCAGAAGTCCCTTCGAGATGGGGTAGCAACAATTTAGATATTATATTACAGCGAAGCAGTCTTAATTTAGATTATGAAATTTACATAGCGATACAAAGCATTGAGGAAGGCAATAATGCACTTACTTGGTACTTATTACCACATGAAATTTCTAGTAATTTAATTGAATTAAGAGATTTGCAGGATAGTACAAGATATTTTGTTTATGCTGAGAGTAGAGATTTAGCTGGCAATATTGAAGATCCATTGAATACTACTGAATTCTTTAGTTCTAATGGGCAATACAACCAACAATTTGAACTCAAATACATACCTGTAACAAACGAGGACCATAATTTCATCATTACTATAGATAATGATTTAGATGGGGCATACGAAAAGCAATTGAATCGTGGGTTTGACAAAAATAAATTATTGGTCGATCAATTTTACCTTGATTTAACAAACAAAACTATTATTTTTGGAGGTACCTCAAACGGCGGCTTTGTACCAACAGAGGACATTAATAATCTACAAAATATCAAGGTTGAATATTCTGGTGTGCATTTGATATTTGAAATATACACTGACGATCCTGCCAAGGCAGATAGTCTAACAATTTCCCATTCTAACGCTACCGAATTGATAATAACATATAACATACCTCAAGAGGCTGAAACATGTAGAGTACAAATGACCACTGATGTTTCTAACTGGTTTACTCAAGAAATAATAGCTCCTTGCGACTCGGGCTTTTACGAATATTATCATAAAGATCCTGAACCAGAGAAGCAATACTATTACAGAATAATGGTTGAAGATGAGTTTGGTCACCAGAGTTTTTCTGATAATCGTACAGCTGACATGCAAGACATCATTAGACTTTATAGTTCAGGAAATGCAAATACCAATAATGAATTTGGAATGAGAGAAATTCTACCTGCGGCAATTGGAATTAGTCTTTTATTTTTATTATTCGGTGGAGTACTTCTTTACCGTTCAAAAGGTGAAGAAGAATTAGATGAGAATGTCTCTGTTATTGAATCAAAACCTGTTGCCAAATACAAAGTTGAAGAACTGTATTTGATTTACAAAGATGGTAGATTACTAAAAAATGCAAGTGCAGTTGAAGTTAAAACAGATACAGATATTATGAGTGGGATGTTAACTGCAATAAATGACTTTGTTCAGGACTCATTCAACACTGAAGGTGACTTAGGTTCTATAGATTATGGAAATAATAAAATCATATTACAAAGAGGAAACCATTCATATTTAGCAGCTGTAATATATGGGGAAATAGATAATAAGTTTAAAGGTAAATTAATCAATGCTGTAAGAACTATTGAAACAATAAATCCTTCTATGAATAACTGGGACGGAGATGGCGAGAGCGTGAAACAAACGGAAGTATACCTCACTCCAATAATAGATGAAACAATAGGCGCTACTAGGGAAATGGTTGATAATTACTTTACTGAAAAAGAAATAGTAGTTACTACAGCTTATGAAAAGATAGGAACAAACATTGAGATAAACGTTAACATTAGTAACTACTCATCTGCTTCGATAAATAATTGTAAAATCTCCCCGGAGTTCAATAACAGTCTCCTCGGCTTAGTAGGTATAGAACCCGACATTTTTTATTCTTTTGCAGATAATTCCTTTATGGTAGGGGAAGTTTCATCCTATAATGAAATACAGTTTAAGCTTAGAATGCAAATTAAGGCTGCAGGACAAACAAATGTCGAAATTAAAATGGGATATGAACAAAAAGGAAGAAAAGGAACAACAGTATCTACTGTGAATTTAATCTAGAACATAAGTTAGACGTTGCTTTTGAGAGCCTTTATTGTCTTTTTTTACAAATGAAACTTTCCCTATTTCTTTTAGACTCATTACATGAGTTCCAGCGCATGGACAAACATCTATATCTCCGATACTTATAACTCGCAACTTAGTGACACTCTTAGGCAACATTTTCCATAGTCCACTTGACATACTAGATCTAATTTCTGGGTTGTTCTCAAGATTTGAGCGAAGCTCTTCAGAAATATTAACTTCTAAATCTTCTGAAATATAATCGTTCACTTTTGATTCAACGTCATCAATTTGATCTTTATTTAATTTCAATGGTTTGAAATCAATTCTAGATTTATCCTCTCCTATTTGATTTCCAACCGTATCCGAATTATATAGCTCATTAACAACTGCCGAAACTAGATGTTGAGATGTGTGCATTCTCATAAAGGAATATCTACGGTTCCAATCTAATGTTCCTTTAACTGTACTTCCAACTTCCGGAAGATCACCTTTTACCATATGCCTAATTCGGTTTTTTTTCCTTACATCTATTATATCTGTTTTCGTATTGTTCCATTCAATTATCCCCCTATCTGACGGTTGTCCGCCGCCTAATGGATAAAAAGCAGTTCTTTCGAGTTCTACAATTTCGGGATAAGTAGCTGTAACTTTAGCTTCAAATTCTTTCGTGTACGTGCCGTCATGTGAAGACATATGGTACTGTTCAGTCATTATTTTCCACTAGTGAAACTATATTAAAGTACTAGCTTCTACTCTGTAACATATGGTTAGAGAACGAATACTAACTTTTGCAGTGACATTTTTATTGCTTAGTAGCATGGCTACTGTATTTGGAGAAAATTCCAGTGAATATTACAAAGAGGGAAACGCCAATGAAGAACAAACGGTATCGTTAGACGGCCAAAATACGGATAGTTCTGTATCCATAAAATTCCCGGCAACCGAGGTTTTGGATGCAAATATAGGCCTCACAGGTGTTGCAAATAATGATGGAGATTATCCTGAAAGCATTTCTGTAGAAATCAAAAATTATGAGTGGAAATATGCAGGCAGTGGCTACGGCGCTCTCGGGAATCAAGAGAAATTTGGCACCAATTCAATGAGCGCTTCAGCTAAATTTGCAAACTCTGGCGAGGAGGAAGTTTCTATTCTTATACCAAGTAACTCTACAATTACTGCCGCTAGCGTAGATATTTCTGGGTTGCCTTATGGTTCTGGAGACTTAGATGATTACAACAAGGCCTCTGCAGATACTAACGGTGGTTCTATCTCATTTAATGGGGCCGTGTCCATGGTTGGTGAAGATTATTACTTTGTCTGGGCTGATGATGGTGACCTGGTAGATACAAGCTCAAGCACAGATTCAATAAAATTTAGAGGGTTTGTTGATGACAGCTGGGGCGATATTATTCTTTTAGAGTCTAATTATGGGAATTCTGACATTATTCTTAGTGATCCCTTAATTCAAGCAAATGACGAATTTGTAGTAATTACATGGAACAAAAATACATATCCAGGGGATGAAGAACTAGTGGCAACATATAGCACAGATAATGGTGACTCTTGGTCATCTCCAGAAACAATTGATCCTGCCTACAATCATTACATAATTTATGACTACACTGGAATTGTAGGTCCTGATGGTGACTTCCATGTAGTTTGGAGTGGAGTTAAAGATAGTTCTGATAATTATTATAATATCTTTTACCAAAAGTCTGAAGATGCAGGTCAAACATGGAGTGATGAGGTTTTAATTTCAGATTCAGATAGTGAAAACAGTTTAAGTCCAGCTATTAGCTTATCAGGAAATAATGTCCATATTGTTTGGGAGCAATATTATAGTTCACAATCTTACTATGCTGTTGAGTATGCTAAATCGAGCAACAATGGAGATACGTTTGCTTCTCCTTCAACTGTCAGCTCAACAAATTCAATAAGTGAAACTACAGTCAGTGCACAAGGTTCTAATCTAGTCATTGGGTGGCTTGAGGATTCAGATAGTGGTTATGTAGTTAAATCTAAAAGTTCTTCTAATGCGGGCTCAAGCTTTGGAACTGAAACAGTAGTTGCTAGTTCCGATGGGGGCTCTTATACGTTCTTAGACTCTGATAACGATGGAGGATCTAATTTCTATTTCACTTGGTTAGAAATACCGTTAAGTGATGAAAGAGAAATATTATCAGTTAGAAGTCCAAATGCAGGCAGTTCATGGAATGCGCCTGTAAATGTTGATGGAATTGATAATGGAGATGAAAATGAATTCCGTGCGTCAAATTCCATTTCGGCAAATTCAGATAGGGTGATAATTATGTGGTCTGAAGCTAATCAAAATTCTGGAGCTTCTTCTGATTTAGACATTGTTTATTCAATAAGCACAAATGATGGTTCTAGCTGGTCTGACTTTGACGACGTATCTGAGTATTATTATGAGGCAGATTCCGGAGCCCCTTCGTTAGCGTATGCATCTGATTATCTATACTTAGCTTACATCGACAATGGTGATTATGACCAAATAAATGATTCAAATGGATGTGACGAGCGTGGTTATGATGGAGATGTCTTTTTCACCCGATCTGATGATGGTGGTGTGAGTTGGGAAGAATTAACTGTTTTATCAAATATAGACAGCGATGAGGAAACTGACTTAGAAGCTACCGGACAAACGGCTCAACACCGCACAGATGTGACTGCAAGTGGTAATGATGTTCATGTAGTTTGGAATGATTATAATGGTTGGGATGGTATTGGAAACATATATGCAGCTTCTTCATCAAATAATGGAGAGGATTGGAATACTCCTGAATTAATTTACACCGACACGGGGGGTCCTACGTATGGTGTGACTGTTGATTCAAACGGAGATAATATTGTCGTGGCCTGGATTACTAATTCTGGAGATATGTATTCAGCATATTCTACAAATGGAGGTAATTCATGGAGTGATGCCGTCGTAGTAAGTGACGGGAGTGGATTATATTACATGCCTGAAATCCTTTATAATGATGGGAAATTTCATTTAGTTTGGACTGATCAAACATATCTTGAATCAGTATATTATTCTTTCAGTAGTAACGGAGCTAGTTGGAGTGATTCCGCATTTATTAACGGTGCATCTTCATATTCGTATTCATATAGTCCAGTAATAACTGCAGATGGTTCCAAATTATTCGTAGCTTGGGTCGATAACGGTAATTACGATGGTGATGATTCAAGTGATTATGATATTGTATGGTCCGTTTCAAATGATAACGGTGATACTTGGGAAGATATTGAAATAGTTATTGATACAGACACTAGCACAACGCTACTGCTTCCTAGTTTAGCAAGCGGTTCTGGATTCACATATATAACTTATCAATATTATTCAGGAGGATCCTATGATTACTATTTTGCATTTACTCAAGATGGGGGTGGATCTTGGTCTGATAATTACGAAATTACAAATTATGATGATTCAATGCTTTCTGCGAAATACCACAGAATGGATGTTTTGGTAGGCGATAAAACCTATTTTGCCTTTCCTGAGGAAACCGACATTTCCGGAGGGGAGAGAAGCGATAATAATATTTTTGTAAGAAGTACTTTAAGTGATGATTATCCAGAGGACCCTTATGTTAAAATAACCGGAACTGAGAATTGGGAATGGATTGGTGAACTAAATAGAGACAATTCACCACAAAAATGGGAAGATACCTTGGATTCTCCCGGAGCCTCAAAATCATTCAAAGATTCACTTAACGAAGCATTACAAAGTGCTATAGATAATGAAGAAACATTCGTTGATGAATACGGTGTCGAAATGACCGAAATAATAATGACTGTGGGGAGTTCATCTAAAGGAACGGTAGGGTTTAATGAGTTAAACATTGAATATGACGTAGTAATAGACATTCAAACTGAAGAACTAATTTCCGCTTTAAACAGAGTTATAGAAGGTACTGACGATAATGAAGCCGAGGCTTTTCTGAAAATAAACTCTATCACCCCTGGAAAATTAAAACTAACCAACCTACTAGTAACAACAACTGACGCAGATCTTTCTCTGTCTGATTTAAGTTTTTCAGGAGATTTCACTGAGGGTGGAGATGTAATTATTTCTGCAAACATAGAAAATGATGGCGAAGGTGATGCTGAAGTAACAGTCGAATTCCGTAATGGTAATAATCTAATTGCTACCTCAAACGTAGAGGGCGTTACCGGTGGTTCTAGTAAATCAGTTACGACTACTTGGAAAGACGTACCCGAAGGAACGCATTCTATAACTGTTGAAATTGTAGATTCACTACCTAGTGATAGTAGCCAAGGTTCAGAAGATTCTTTAACTGAATCCTTAACTATTGAAGGTGCCTCACCTGAAATCACCTATAATATAGAATTTGGTGATTTATTAGTGGAAGGAATAGATAATACTTGGACGTTAGAAATTAGCAATGAAGGGGAAAAATATGGAGAAATATCAACTACATTATATTGGGATGAAAATGACGAAGACAATTTAATCGAAGCTATACCACAAACAAAAGTAGACATAGATGAAACAAAAACATTCCAAGGAGATATTACTCCGACAAATCAAGTTGAAAAATTATTCATTCTAATTGAAGATTCAGAAGATGGAGTATTACATGATGAAGAAGTAGTCATTGAAATTAAAAAACTACCAAATTTGAAAGTAAGTAAAATTGAATGGGAAGATGAGAATGGTAATATTTTAAATTCTTTTAGTGACGGTTCTATTGCTAATGCTAAAATTTATGTGATGAATGAAGGATCATTCGATGTAAATGCCAATCTCGAAATAAGTATTACAAAGTCAGGTAAAGATCTTCAACAAAATTTTGGAGGTATTTTGGATAATTATGGTTCCGTGACATTCCCTGGAAATGAAGAAACTATAGTAACATTTAATGGCAATTATCCTTCAGTTTCATTCCTATCTGGTGGCAAAGCTGATTTTACAGGTTTCTGGAATGTTGAATTAAGCATTAAGAATATTGTATCTGTAAATCCCGATGAAGAGTTCTGGGATACTGAAACACTAACCTTTTCAGACACTAACAATCGTGTTGAGATATCAACGCCACCTAGTCTCGGAATAGTGAGTTTCAACTCTAATACTATGGATGCTAATCAGGGAGATACTCTAACTTTGACTGTGGTTCTTTCCAATGAAGGAGGCGCTTCAGCATCAGGTAATGTTAATTTGCTAGAAGGGGGGGTCTTAAAATCTGTAAACAATTTTACAGTTGATGGCTTCGGAACTCAACAAATACAAATTAGCCATATTCTACCTCCAGAATATGATGGAGAGCTCAGATTAAAGGCAACTATTGATAGGAATAGTGTAGTACCTGCATTAGGGCAACAAGATGTGCTAACAGATGATAGTTCAAGCATAGTAATCAATGTTAAAGGAACACTCAAAGAAAGTAGTTCATCAGGTGGAGATAGTTCGAGCGATACTGGAAATACATTAGTAATTGCTGGAGCTGGCGGAATTGTTTTAGCAGGAGTGGGTGCAGGATATTTCTTCTATAGCAGGTCAAGATCTGGGATAGATGATGCAGATCCATTTGGAGGAGTACCTGAGCAACAACCACCTGCGATAGCACCTCCAGTTCCAGAACAACCACCTGCGATGGCGCCTCCAGTTCCAGAACAACCGCCTGCAATGGCGCCTCCAGTTCCAGAACAACCGCCTGCGGCAGCACCACCAGTACCTGAGCAACCACCTGCAGCAGCACCACCAGTACCTGAGCAACCACCTGCACCCGTTCCGCCTGCAGCGCCTGGTGAGACTGTTCTTACTGTGGCAGTTCCACAAGGGGCCCAGCCAGGTCAACAAGTTCAAATTAAGGCGCCAGATGGCCGTGTAGTAGCAGTAACAATACCTGCAGGAATGCAACCAGGGCAACAATTCCAGATTAAAGTGTAAAATTGATTAATATAAGGCGTTTTCTTAAATAGACCATTTTAAGTGATGAGCCTCCTGAACAGTTGAAACTGTCACCAGGTACCGTGAAAACGGTTGCAATAACTTCGGCGAATTCCTGATTTTATGATGGACCTATTCCGTTATTGCATATATGTTATGGAGATGGTAACAATCCCAGTTTGGGCTATCATCTGACATTCGAAATCTAAGCGAAACTAGTGCAGTCAATCCGACAATTCTAGTAAATTTATAAACTCATAGTGTGCATTCGAAAGGAAAAAAACTTCGGTTGATCCTGCCGAAGGCTACTGCTATTGGAGTTCGATTAAGCCATGCGAGTCTAAGGGACTTCGGTCCCTGGCATAATGCTCAGTAACAAGTGGATAATCTGCCCTTAGGTGAGGCATAAACCCGGGAAACTGGGGCTAATACCTCATAGACACAGAAAGCTGGAATGCTTCTGTGTTCAAAGCTCCGGCGCCTAAGGATGAGTCTGCTTCCTATCAGGTTGTAGTCAGGGTCATGACCTGACTAGCCAGCGACGGGTACGGGGTGTGAGAGCACTTGCCCGGAGATGGTTTCTGAGACACGAAACCAGGCCCTACGGGGCGCAGCAGGCGCGAAAACTTCGCAATGCGGGAAACCGTGACGAGGGAACTCCAAGTGTCTATGCAATGCATAGACTGTTTTTCAGCCTAAATCGCTGTTAGAGTAAGGGGTGGGTAAGACCGGTGCCAGCCGCCGCGGTAACACCGGCACCCCGAGTGGTAGCCACTATTATTGGGCCTAAAGCGTTCGTAGCCGGTTTGGTAAATTCTTGGGTAAATCGTACCGCTTAACGGTGCGGATTCCGGGGACACTACCAGACTTGAGACTGGGGGAGATCAGAGGTACTTGCGGGGGAGCGGTGAAATGTTGTAATCCCGCAGGGACCACCAGTGGCGAAGGCGTCTGATCAGAACGGTTCTGACGGTGAGGAACGAAACCCTGGGGCGCAAACGGGATTAGATACCCCGGTAGTCCAGGGCGTAAACGCTGCTGACTTGGTGTTGGAGATCCTACGAGGGTGTCCAGTGCTGGCGCGAAGGTATTAAGTCAGCCGCCTGGGGAGTACGGTCGCAAGACTGAAACTTAAAGGAATTGGCGGGGGAGCACTGCAACGTGTGGAGCGTGCGGTTTAATTGGATTCAACGCCGGAAAACTCACCGGGGGCGACGGTTACATGAAGGCCAAGCTGATGACTTTGCCTGATTTTCCGAGAGGTGGTGCATGGCCGCCGTCAGTTCGTACCGTAAGGCGTTCTGTTAAGTCAGATAACGAACGAGACCTCCGTCACCATTTGCTATCTTCTTCTCCGGAAGGGGAGCACTATGGTGGTACCGCCGCTGTTAAAGCGGAGGAAGGAGGGGGCAACGGTAGGTCAGTATGCCCCGAATCTCCCGGGCTACACGCGCGCTACAAAGGGCAGGACAATGGGCTTCGACACCGAAAGGTGAAGGTAATCCCGAAACCTGCTCGTAATTCGGATTGAGGGCTGCAATTCGCCCTCATGAAGCTGGAATACGTAGTAATCGCGGGTCAACATCCCGCGGTGAATATGCCCCTGCTCCTTGCACACACCGCCCGTCAAACCACCTTAGTTGGGTCTGGACGAGGGTTTGTCTTCTGACACGCTCGAATCTGGATTCAGCGAGGAGGGTTAAGTCGTAACAAGGTATCCGTAGGGGAACCTGCGGATGGATCACCTCCTAAGAAATAAGGGTTGGCTGCCTAGCGCTAAATTGATTTCGAATGTCTAACGTAACAATTTCTTTTTTGTGACCAATAGCATAAAAAGGTCCTGTACTACCAAATGTAATGAGTTCTGAATCATTGCAAAAATATGAATTCAAACAGTCACTTGAACGGCTGAAAGATTATAGAGGACATGCTACAGAACTCGTAAGTCTCTATATCCCTCCTGACAGAAAAATATATGATGTCCAATCATACCTTCGTAATGAGGCTTCTCAATCTGCCAACATTAAATCTAAATCAACAAGGAAAAATGTTAGTGCAGCTATTGAATCGATCACATCAAGATTAAAAATGTTCAAGGAACCACCTGAGAATGGAGTAGTGTTTTTTGTAGGTCATGTTTCCAAAGGTGGTAACCAAACCACTATGGTACAGGAAGTTGTTGTACCTCCCGAACCTTTACCCACTTTTCTCTATCGCTGTGATTCCAGTTTTTTCACCGAACCTCTTGAAGGCCTAGGAGAAACGAAAGTCCAATTCGGCCTAATTGTAATTGATAGATCAGAAGCTGCATTGGGAATTCTAAGGGGTGCTACAATCAATACTTTGAAGCACATGTACTCACAAGTTCCTTCAAAGCATGGAAAAGGTGGACAATCAAAGCAAAGATTTGAGCGGCTAATTGAAGAGGCTGCACATGAATGGTACAAGAAAGTAGCGCACTCTGCTACAGAATGCTTTCTTGGAAATAACGTAGAAGGAATTTTGGTAGGAGGTCCTGGAGCAACAAAAGATTATTTCATAAAGAGAGAGTATCTCAACCATGAATTACAAAAAATAGTCATAGATTCCTTTGACACTGGCTATACTGATGAGACTGGATTACGAGAACTAGTTACTAGAGGCTCAGGAAGATTATCTGAGATGAGACTTGTAAAAGAAAAGAAACTGATGGACCGCTTTATGAAAGAAGTCTTATCTCCAAAAAGTTCTTTGGCAGCATATGGTAAAAAACAAATTGACATGGCACTTGGTATGGGTGCAGTTGATCAATTGCTGATATCCGAAGGATTAGAAAAAATGCCCAATATTGAGAAAGGCACTGTCAAACAACTTGGTGAATTAGCTGAAAATAGTAAAGCTGAGGTAACTATAGTTTCAACAGAAAGTGAAGAAGGGGTTTCTCTACAGAAAGCTTTTGGAGGGCTTGCTGCGATACTTAGATACCCAATAAGTTAGAATCATGTTTTACACAAGAAAATGCGGAGAAATAGAGGAATCAGACTTTGGCTCTGAACAAACCCTTTGTGGGTGGTTACAAGATACCCGAAATTTAGGAGGCATTGCCTTTCTTCAATTAAGAGATATTACAGGCGTTATCCAGTTGACTTTATTGAAAAAGAAACTAGACGCTGATGATTACAAGAAATGGACCAACATCAATAGAGAATCTATAGTCTTGGTTAGAGGCATTGTTAAAGAGAACAAGGAGGCACCAGGCGGTGTTGAAATGTTGCCAGATAACTTAGAAATATTAAATGAGGCTGAAACTCCTCTTCCTTTGGGAGTTATAGACAAGATTGATAGTGAAATCGAAACAAGATTGAATGCTCGATATCTTGATCTTAGAAAGAGTGAAATAGCTTCTAATTTTCAAATTCGCGCAGCTGTATCAGGTGCGGTACATAAACATTTGAGAAGAGAAAAATTTCTCGAAGTTCAAACTCCTAAGATTATAGCTTCAGCAACTGAGGGCGGAACCTCTTTATTTGAAATGAAATATTTTGATAAAACTGCATATCTAGCCCAATCACCTCAATTATACAAACAGATGTTAATGGGTGGTGGCTTAGAGAGAGTTTACGAAATAGGTCCTGCATTTAGGGCTGAAGAACACAATACACCTAGACACTTGAATGAATTTATTTCAATTGATATAGAAATGTCATTTGCTGATGATGATGTAGTGATGGGCGTAATGGAGAGATTAGTAGATAGTGCGGCAAGAGCTGTAGCAAAAGAGACAGAGGCTCTAGAAACGCTTGGAATTGAACCTATTGAGCTTGAATTGCCGTTACCACGTATAACATATGATGAAGCTGTTGAAATGTCAAACGGAAAGGCTGAATGGGGTGAAGATTTATCCATGGAAGCTACAAGGGAAATTGCTCAGCAGATGAATGGTTTCTATTTCATAACAAAATGGCCCCTATCGCTCAAACCATTCTACATACTACCAGACGATGATCCAAAATATAGTAGAGGATTCGACTTTATGTATAATGAAGTAGAAATGACATCTGGTGGACAAAGAGTTCATGATGTGAACATGCTAAGAGAGAGGTTGAAGGAACAAGGATTAGATCCTGAAGGATTTAATCATTATTTAGATCCATTTAGATATGGTATGCCGCCTCATGCCGGTTGGGGTTTAGGATTAGATAGATTATCAATGATTTTTGCTGGTGCTAAGAATGTTAGGGAATGTGTTTTGTTCCCAAGAGACAGAACACGAATGACGCCATAAATAGGTTTGAAATTTTAAAAAATGGTGGGTCCGCCCGGATTCGAACCGGGGATCTCCGCCATGTCAAGGCGACGTCATAACCAACTAGACCACGGACCCAGAATGATTCTCTAGTTAAGCCCGTTTTAAATAACTTCCAATTTGTTCCCAAGACCTATAGTAGAAGAAATATTTTCTAAAACTTCCAAATATTCAGATGGAGAACTATCAATTAAATTTTGTACTAATTCTTTAAGAGACTTACCAAGAGATTGTTCTTCTTTACTATATTTCCAAGCCCTACTTGAGGTAGCCTTAAGACACATTAAAGCAGCCCATGAAATTGATTTTGTCATATTATTATTTGATGAAAAGTCTTCAATGGATTTAATCGCCATCTCCTTTTCACCTGATTTTAGCATCCGCACAACATCATCAATTAATTTTAGAGGTTCGCTCAATGACTTAAAACGTGGATAATCCCTAGTCAAACTATCCTTAACTATTTTGTTGTACAAATCTCTTAGAATCTCTAAAGAATTTTCTCCATTATAATCATTTATTCTACTTGAATCTATTCGATTTACAACCTCTCGGCCAGCAAGGCTCCATGTGTATTCTGTAAAAGCTGAAAGTGTGAAATTATCTAGAATTATACTGTCTTTGTATTCCTTAAGGATATCTTCGACAATGGCTTGATCAATTTTATTGCTACTAATTTTAGATATAATATCTTCACCAGAAACTAAGCTATTAGACATGATAAAGTATTGATTATCAAGTAACTTTATCTCCTCTTTTTGGAACTCAATAACACTATTCCATAATTCTGAGTCTGAAGATATTCCCTTTAGATAATCTGAAAAAATATCACTCGAAATTTCATCAATAATTTCTGAAAGGAATGTAGTGATAGTAACCTCGAAATCTACGTCTTGCTCAAAAGCTACTTGATTTCTAAGAAAGTGACTGTAACTGTTATCTTTTGACTTAGACACTTTTTTAGTAGGAAGTAAAGCCACTTCATCCAAAGAATTACAACGTATTTTCATCCCTTGCAAATCTTCTCCATCTTTTCGAATCTTTAGAGTGTTGCACGCTTCATCCCACAAAACTTTAGGATACTTAGGACTTGTTCCAGAACAGATTATGTTCTTGTCTAAAATATACATAAAAAATTTATACTTTTTCACATAGTCTAGATGTGCAAAACGTACCCATAGCCTATTATGATAATTTTGAATACCAATTAACTTCTCTTTTGAGATTCCCCTCCCTCTCATAACATAATTAACTTCACCATGTGGAAATCGGGCTATG
>CACAGG010000012.1 GCA_902531985.1 uncultured marine group III euryarchaeote
TTTTGGAACACCGCAACGTAGAATTCTGGCAAGGCAGAAGAGATCGTCTACATGACCGATTTGTGTATACAAAGCACGGGCGTATTTGGCAAACTGAGAGATTAGCTCCATGAAAAAAATACCTATTTTTCCTTTAGATATTGTTCTTTATCCTAATCTGAAGATTCCATTAAGAATTTTTGAGCCTAGGTATAGGCAAATGCTAGATAACTGCATGAGTACTGACAAAAGTTTTGGAATTTGTACCATAAATCACGGCAAAGAGAAAGGAGGGTGGGATACTCCGACTGACTTTGGTACTATTGCATATGTCACTAAATGTGAAGATCTCGATTTAACTGGAACTAATTATTACATTGAGTTAATTGGCAAAGAAAGATTTGAAATTATAAATTTAATTCAGCCCGCCCTAAATAAGCCTCTAGTCTACAATCCACCAAATAATCCTTCTATGCAAACAATGTTGAAAGAATCGTCAGGTTCTCCCTTATACTTTGAAGCTGAAATAAATACATTCGCTGAATTGGAAGGATTAATCGAAGGTGAAAAATGGATTGAAATAATTTCTAAGCTTGAAAAACGGATCAAACACGCTGCTAACAAAGTTGGAGTGCCTTTTGACGATTTTACAGGTTTTATGCAACATAATGGATTAAATTTAAAAGAAGGAAACATACAAGACTTCTACAATATTTCATCTATGTGTAGCCTTACCTTAGAAACTCAACTAAATATTTTGAAAGCTGATTCAATCAATAAAGCTATAGATATTTTGGAATTTGAGCTATAATTTTTACAGTTACTATTGACTATAATATACTATTAAAAAAAAAGGTTATATTTCTTGCGCAATATTATATACCCCCTTTTTCTCCCAACAAATCCCTGTGTTTGACCATGATGTGGTTGAATGACGCAGGGTAATTTGTGCACTCGATCTTTACGTTTATAGACCGGGGAAGTTGGCATAGACGCAGTCTCCTCACAGTGGGACGTACGTGTCAATGATTGTCAGATCATACGCAAACCCGGACGAATGTTGAAGCCGACGGCTACAGCAGTTACTACGCCACCTGGTGGATGACTAGGCTCGGTTGCCGAAGAAGGTCGTGCCAAGCAGCGATATGCTTCGGGGAGGCGCATGGAGCCTTTGATCCGAAGATAACCGAATGGGACTTCCTGAACTCAAGTAGTTCAATCCGTAAGGATGGGTAACGCCCCGAATTGAAACATCTTAGTAGGGGCAGGAAAAGAAATCAAAAGAGATAGGGTTAGTAAAGGCGATCGAACACCCTATAGGGCAATCCGAATCCTTTGATGAAAGTCATTGGAAATGTGGAGTGGCCTGTTTACATCTTAACACTGTTATTCGAATTTCGTGTGGAACACCGGCGCCATAGAGGGTGATAGCCCCGTAGAAGACGCAGTGAAAGATGATTTTCAGGATCCAAGAGTAGCGTGCATTGGATATTGCGCGTGAATGCGGGAGGTACTAACTCCCAACCCTAAATACAAACCGAGACCGATAGCGCAATAGTAGCGTGAGCGAAAGTTGTAAAGTATCCCTGACGGGAGATTAATAAGACCCTGAAATCAGGTGGTAACAGACTGGTATGGCATGCAAGGGATTAAGCGGTTACACCGCCGCACCGATGTCATACCGTTCGATTCGAAAATTGATCCGTGGAGTTCCTATTATTGGCGAGGTTAAGTACGCAGGTACGAAGCCGTAGGGAAACCGATAGCCCGCAGCGCAAGCGAGGGGCAAGGTGCGCTCGCCTGGAGTCAATAGTTGGATACCCGAAGCCGGTCGATCTATGCCTGGGCAGGGTGAAGCCTTTCGGAAGAAGGGTGGAGGCCCGAACCAGTACTGATGTGCAAATCGTTTGGATGACCTGGGTATAGGGGCGAAAGACCAATCTAGACCGGTAATAGCTGGTTCCTCTCGAAACTGCTCGCAGGCAGACCTCAGCAGAGACGGGGCATGCGGTAGAGCACTGATTGCGTGTTTAGGGTGCGAAAGTACTCGGCATACTGTCAAACTCCGAATGTGTGTCCGTCGTAGAAGCTGGGCAGTGAGGGCATCGGGGTAAGCTTGATGTCCATAAGGAAAACAAACCAGACCAAAGTTAAGGTCCCCAAGTAACAGCTAAGTGTTAAAGAACAAATAGTGTTTGTAGGCATAGACAGCTGGAAGGTTGGCTTAGAGGCAGCCATCCTTTAAAGAGTTCGTAACAGATCACCAGTCAAGTCTCCGAGCCTAGAAAATGGACGGGACTAAGCTGTTCACCGATACTTTGGGCCACCGAAAGGTGATGCGGTAGAGAGGCGTCGTGCGCGGGTGGAAGTGGGGCCGTGAGGTCCTGTGGACCGCGTTCGAATGATAATCATGGAAATAGTAGTAGCGTAGATGGGTGAGAATCCCATCCGCCGGAGGGGCTAGGGTTCCTCGACGATGTTCATCAGTCGAGGGTTAGTCGGTCCTAAGGTTCCCCCTAACAGGAGGAATCGAAAGGGAAGCAGGTTAAAATTCCTGCACCAATTCATATTTTGTCCAGTTCCTGACACATCGGGTCTTGTGGAGCACTCCTGTCTGAGTGTTGCCTTAAGCAATAAAATTGTGGAGTACCGTAATGGTGAGAAGCAAACTAAGCTTTTGGGAGGCGAAGTATTTCGCTTCCGCGTTAGCCTGGTGTCCGTGAAAAGGGAGCTGGAGTCGTATGTGTTGTCCGTACCGAGATCTGACACAGGTGCCCCTAGGTGAGTAGCCTAAGGCGTCGCGGCAGAATCCGGGCGAGGGAATTCGGCAAATTAGCCCCGTACCTTTGGTATAAGGGGTGCCAGCTCTGAAGAGAGCTGGTCGCAGTGACTAGGGAGCTCCGACTGTTTACTAAAAACACAGGTGGCTGCTAGTCCGTAAGGATGTGTATAGCCGCTGAATCCTGCCCAGTGGTGGTATCTGAAACCCTGTTTCAACGGGACGAAGGACCACTAAACGGCGGGGGTAACTATGACCCTCTTAAGGTAGCGTAATACCTTGTCGCTTAATTGGCGACTTGCACGAACGGCCTAACGAGAGCTCTACTGTCCCCGCCCGGAGCCCGATGAAATTGACTTACTGGCGCACAGTCCAGTACGTCCCAGCCGCAAGCGAAGACCCCGTGGAGCTTTACTGCAACCTGCCGTTGTGGCACGAGTTGTTATGTGTAGCGTAGACGGGAGACATTACACAGGTGCGATCGCTAGATCGTCGCCGAGTCACCGATGAAACACCGTCCTTTTCGATTCGTCCCACTCACCTCTTCGGAGGGACCCCGGTAGGCGGGCAGTTTGGGTGGGGCGCCACTCCCTCGAAAAAATAACAAGGGAGCCCAAAGGTCAGCTTAGGTAGGTCAGGAATCTACCGTTAAGTGCAAGGGCAAAAGCTGGCTTGACGTGGTTTGGCAACACAACAAACCACGATGCGAAAGCAGGGCCTAGCGAACCAACCAGCGCCGTTAGTAGGTGCGGTTGATAACAGAAAAGTTACCCCGGGGATAACTGAGTTGTCTGGAGCAAGAGCCCACATCGACCTCCAGGCTTGCTACTTCGATGTCGTCTCTTCCTATCCTGGGTGTGCAGAAGCACCCAAGGGTGGGGTTGTTCGCCCATTAAAAGGGATCGTGAGATGGGTTTAGACCGTCGTGAGACAGGTTTGTTGCTATGTGCTGGGACTGTCCAATGCCTGAGGGGAAGGATCCTCTAGTACGAGAGGAACGAGGGTTCGCAGCCACTAGTTTACCAGTTGTCTGACAAGGCACCGCTGGGCAGCCACGCTGTAAGGGATAAGAGCTGAAAGCATCTAAGCTCGAAACCCGCCTCAAAACGAGGCATTATGACACTTATAGAAGATAAGATAGATAGGACCGGGGTGTAAGCACCGAGAATTTTAGTACTGTTTGAAAGCTACTTCGGTAGTCGGATAATAGTGCTTCGAGGTGTTCAGCCCGTCGGTTACTAATAGTCACAACTGCTACATGGCCGTCGGCTTCGACCGTTTGATGGGTTTGCGTATGTGTCCCTTGATTTTTTAATCTTAAAAATACCGTTTCTAATTGGTATATAATGGAAAATAAGCCTAAACTTGGTCGTTTAGACAAAATGGCTCGTAATATCCTATTAGATACTAGTAAAATGCTTAAAGATGCTAAAACTGAACTTTTCAGTGATATCCGGGGCCGCGTATTGGAAATCGGAGCAGGTATTGGAGTAAATGTCTATTTTCTAAATAAACCTGAAGTATCTGAGTGGATTGCTGTTGAACCTGATACAAAACTAACTTTAGAATGTCGAGAAGCTCTTAAAGTAATGGGCAATAGAGCCAAAGTATTTGAAGGGTTTTTACATGAATTAGACGAACCTTCTGAGTCGTTTGATTGTGTAATATTTACAACATTACTTTGCAGTGTTCCTGATCCTACCCAAATGGTAAGAGATGCTCATAAAATGCTGAAGCCTGGAGGTAAATTGTACGTAATAGAACACATGGGGGCTGGCTTAGGAGCTCGTGCTGTATTCCAATTGTCTGCTAAATTGCCTTGGCATCTGATAACTGGCTGTAACTGTAGAAATAATCCAGTAAAAGCGCTGGCACAGCCAGGTCTCTGGAAAGGAAACGAGAAAATCGAATTAAGTGATGTCCCCTTAAGGGTAAAAAAATTTTCCATACTATTAGAATTACTGAAACCTTTTGGAATGGTAGCTTTAACAAAATCTTAACTATAATTTGCACATTCCTAAAGAAATTTAATCAACCCGGAGGCCACGTCATTTTTCTTCCACCAATTAAGTGAAGATGAATATGGAATACTGTTTGTTGAGCGTCTTTATTACAATTGAAAACAGTTCGATATCCCGAGTCTGAAAGACCCTCTTTTGAAGCGATTGCTTTCGCTGCAAGAAACAATTCTCCCATGGTTTGCGTATGATCTTCCTCTAAATCATTAAGAGTTGAAATGTGTTCTTTAGGTATTATCAAAATATGTATTGGTGCAATAGGATTTATGTCGTTAAAAGCTAAAACATAGTCATTTTCGTAAACTATATCTCCTGGAATTTCACCATCTCTAATCTTGCAAAAAAGACAATCTGACATAGAAGGTGATTAACTATCTTATAAAAATTACTGCATCTGATGTAAATGCCCTGCTATAGCTCCCATTGCAGTTCCTGTTTCAAACCCAATACCTGACCCTGTAATCTCAAAATGATAATCGCAATTTGTTACATGTGACTTTGGAAGGCCTTTAGGACCTAATCCCATTATCATACAAACCTCTCCTTCTGGTTCTTTTAACTTACTTGAATCGGGGTTTTCTGTTGTTATTACTTTAGTACCTGACCAAGCTTCATCCACGTCTTTCTCAAAAAACCGAACTCTACCTTTAGAAAGTAATTGAGACAAGTAGCCGTCATTAGGTAATCTCATCTCTTTCTTGATTTCGCTAACCAAACGTTCAGGTTCAATATTTGGAAAATTAATCAAAGCCAGATTCAAATCAAAAGCTGAACAAAGGTTTGCTGCTTTGAATACTGCTTTGTAATGAGGATGGTTCCAATTTCCACCATATGTATTGTAAAGACCCAAGGTATTTTTTCCAGAAGATGGAATCTTTTTCATTTCTTTTTTTAATTCTAGAGTTGGTTCAGATACTTCACCCTTTAATCTATCTTTAGTTATTTCTAGTTTAGATTTTAATTTAACTTTTAGATCTGAGTTTGGGATTGAATCAACTAATTTTTCAGTATTGGCTGCAAAACTATGGGCAAGTGTATTCCTATTTTTCCTGTCTGCTCTAGCTATCAGCGCTATGTATATTGGAATAGAATCCTCTACAGACTTTCTTGAGATATGTGCTTCGACTTCTTCTAAATCCGATTGTGTAGAACAAACTCTCACTAAGTATCGTAATGCTTCCTCAGAATCTGCATATTTTAAAGCCATACCAAGTGAAGAAACTTGTGTATTAATTTTTGATTTATTTAGCTGAAGATGTAAATATCCCAAGAGCTTAGCCCTAATCTCTCCCTTTTGCTGAGACAAAAATGCTATTAAGTTTTCTACAGATTTTTTATTTATCCAGTGTCTTACAACTGCTTTAGATGATTTGAATTCATATCCTTTTAATTTTAATGAAGTAGTCAAAAGAGATTCAAGAATGCTAGATGGGAAATGCTTAGCATTCTTTACAAAAAAATCACTTATACTTCTCTTTTTTTCTGAGTTTAATAATTTTAATATTTGTTTATATTGAATATATTTTAATTTACTGTCTTGAAGCTCTTTCAATCTTTTAGACATTTCTCCCATTAATTCCAATCTACGCCAACTTTGTTCGACCCTTTCTGCATTTGAAAAAGCTTGTTTCAACAATTTTCCTGATTTTTTACTATCTAAAAATCCAATAGAAGAAATGTAAACTAAGCTTAATGCCTTGTAGTAAGGATCTGAAATTTGATTTGTACCTGGAATTAAAGTTTCAGGAGATTCTCCTCTTTTCAAGTCTCTCAGTATACGTCTTGCAATTGAAGGATTATGATTTTTACCGCCCATTACTTTGTATCTGAAATTGATGCGAAACTTATTGTTCCTGTAAGTTTTCCTTCATTATCGTAATTAGGAAAAAAATATTGAACTACTTTAGCTTGAAATTTACGAGATTCGTATTTTCTATGGCAAATGGCAAGCTTTTCAGTATTCATTGCTTCAAAAGCTGCTTCATCTACGTCTTCATAGTTTACTCCTAAAGCTTCTGACGTTGTTTTTCCTTGGAATGTTTTTTCATCAAACCCAAATTTTGACAACGCTTTGGCTCCGTACGAATAAAGATGTCTGCCCTTCTTGTCTCTTATTGAAAAACCAAACTTGTCTGAATCAAAGGGAGTGGCTGTTAATGACCAAAGTTTGGCTTGCCCTACTGTTCTCTCTTCAACTAATCCTTGTATCTTTAACAACTCTAAATGCTTAGCTACTGTGTTTCTTCCGATATCAAGACTTCTGGATATTTCTGTTATAGTTTTTGTCTGCGTTTGATTTCCTAGATATTTTTTAATTTTACTGCTAATTTTGTGATCTAGTGCCTTTGCCATGCACCATCTATTGAGAGGGGAGATAATAAAATGTTACTAGTGCAATGCAACAGTGCATCGAAAAAATATTTTTACTATGTCTGTTATTATGTTGCATGACAGAAGACAAAACTCAATACGATGGTGGAATAATTTCGCAACTTGGATTAATGTCTAGCTTTGCATCCATATTTGGGTCATTATACATTTATTTCGTAGCTGACGATCAATTATTAGGAATTTTTGTTGGCTTATGGGCTCCAACTTTAATACTAATTAGCAGAGAAGTAGACAAAATGATGGGATGGATGGCTGAATAAATAGTGTATGAAAAAGAAACATCACCCCGGATCTAATCAAAAGACTCTTTGTGGGCATGAAGCCACAAAGCAAGAGTATTTACAAATGCTAAAGGGCCATCCTGTAACGTGCATCACCTGCCAAAAATTATTAAAAACTGAAGAAGAAAAAGAAGTACTGGTTATCGAAGAAAAACATAATTTGGCAAACCAACAACATGCATAGTAAATGAATACTGGAATAGTTTGGCTTAGAAATACACTAAGATTAAGCGATAATCGAGTGCTAATAGAATCTCTGAATTCTACAAAATCTGAAGCAATACTTCCTTTATACATCCTAAATAAAAAAAAATTATCACTTAAAAATAACAATAATAGAGTCCAATTTCTATATGAATCTTTAATTGACTTGGACGCTCGGTTTAAATCCAAATTTAATACGGGCTTAATAATTTTAAACGGTAATTCTGAAGAAATATTTAGAAAACTTCTTGAATATAATTTATTAAATATTTCTGAAATATTTACTGATTATTCAAACAAACCTAATGATGTCGAAAATGGAAAAAAAATAAAGCATATCTTATCAGACAAAAATTCGATTAAGTTCAACATTATTTCTAAAGCAAATACATTAACAAATATTGAGGAAGTAGTAAACCAAGAAAATTTTAGACCTCCAAAAAAAATGAAGGAGATGGAAAAATTATTCTCCCGTATATTTCCAAAAGGAGAAAGTAACTTCTACAGTGTTGATGAACCGTTAGAAATTCCTGAAATTTCAAAACCTCTTCCTGATAATTATATCGAAGCTATTGATGACTACATTTTTGATATACAAAAGGAATTGGCTTTGTTAAAAGAAAACTCTAAATCATATTTTAAAGGTGGAGAATCTGAAGCACTTATCCGTTTAGAAAAAAAAGTTAAATCTGAAGAAAAATACATTCGAAATTTTAGAAAACCTCGTACAATTTCAACGAATAATCCCAATAATCCATCAGAGCCTGAAACAACCGGACTTTCACCCTATCTAAGTTTCGGCTGCTTGTCGCCTAGACTATTATGGAAAGAAACTGAGAGGTGTTATAGGAATGGAGACCATACTCAACCTCCTGAATCGATGCATGGACAGTTGTTATTCAGAGAAATGTTCTATATTTTATCTAAATCAATAGAAAACTGGGATTCTGATACAAATAATTCAATGTGTAAGAAAATAAACTGGGGAGAATATGATTCAAATAAGATGGAATTATGGGAAAATGGACAGACTGGTTTTCCATACATCGATGCAATGATGAGACAATTAGATGCAACTGGCTGGATGCATCATTTGGGAAGGCATGCTGTTTCTTGTTTTCTTACTAGAGGACAACTGTGGCAACACTGGAAAAAAGGAAGAGATGTTTTTGAGAAGAAATTAGTAGATGCTGACTGGGCGTTAAATAACGGAAATTGGTTATGGTTATCTGGTGTCGCTCCCTTTTCTATGCCTTACTTCAGGCTGTACAATCCATGTCCAGATGGGAAATCTAGCTTAAATGTTGAGACTAAAAAGGCTGAATTCATCAGATATTGGGTTCCTGAATTAGAAAAATTCCCTTCAAAATATATCTTTGAACCACACTTAGCCCCTCTTCCAATCCAAGAAAGCGTAGGTTGCATAATTGGGAAAGATTACCCTAAACCAATGGTAGATCGAAAATTAGTAGCTAAGGAAAATTTAGCTAAATTTAAAGAAAGTTTATCTATTTTAAATTAGGCACTAGCTTGCAGTTATTATATACTCAGTTATGCACTATTGACTAATAATTTAGGCTCTATAATGTCAAAAGTTAAAACAAAACACAGCTTCGTATCGACGCTAAAAGTAGACGTACCTGTTGAAAAGTTGTTTAGTTGGCACGAGAATCCTGGAGCTTACGAAAGGTTGACGCCGGCATTCGATCCTGTAACTGTAAAATATAGAAAAGGCGGCATCGATGGAGGTGAAGTCCACATAAAGCTTCCACCAATTGGTGGTGTTATTCCCATCCCTCTAATTTGGGTTGCAAAGCATCATAGCTACAAAAAAAATATTCAGTTCATGGAAGATCAAGAAAGTGGGCCATTCGTAGGTCCATTACCTTTCTGGAATGGATCTTGGCACCACAGACATCTCTTCGAAAAAGATGGAAAAAATAGTTCGATTCTAAAGGATGAAATACACTATGATTTTCCTATGGATCCTTTTGGTTCTGTATTCGGAGGGGCATATACTAAAAATCGTATAAAACAAATGTTTGCCTACAGAAAAAATATTACTGAAAATGACCTCTATGAACAATCAAAGTACAAAGGTAAACCAATGGACATTGCTGTTACTGGCGGTTCAGGTTTAATTGGCTCTCAATTAATTCCATATCTTACTACTGCTGGTCACAAAGTTGAAAATATAGTGCGGGGCAGGCCAACAAAAGGCGAATTAGTTTGGGATATTGATAGAAATATTGTAAGTAGTTTAGAGGGAAAGGATGCTGTAGTTCACTTAGCCGGCGAACCGATAAACAAACCACTCGGCGGGAAAATACCTATTCCTTGGACTAAATGGAAACGAAATCAGATTTTAGAAAGTAGAGTAAAAGGCACTAGGCTGATTGCTGAGCATGTAGCATCTCTAAACAAAAAACCTAAAGTTTTGGTTTGTGCTTCAGCAATTGGATACTATGGCGATAATGGTGAAGATCTATTATCGGAAGAAGCTGAAAAAGGAACTGATTTTTTCTCACATGTTGTTAACGAATGGGAAGCTGCTGCTAAGCCGGCCATTGATGCCGGAATTAGAGTTGTATTTCTGAGACTTGCACCAGTCATGTCGCCTCAAGGAGGTGCATTACAGGTTCTTTCGCTACCTGCTATGTTAGGTTCAAGTCCGCCTGTAGCCGGAGGAAAACAATGGTGGTCCTGGGTATCTGTGGATGATGCCGTAGGAAGTATCTATCATTCAATTATTACTGATTCGCTTTCTGGTCCTGTTAATGTTGCATCTCCTAATCCGGTTAGGCAAAAAGAATGGGCTGCTACTCTTGGAAATGTCTTTTGGGGAAAATTAGGAAAACTAACTACACTTATTCCAGTACCTGGATTTATACTAAAAACATTTTTAGGTGAATTTGGAGACGTCCTTGCTTTATCCAGTATAAGAGTAGACTCCTCAAAATTAATTGATTCTGGATATAGATTCAGATTTAATGATTTAGAAGATTGTTTTAGACATTTATTAGGTAAAAGAAAACAGGAGGACCTCTAATGAAAGATATTGTGATTATAGGTGCCGGCTACGGCGGATTAACTGCATCTGCGCTTCTTGCTAAAGAAGGCCATAATGTAACTGTAATTGAGAAAAATGAACAACCCGGCGGAAAGGCTAGTTTATTAGAAAAAGATGGATTTGCATTTGACATGGGACCATCTTGGTATATGTGGCCTCAAGTTTTTGAAAACTTTTTTTCCGAATTCGGGATGGATGCCTCTGAAGAATTAGAGTTAGAACGATTAGATCCTTCCTACCGGGTTTTCTTTAGTGATGGTGATACTATTGATGTTTCTAGTGACGTAAATAAAAATTATGAGCTGTTCGAAGAATTAGAAGAAAATGGTGCAGAAAAATTACGTAAATATTTGGATGTTTGCAAAAGGCAATATGACATTGCGATGGATGAATTTGTTTACAGAAGTTATAATTCAATTTTTGATTTCTTTACTCCTAAAATGATAGTTAATGGATTGAAATTGAAAGCTTTCTCCAACTTTCATAAGGGTGTGAAGAAATATTTCAAAAATCCAAAAGCACAAAAACTATTGGAATGGATTACTGTATTTTTAGGAGGAGATCCAAGAAATGTTCCTGCAATGTATTGCATGATGTCATATCTGGATCACCACCACGGTATATTCTATCCTAAAGGTGGAATGAACGGACTTGCAAAAAAAATGTATGACATTGCTGTTGATAACGGTGTTAAATTCAAATTCAATGAGCCTGTAACTAAAATCAATGTTGAAAATAAAAGTGCTAAAAAAATTATAACTAGTAAAAAAGAATATGATGCTGATTTAGTCATTAATAATGCAGATTATCACCATGGTGAAACTGTTCTACTTGATGAGAAAAATCAAACCTACAAAGAGAAATACTGGAACAAAAAAACAATGGCTGTTTCAATGCACTTAGCTTACTTAGGGATTGATAAGAAAGTAAATGGTTTAACACATCACAATTATTTCTTTGAAACTGAATGGAATGAACATTTTGACCAAATTTTCAAAAAACCGCAATGGCCAGATAATCCTAACTTCTACGTTTGTTGCCCTTCAAAAATTGATAATACGGTAGCACCTGAAGGAATGGAAAATTTGTTTTTCTTAGTTCCTGTAGCTTCTGATCTTGAAGACTCTGATCAAATAAGAGATGAATATTTAGATAAAGTTATAGAAAAATTTGAAAAATGGACGGGAGAAAAGATACGCGACAATATTGTCACAAAATCTCTATTCACTCACCGAGATTTCAAAGAACGATACAATGCATACAAAGGAACTGGCCTAGGAATGGCGCATACTTTGTGGCAAACTGCAGTTTTTAGACCTAAACATAAAAGTTCAAAGGTTGAAAATCTTTACTACACGGGACAATACAACCACCCTGGCGTTGGCGTTCCTACTACTGTCATCTCTTCACAAATACTAGTCGATGAACTAAACAAGAAGGGGGTTTTAACATAGCATACATACGTACAAAAAAAATAAAAGGCAAGAAATACGCATATCTCGTTGAAAGTCAATGGGATAAAGTAAAAAAGACATCCAAGCAAAAGGTGTTAGAGTATCTAGGTTCAGTTGAGAAACTTACAATCGATGATATTCCAAAAGATTACCATACTGGTTCTATCAGAAAATTCTTTATTAAGAATCAAACGAAGTTAGACGAAGGGGTTGTTGAAGAGCAAAAAAAGTTGCAAAATATACTTTGTAGATGTTTGCTAACTGGTGATGAAGAAATGGCCGCAGAAAAATCAGATCAATTAATTGATCTTATTGGTCTTCAAAGATTTTACGTTGAATCTATAACTTGGGTTATGGCTGAAACTGGAAAAATGTGGTACAATAAAGAAATTGGAATTGCACAAGAACACATGGTTACTAACTCTATGAAAAAGATTATTCAAATGAATAATCATAAAATAGAATCAAAGGGTTTAATTGAAGGGTTAGCAGTAATATGTAATCCTGAAGGTGATGATCATAATATGTCAAATCTAGTTCTTGAAGGGTTGCTAAAAATAAGAAACTACAGAGTGACGAACATTGGAGGAAACTGGTACATGGGCGAAAAAATGAAAGCCACTAACAAAGCTATTATTGATTTCGCAGCACATGCAAGGCCAGATATTGTCTTTATTTCTGTAACAATTGCAAGATATTTATTTAATGCAAAGATTATTGCCAAAGAACTTGCAAAAGCACTGCCTGATTCTAAGATATTTTTGGGTGGCTTAGGCACCCAAGGAATGGTCGATGGTGAACTGCAAGAAGACATCGTTCTAGCTGATAAAAATACGCTAGATACCTTGAAGGTATTGTGATTAGGCACTATATTGGTCTTTTTATATACCAAGTTGTGCACTATAGTATACCTTTGGAAACAAAATATGGATTCTAAAAGCAAATTTATGACCGAGAAACCGCTTGACGACCCAGATTTAATCTTCCAAAAGGGAAGTACAACATATTACAATAGCACCAAACTATTCCCTAGTAAAATCAGAAAAGATGTTACTACATTGTACAGTTTCGTAAGAATTGCTGATAATTATGTTGATGCAGTTCCACAAGATATTGAAGGATTTACAAAATTCAAAGATGCTTACTATGGTGCTTTGAAAGGTATAGAAACCAGAAATACTGTTATTCAAAACTTTATAGAACTCTCGAATCGCATGAACTTCGACCAAATATGGGTCGATTCATTCTTAGAGTCAATGGAAATGGATACTTACAAATCTGTATACAACAATTTAGATGAATTAAACAAATATTTGTATGGTTCTTCTGAAGTAATTGGATTAATGATGAACCGTGTTATGAATCTTGGTGAAGAAGCTGACGAATCTGCTCAGTACCTTGGAAAGGCAATGCAGTTCATAAATTTCATTAGAGATATTGATGAAGATTTGGATTTGAATAGAACTTATTTCCCAAAAGATATGCTAGGAAAATTTGGACTTGAGACCTTAACTAGAGGAGAAGCCCGTAGAAAACCTAAGCAATTTGAAGCATTTGTAAGATCTCAAATTCGGTTGTATTTCAAGTGGCAAAAGCAAGCTGAGATTGGCTTTGAATTCATTCCTAAGAGAATGAGAGTTGCTGTCAAAACTGCTTCAGACATGTATGCTTGGACTGCAATGGAAATCTACAATGATCCTTTCATTGTTTACACTACTCAAATAAAACCAAATAAAGGCCAAGTTCTCTTTTCTGGAATAAAAAACCTTGCTAAAATTTACTTGCCTCTTGGTTCAGATACTCGAGTTGGAATACCAAATCCTCGCGGAATATGAGTAATAAATGGCATCAGTAAACTATAAAATCAAAGACCTGCTCGTATATCTATGATTACTGTTACTGAAATGGCTGCTGAAAAAATAAACCAAGCTATTGCTACTCAAGATATAGATGGTAAAGTACTCCGGCTAGGTGTATTTCCCGGAGGTTGTAGCGGAGGTTACCAGTATGCGCTTGGCTTTGACGATGAAAGTGAAGATGATACTACTGTAGAAGCGAATGGTCTGAAAGTTATAGTCAAAAGCGAAGATATGGAAAAGATTAAAGGAACTGAAATAGACTATATTGTGAGCGAAATGGGAGAAGGATTTAGAGTTAATAATCCAAATCCTGCACCTGAAGGTAAGAAAGGTGAATGTGGCTGCGGTTCTAGTAGTAGCTGTTGCTAGAATTAATGGAAAATAGGGATCGACTTTTCACGATTGCCATTGCTTTAATTTTAATTAGTTCACCAGTTCTGATATATCTTACCGAAGATGAAGATAGTTTACTAGTTAATAATCAATCTTATCTTTACCCGAACTTATTCGATAGGCATGAACTAGAATGGAATATGAATGGAACTCATAGTTATCTTCTGAAAAAAGGACCCTATGAAGCTTTAGAAGTTCAAGAAGCATTCATAGAAGTAGACACTAGTTCTGTTTGGGAAACTGGACCGACGGAGGCTATAGTTCATTTATCATATTGGTTGCCAAGTAATACTCTAAATTCAGAAAATGTGCCAGTTATTGCTATTGTAAGTCCTTATTTTGATTATGGTGCGCCAGATGGTGGTGCAAGTACGCCAACAAATATTGTTGGAGCTGCAAGAGGTGAATTTATTTTCGAAAATTTTGTTCCTTGGGGATATGCATTTGCTCAAGTTGCCGTGTTTGGTACCGAAGAATCCACAGGATGCTTTGATTACAGAGGCCATGGCGAACAACTTGGTATTGATGCTGCAGTTACTTGGTTAGGAGAACAAGAATGGAGTAATGGGAATGTTGGGCTTTATGGTAAATCCTACGAGGGTGCAACTCAATGGGAAGCTGCATTAGCTGGTAACCCTTATCTGAAAACTATAGTGCCAATAAGCGGAACAACTAGCACGAAAACTTTGCTTTTCAAAAATGGTAGTGCTGAAGCTCGTTCTCAAGTCATGCATGGTGCTTACTTCGTCAATATAGTAGATTTTGATGAATCTGATGCTGATCATGTCTGTCCTGATGTAGTTGATGGATTTACAAGAGGCGAAAGAACCTATCTTGAACCCCGAATCGACCCAGATATGAATTACTGGAATGAAAGAGATTATCGACAACGGTCGATTGACAATTACCAAGGTTCAGTTTATTTTGTCCAAGGTTTGCAAGATTGGAATGTTGATTCGCATATGATATTCCCTCTTTACCAACAAATGAAAGATGCTGGTTTTGATGTAAAAGGAATATTTGGGCAATGGGGGCATGACTATCCAGACCAGTGGCAGAAACATGATGATATTGACAAAGATAATGGGGGAACTGCCTTTCCTCAAATGACGAGATGGGATTGGGGACAAGACTTGTTTGAATGGTTTGAATATTATCTACAGAATAGAGGGCCGAAACCTGATCTAAATGTACAAGTTCAGAGGCATGATGGCTTATGGCGAATTGAAGATACTTATCCTGCACAGAATAGTGAAAAATTAATCTTGGAAGAATTTGATGCCAGTTGTAAAAGTCTGGTTGGTAATTGGTGGCCACTAGTATTCAATTGTCCTGTTGATGAGACTGCTTTTGTTAATTTGACTCATCCGGGTTTTGATTATGATGTGCATATTTCAGGAATGCCTACTTTGCATTTGGAAGTGACTGCTTCTAGTGATATCAGCCAAGTTTTCGCAACAATATATGACGATACAACTAATGTAAGATTAGGGCATGCTACTATGGATATACGTTATAATGAAGGCGGAGAAGATCCTAGCCCTGTAGTTGTCTCAGGTCAATCTGTAACTATGAAAATGGAATTCTTTGCAATTGACGCATTTCTTCCAGCTGGACACGAACTCAGAATTGATTTGACTGGATCTGGAAAGGATTATCTTCCACCACCATGTCTGCCTGCAGGAGTGTGTACTGTTGATTACCAATCTGCAAAATTAACTTTGCCGATTTCTAATACTTCTGAAGAGCATTACTTTAATGTGCCCTATTGGAATCCTGAGGAAGGATGAAAGATTCTACAATTTCTGAGCAAGTTTTCTCTCTATTGACTATTGCAATACTAATTGGAAGTGCTTGGATGGTTTACATGCAAGATAATGATGATTTGAATCTCGATAACAGAGTTCCTGTTTGGGCTAGAAATCAACTCCCCTACGATACTACTCAAGCCTACAGTTTTGTCTTAGAACAAGGCCAATATGAATTGTTAGAGACGGGGAATGAATTTAATTCTGAACACATATATGTTGAATACGATTTACCAATTGGAGAAGGAGGGGCTGCAATAACGTGTCAAGTAGGCATGGATTGCCCACAAATTAGTTTAGCTTATTGGAGACCGAAAGTTCCTGCTGGAGTGAAAGTCCCAGTTATTGCTGAATTTGGTCCTTACTTTGGAGAAACATCAGCTCAAACTCCTGACGTGTCTCAACCAGGAAGTTGGTTAGGTGCAGGAATCATTTACAATATATTGCCTCACGGTTTTGCATTTGCTCAAGTTTCTGTTACTGGAACTGGAATGTCTAACCATTGTATGGATTTGATGGGATTTGCTGAGCAAGAGGGAATCAACGCAGCTGTAGAGTGGCTTGCGACACAAGAATGGTCCAATGGCAACGTTGGAATGATTGGAAAATCATACGATGGATCTACTCCTTGGCAAGCTGCAATGTATGGAGATGAGTATCTCAAAACAATTGTTCCCATTTCTGGATTAATTGGAGTTCGGGAACTTATGTGGAAGAATGGTTCATCTGAGGCCAGAGCGCCATTCATGCACAATGTTGTTTATGGCTCATATGGTTTTGAAGAAGATAAAGGCGATCAAAATTTACAAAATGCCTGTGAAGATTATCTGCTAGGGCCAATTCATGCGACAAATGGTTATATTTTTGGAGGAAATGAATTTGTAGATAGTTATTGGGAAGAAAGATACTTCCTTGATAGAGTTTTAGAGAATTATAGGGGCTCAGTTTACATTGTACAAGGGTTCCATGATTGGAATGTGGATCCTCATATGGCAGTACCTACAATCAATACATTACTGGATTCTGGAATAGAAGCAAAAGTTTTGATGGGGCAATGGGACCACGACTATCCTGACAGGCCAGATTATCAAAAACAAAGATCTGATCCTGGACGTGGATCGGAAGCTTATCCTCAAATGGTAAGATTCGATTGGATGCAGGATTTATTGGAATGGTTTACCTACTACTTACAAGAAACAGGCCCTAAACCAAGCTTGTACCAGGAAATACAGAATAACAGAGGAGAATGGAGGGTTGAAGAACGCTATCCTGCCAAAGATTCTAATGTTATTGAAATGAATTTGGGAAGTAATAATCTGAGCTTAGTTAGTGAAAGTCTAATGGGCTCTACTGTTTATCCTCTAATGGAAACTGCAGATGATTGGATTGTTTTCGAAACTGGAGAATATAACTCTGATTTTAGATTTGGTGGATTGCCTCAATTACACATGGATGTTACACCACTAAGTTCTGGAGGGTCTATCTATGCACTTATGGAAGATTGTTCTGCTGAAGGTGAGTGTATACACATCGGCCATGCTATAATGGATCTTAGATATCACGAAGGAGGAGATGAATTACAAAATATTGTTCCTGGTCAAACAATTAGAGCTAAGATGGAATTCTTTGCTATGGATATTTTAATTCCGGAGGGGCATAAAATACGTCTCTCTCTTAGGGACATAGGAGAAGATTATCTACCTCCAAGTACTCAATCGGCTGTGGACATAGATGTTAGTGGAAATAGTGTCTTAAGATTGCACGAAATTAATGTAGATGACAAGATCTTTTTTGAACCTCCTGTCTGTTTACATACTGACTGTGTAGAAGAATAGATATCTCTTAAAACTGAGACCTATAAGGAAATGTGAGAAGATTAGGAACTGTAGCACTGGCTTTTCTGTTTTTGATGCCAGCTATAGCTGGATGTTTAGAAGATGATAATGTAGAACCAATATCTAAAAATGATATTGTTGTCAACCCAATCACTATGGTTGGAGGAGAATTTCAACCTTTTGTAATTTCTGCGAAACGTGATGTTTCTGTTTTCATTCCACATATGGTGATTGATCCAGTATCAAATTATGTCCAAAATGGAACTATTATAGATATGAAAACTGGAGAAACAAAACAGCTTACAGTTCTGGCTCCACCCAGGATTGATTCTGCATTTATTTTCTTATCAAAATATGGAACTGATATTTGGCCCATTAGAAATCCTAGCGAAAGCTGGGAGCAATGGGTGAATAGAAATGGAATGAGTAATGAAAATCTTGCTGTAGAAAGAACTGAACCAAATGAGGGGAGTTCACTGTATTCATTGAATTTAACTAAACAAAACGCAGATATTAGTATACCTTTTAGAATTGATATTAAACGAGAGGTTTCAGTAGCATATAATGCCGATGAAGGTGGGTTTTTCTCTACAGGTTTCGTGGACGGAAGGACCGTCTATAATTCAATCGCTAGAATGTCAGATGAAACATTTGATCCGATATCTCCCGATCTCGCTGTAGGATATTTAGATAGATGGGCAGGACAAGGAAATGCCGCATACGAAGACGCCGCTCAATTTTTAATCGCTGAAATGACTTCATATGGGCTCCGAGTAGAGGTTCAAAGATTTGCAATAGAAGATGTTCTAGGAAATTTTAATCCAGAAGCTTACAATGTGTGTGGATTTCGTGATGGTACATTATACCCTGATGAGTGGTTAGTTTTTGGTGCGCATTTTGACATTGCGCCTCCTGGAAGTGTAGGAGTGGTTGATCCTCACATAACTGGATTTAGAACATACGGAACCAGAGTTGGGGCTTACGACAATACTGCGGGAACTGCTATGGTACTCACCGCGGGAGAAGCAATGGCTGGTATGCCGTATGACACTCGAAGAACGATGGTCTATTGCCTGTGGTCTGGAGAAGAAGGTGGTCTACGAGGAAGTGACTACTGGACGGACACTCTCGAGGATAATCATCCTGAAGTAACAATTATAAATTATATAAATTTAGATATGGCTGGAGTCAACTGGCCTGGAGGAGGAGGTGCTCCTTGTGGTGGGGAGCATGGTGGTGGTGTTGGAGATTGTGATCCAGACCCTCAACCAGACGAAGATGGATATCCAAAAGATAGTGAAGTTTGGCCAATGAGAATATACATTGGACCTTCTCTTAATCATGACAAAATTGATCAGCCTAATCTTGTATATCTTAGCCAATGGATTGGTGCCGATGCAATAAACGTATCAATGCAACAAGACATACTAGTTGGAGCTGACAACAGCTCAAGTGAAACATGGAAATATGATACTTGGATTGAACAGGATAGGCCTGAGATAATAATTTATGAAGATACAACTGCAAGAAGTGATCATGCTTCTTTCCAAAACAATCTAGATACAGTTACACTTGGATTTGGGGGGTTGGTTGATGGGTATTGGTGCTATCATCAAACTTGTGATACAGTACAAGAAATGGTAGACTGGATGGATAATGAGGCAAGAGGGTATGGAAATAATGCTACTGGACTAGATAATCTAGTAAACTCATTAGATATGATTACTTGGTGGGCAACCTATAGTTTCTTCCATATGGATGAAAAACCTATCGTGAATGCTTACTTGGATTAATATGGAAGAAATAAGTTGGAATGATTTTACCAAAGTTGATATCCGTATAGGAAAGATAATTGATGTTAGAGATTTTCCTGAGGCGAGAAAGCCAGCATACATTCTAACGATTGATTTTGGAAAATTAGGAACTAAAAAAACTTCAGCTCAAGTTACGAATTATACTCAAGCTGAATTGTTAGATAGAGAAATTGTAGCTGTTTTTAATTTCCCTCCAAAACAAATTGGCCCCATAATGTCTGAAGTATTAGTTTTGGGAGGTGTTGAAGGAGATGGAACCGTTCGCCTTTTGAAACCGGACCCTGATTGCGAACTAGGAAGTCGTGTAGGATGAACCCATACATCGCCCTAACTAGGCCTGGAAACGCTGTTCTAACTGCTATTGCAGTAATTGCAGGGGCATTCATTGCTTCTGGGTCTGATATAATAGATTTTCAAATGGAAATTGCCATTTGCTGTGTTTCTGCAATGATGCTTGTTGGAGGTGGAAATGCATTAAATGATTATAATGATAGAGAATCAGACAAAGAGAATCATCCAAATCGACCCATACCTTCTGGATATATTAGTGCTGAGGCTGCCTTGAACTATTCACAATTATTACTAGGCGGTGGATTGGTAATACTGATTTTTACACTAGACAACAAGATGCCTTTTGTCATTGCACTTATGGGGATGCTAACGCTAGTGGCCTATGAAAGTGGGCTAAAAGCCGCAGGAATTACTGGAAATATCGCGGTTGGATTTATGTCTGGCGCTGTTTTCTTGTATGCAGGAATGGCTGTCAACAATCCCGGTCCAACAATATGGATGTTTGGACTTGCATTCCTTGCCACAATATCTCGTGAAATCATTAAAGACATACAAGATTTGGAAGGAGACCGTGATAGGCGAACACTTCCTTCCAGAATTGGAATTGATTACTCACTCAATATTGCAATATTGATTCTTCTGATTGCCATTGGCCTAAGCTATACTGCAATAAATCAATTTGAAGGTAATGCATTGAATGCATATGTTGGAGGAATAACATTAGCAAATGCAGCTATGCTGTTTGGAATTTATAACGCGAGAAAATATGATTACTTCATAGGTCAAAAGAATATCAAGCAAGGAATGGGGATCGCCATGCTAGCTTTCATTGTAGCTGCAGGCCTGAGTTAACTTATTTTTTTGTAAGATTATATTAATATATGTGCATTTATACATATATTTAATGAATAGTAAAATTTTCAAAGCCCTTGGGAATGAAACCAGACTACGAATCATTCAAACTTTGATGATTAAAGAACATAATGTTTCCGACTTAACCACAATATCTAGAAAAGATCAGACTACTATTTCTAGACATTTAGCAACACTGGTAAATGCAGGACTAATAACCCAAAAAAAAATAGGTCGCAATGTTTTTTATAATATTATAGGGCCTGAGATGAAGAGATGGATAGAATCGACTATAGATATTAATATAGAAAATGATGCAAATAAAGAGCTTAGCAATAAAATAATGAACTTTTTAACTCAACAGAGAGATAACGAACATGATTGAAGAAATGAATGAAATAAATGAAGAAAAATTAGTCAGATTGAAATTACTAAGTAAAAGATTAGATAATAATTTTATAATTCCTGGAACTAAATACAAAATTGGACTCGATCCAATTATAGGTGCGATACCAGTTATTGGGGATTTGATAGGGGCACTACTTTCTACTTACATTATGTACTCTGGAATCAAAATGGGAGTGCCTCGTAGTATTGTGGCTCAAATGGCTACCAATATCGCCCTTGACTTTACGATAGGATGGATTCCAATAATTGGCGATATTTTTGATATTATTTGGAAAGCAAATCAAAGAAATGTAAAACTCATAGAAGAATCTATTGTAGTAGAAGAGAAAGAAAGTGCTACTGCTAATTATATGATAATTGCTGGCTTAGTAATTATATTGATCGTAACAATCTTTGTTATTTTAGCTGTAATATCCTAAAAAATTGAGAGTGTAGCAACTATCTAGTAGGCAAAAATGCTTTTTTTACTTAATTATGCTTTGCCCATTATGCGGTACATACCAGTGCCACAAGTTCCGCAAGTTCCTTTCATAGCTTTGCGACCATTTTTCATTGTGACTTCCTCTCCGTTACCGATTTCTCTTTTGGCTTTGCACTTTACGCAATATCCTTCCATGCATAGTTATCGACCAGAACCCATTATAAATGCAGCGGTTGTAGGAGATAGTATATAAAGATTAGAATCCTATTATTTTTATATTTTTAATCTATTATTTTTCTATTATTTTTCTATTATAATTTAGTAAATTTTATATAAGGGAATGATGATAAAATCTGAATATAAATGAGCGAAGAAGAAAAACGACGAGTCTCTGTGACTGTTTTAACTGGTTTTTTAGGCTCAGGTAAAACAACGCTTCTAAATCACATTTTATCGAGTACCGAA
The DNA here is from genome assembly GCA_902531985.1 of uncultured marine group III euryarchaeote. Classification (GTDB taxonomy): domain Archaea; phylum Thermoplasmatota; class Poseidoniia; order MGIII; family CG-Epi1; genus CG-Epi1. Next base: position 22,323 of record CACAGG010000012.1, read on the forward strand.
CATAAAATGAAATTTGCTATTGTCGAAAATGAATTTGGAGACATAGGTATTGATGAAAACATATTAGTTGAAACTTCTGAAGAAGAAATTATCGAAGTGGTAAATGGCTGTCTATGTTGTAACGTTAGAGGTGATCTTACTGAGCTACTCTACAACATGTATGATAGAATCAAGGACTTTGACGGACTTATAATTGAAACAACAGGTCTAGCCGATCCCGCTCCGGTAGCTCAAACTTTTTTTGTTGATGACAAAGTATCTGAACGCTATGAATTAGATGGAATTATCACAGTAGTTGATGCAAAAAATATTATTCAACATGTTGAAGAAGAAAAGCCTGAAGGTATCGAAAATGAATCTGTAGAACAGATTGCTTTTGCCGATAAAATTCTACTGAATAAGACTGATCTTGCAAGTGAGGAAGAACTTCGTAACGTTGAAAAACAGATTAAAGCCATCAATGGGTTTGCTCCGATATTTAGAACTGAGCACGGCGTAATTGATCCTAAAGAATTGATTAATATTGGCTCATTTGATCTAAAGAGAACATTAGAAATGGATTCTGAATTCTTAGACATAGATGCCGAGCATGAACACGACCAACGCGTGACATCAATTAGTTCTAAGTTTGAAGGCTCTCTAAATGTAAATAGATTAAACCGATGGATTGGGAAAATTATCGATGAAAAGGGAACTGATTTGTTCAGATACAAAGGTATACTATCAGTAAAAGGTATGGATAATAAATTTGTATACCAAGGAGTACACATGCTGTTTGGTGGAGCATATAGCCAGGAGCTTATGTGGAAAGAGGGTGACAAACGTGAATGTACTTTTGTATTCATTGGAAGAGACCTTAATCATGAGGAACTAGAAGCTGGCTTGATGAAATGTAAAGCTGAAGAATTACGTTTCAAAGTAGGAGACATAATTTTTGCGAACGTTGGTGAATTTACTAAAGGCAAAATTGTAAAATGTTGGGACGAAGGCAATCCTTACCGCGTAGAAATACAGGACGAAGAAAAAAAGAATGTCTGGGTTCCTATTGATGATGAAGAATATATTCGAGAACAAATTTAAAAATAGGATTTAGTTATTATCCTTAAATGAAAATTAGTAAAACTGTAGCGTCTGTAACTGTCTGCGATGGTTGTTGTTGCGGACGTATCGAAAAGGGTCACAATGAAGTACCTATCAATCATTTAAAAAATTCATGGAAAGATTATAATCTTGAAAATAAAATTAAGCTAAGCATATCTGACTGTCTTGGACCTTGTAGCATGCACAATGTTACGTTATTGAAAACCGATAGGAATCAAATTTGGTTAGGAAAACTCAGTAAAGAAGAACATTACAATTCCCTTATCGACTGGGCTTGTGAAGTTAACGATAAAGGCGAAGAAACGGCTCTGCCTGGAATTTTGGCAGTGCATCGCTTTGAACGAAGTGAAATACAATAATTACTAGAGACTATTTTTCTTTAAATTAATTGTCTGCCGGTTGAAAAAGAGGCCTTAGGCTGGTTTGAAATATTGCCACACAACCAAAGATTATAGCTGCAACAAGTGCTATCATAGAACCGCTACCAGTTTCTAATTCTGCTGAAAAATAAAGTCCCAATATTACTGAAGTAAGACCAAAAACTTGAGCCCAAATAAAACAAGAACGAAAACTGTTACCCACCAGTTGGGCTGTAGCTGAAGGTGTAACTAGTAATGCTGTAACTAGTAAAGCCCCCATAACTTGAACCATGCTGACTACAATAGATGCCGTAATAATGCTAAAAACAAGACCTGTTGCTCTTACAGGAATTCCTTGAACCTGGGCTGCAAGTGGATCAATACTAGTTACAAGTAATATTTTTTGCGTTACAGTAAGGAAAATAAGTGAAATAATAGAGATAATACAAATCAATTCAAAACTTTGTTCGTCAACTAGCAATAAATTACCAAATAAGTATCCTTCAATATCATTTTGTATACCTCCGCCCCAAATTCGTAATACAACAAGGCCTAAGGCTAGCATTCCTGTTAAAAAAATACCTATTGAAGCATCACCAGACAATATCTCTCTCGCTTGTAGTTCATAAATTAAAATTGCTGAGATAATACTCAAAGCTAATGCATACAATAGAGGAGCATTTGTGGAGCCGAAAACTATAGCTATAGCGACGCCTCCAAATGAGACATGAGCTAACCCATCACCGATAAGAGCGAGATTTCTCATCAACAGAAATAAGCCAAGGAAACCTGCTACTATCGTTACCAATAATGCGGCGATTAATGACCGCTGAAACATTTCCATGGTAAAAAAATATGGGAAAATTTCGCCAGGTACTAAGGGCGCAATAAATTCTAAGAAAGGTGCAAACAATTTCATAATTATACTACCAATAATCATTCTTTTTCTCCCATATTTTCTAATTGATAAAGATTTTCTAATGGATCATTGTGTTCGTGAACTGGCTTAATTCCACGTAAATTTGCCAGAACTGCTAAATCTGGAAAACAATCTGCAGCACCATCATATCTAATTTTCTCCTCAAGAAAAATCATTCGATGTGAAGATTGTTGAATTGCAGCTATATCGTGGGAAACCATCAAAATAGTTTTTTGAGCCTCGTGGCAAAGTTTATCTAAAAATTTTAATAAAGAATTTCTGGAATCACGATCGATACCAACAAGTGGTTCATCTAAAAGTATAAATTCAGCATTTGAGGCCAACGCCCGAGCAATAACGGCCCTTTGTCGCTGCCCTCCTGAAAGATTAGATATATTCTTGTTTTCAACACTTTTGAGCCCTGCTAACTCTATAGCTTTACTCACTTGTTGATTCTGTTCTGTACTAAATCTCCAGAACATATTATTTGAATTTAAAGTACCTAATTGTACTAATTCCTTAACTGTAATTTTGATATTCCTAGGAATGTTAGAAGCGTGCTGGGAAACCCAGCCTAACTTCCTAAGTATTGAATTTGGTGCTTTCCTGTGACCATACAACTCAATACTTCCACTTTTAGACTTTAATAAACCTAAAATTGTAAGCAGAAACGTAGTCTTGCCTCCGCCATTCGGACCAACGAGCCCGACAAACTCACCCCTATTGATAGTTAGACAAACATCTTCTAAGACCAATTGGCCTGAACGATTAACTGATAGTTTGTCTACCTTCAATGGAGGTGGCCTGTCTGCAATTTGCATAATTCTTACTAGATATTCTCAATAAGATTTATGCGTATTTTTCAGCGTCTGCCTTTGAAAGGATTTTAAACATTTTATGTGTTTCTCCATCAATAGTCACTACAGCTTTTGCTGCCGGTCTACCGTTTTTCATAGTAACTACTTCGAAATCTTTTTGATCGACTTCAACTTTCTTTTTTAGTTTAACATTATAGAATTCCATCATTCACCTCCCTTCATTTGTAGGTGTCTCATTAGATTCGGTTTATTATATAACATTATTGTATATTAACAACCAATACCTGCAACAAGACTAGCAAGATTCTTTTCCATCAAAGTAAGATAAGTATCATCGCTGTTTTTAGGTGGCAATTCCATGGTATACAATATCTCTATAGTAACACTTGTTTCTTGAACAATACTATCTACTGAACTTGTATCTGTATACTCTTCAACATATAGAACAGTAATGCCTTTTTCGTTAATTTGCTCAACTGCTTCAGCAATATCTGCTGCAGATGGTTCGCCCTCTGGATCAAGTCCATGTATTGTCAAAATTTCAATGTCATATCTTTGTGAGATGTAAGCATAAGCATTGTGATTTGCTACAATTGTTTTCTCGGCATTTGCAGCCTCACACGATCCGCCTTCTCCGAATGCTGCTTTGTAATCTGTATCTAACTGATCAAGTTGTAATGAATATGCTTCCGCATTTGCCTTGAAATCATCTTCACCATCTGGGAAAGCTGTGACTAATGCGTCCAAAACAACGCCAATTTGAGCTTTGTATGCTACTGGACTTAGCCAACTGTGTGGATCATAGTCAAATGCTTCTTCATCTTCGTCTGCTACGATTTCACTAGCTTCGTCATCTGAATGGTCGCCTATCCAAATGTGGCCTGCTGCTTCACAGTCTGCTTCGTTATCATGCTCTGTGGCACCATGGGTGTTGGTATCATGACAAGGTCCTGCATCTTCATGGTCTTCTAGCCAAAGGTGGCCTGCTGCTTCACAATCTGCTTCATTGTCATGGTCTGTAGTCTCGTGAGTATTAACATCATGACAAACTGCGTGGTCTCCATGGTCATCATGATCTCCGTGATCGTCATGGTCATCATGACCCTCATGTCCGCCTTCACTCATTACAATAAAGTATTCGATACCCATAGGTAGAGCGAAGCCATAATCGCCTTCTTCTTCTATGTGTAGAGTTGCAAAGGCCACATGATGATCTTCGTGGTCATCATGGCCATCCCTGTCATAATTGTTTACTAGCGGTACAAAATGTTCCAATTCGGCTAGATTGAGTAGCCCATCATTGTCATCATCTGATTGATTGAACAACGATCGTAGTTCATCCATTTGTTCTTCTAGTTCATGGTGATCATCTTCGTCACCGTGGTCATGGTCATCGTGACCTTCTTCATCTCCATGATCTTCTTCATCTCCATGGTCTTCTTCATCTCCATGGTCTTCTTCATCTCCATGGTCGTCGTGATCATCGCTACTATTTGTCCAAGCATGCCAAAACTCATCCCAAGAAAGATGTGAATCATTATCAGAATCAAATGAGTCTAATACTTCTTGTGGAGTTGGACCGTGGTCTTCATCACCGTGGTCATCGTGGTCATCCTCATCACCGTGGTCATGCCCATCGTGGTCATCTTCATCTCCATGGTCATCGTGGTCATCTTCATCTCCATGGCCATCGTGGTCATCCTCATCACCGTGGTCATGATGGTCGTGATGAGCGTGTCCACCTTCCTTCTTGATAATAACCATATCAAAATTAGATAAATCTCCATATTCGAATTCTAAAAGATATGCGCCTTCTTCGAGATGAAACATAGATACTACAGTATCTGAAGGACAGCCTACAGGATTCTCAATAATTTCCTCGGCCATTACATGATTATGACCTTCGTGGCCGTCATGGTCTCCGTGGTCGTCATGGTCTCCGTGGTCATCGTGATCTTCTTCATCTCCATGATCTTCTTCGTCTCCGTGATCGTGGTCATCATGGTCTTCTTCATCTCCATGATCTTCTTCGTCTCCGTGATCGTGGTCATCATGGTCTTCTTCATCCATTTCAGGATACGAAACTTGATGTGTCACATGCTCAGCATGAATTATCACATCTGAAACCTCATCGCCGTGATCTGAAAGTGTAACAGATTCATATGGCCCTTCGTTCAACTTTTCGCAAAGCTCACTAAGTAGCATAGCATCACGATCTAGAGTTTCTTCGCCTGAAGGCATTGCATGAGTTTGTACTGCTGTAGGGGCCTCATCGCCCATAGCTGAAATTGTTGTATCTACCCAAGGCTCAAGGTCTAAACCATGGTAGAAAAATAAATCCGTTTCCTTTAATCTACTTACATCAGCTAATGATGGCTCGTAGTCATGAACTGGAACATTTGAAGGACTAATAATTTCAACATTTATTCTATCCCCTCCAACTGCTCTTGCTAGTTCTGCAACATGGTATGTCGAAACCATAACATTGCCCAGAACTGAATCGTCAAGTACTGGACTTGTAGCTGCCGTATCGTCTTCAGATTCTATACAACCTGCGAAGCTTGAGAGAACCATAACTACTGAAAAAACAAGGGCTAAATTTTTAGAGTTCATCTAACAGCACCCCAATTTACATTCGCATTCAATCTCAGGTCCGTGGTTATGATTGTGCTCACAAACTGGATATAGGGAATCTATAGCTCCTTGCTCCAAAGACCACTTGAGTAAGTCCGAGATTAATTGGGAACGACTTATTCCCTCTATGTTTGCTTTCCATCCATCTAACTGTTGAAGTAAAGATGCTGGAATATCTGCCGATACTTTTGACAAAGCGTACCTTGATCTTCTTGCCATAATTCACTTTACCCGACAAGGATATTAAAAGATTATTATCCTATTAGGATTCTATTATTGCAGATAGGACTCTATTATTGCAGGCAAAAAATAATATACCTGTGTCTGAATAATTATGGACTATGAATGAAAATTTAATGCAAATTGTTGCAGGACTTGTCGTTGTAAATTTAGTCGCTTGGGGCGGATTTATGGCATTGCAAGACGACGATACAAAAGAATACATTGACAGAGTCATTTACCAACAACCTGATGTTGATATTGCAAATGTAACTGTAACTATTGACTATAATGGAATGGAAGCAAATGCTACTGCTAATGCAAATATTACTACTGTAAGCTATAATGTAACTGTAATTGATGATACATCGGCATTTAACGCTACAGTGGAAGCAAGTAAAGGAAATTTTGGATTAAAATTCACTTGGTATTCATCTTTCAATGGCGCATTCATTGATGAGATAGATGGAGTTCCAGGAAGTCCTTGCTATTGGGAATTGATATACAATGGCAATTCCTCACAAGTTGGAGCTTCGAGCCTGATACTTCAAGAAAATGATTCAATAACTTGGAAATACAACACCGATTGGTGTTAATCTGTAGCAAAAATCATATCATCGCTCCTGAAAGCTTTGAATTCGAGTGCATTACCGCACGGATCTAAGAAAAACATTGTAGCCTGTTCACCAGGTTCACCTTTGAATCTAATATGTGGCTCAATTATGAATTCTATCCCTAACTTAACTAGGCTATCTGCTAGCTGATTCCATTGTTCCATCTCTAAAATTACTCCAAAATGACTAGAAGGGACATCGTCTCCATCCACTGCATTAGTTGCTACTTGATCTAATTCGTCTACTAAATGTGCAACAACTTGATGGCCATACATATCAAAATCAATCCATCTATCTGAACTTCTGCCTTCGTTACAGCCCAAAGTTTTTGTATAAAACTCTCGAGTTTTCTCTAAATTATCTACTGGAAATGCAAGATGGAATGGACGCATGAACAAGTATTATCAATCCCTTTTTACACATTATCTTAAGTAGAATAGTACAAAATATAGATTAATGGACGAAAACATTCTTCTTCTTGCGATTGTCGTTTATGGCTTGTTCATTATCTTCGGAACTAAATGGGTTTTTGAATTTATGATGGCGCGCAATATGAAAGAAAATGTGGCAATCTATTACAATAGAAAAATATTGCATATGTTTTGTGGAGGCCTAATAGGTGCTATGGCCCCTTCGATACTCGATGAACCGATTTATGCACTTTACATTGGAATTGTATTCACTATAATTACGTACATACCTTACTATACAGGACATTTACTTTACTGGGTTCAAACTAATGATAATAAAAATGATGTTAATTTCTGCTTAATGGCTGGCGTTTCAGTATATATTCTTTGGGAAGTGCTTGGAGATCCTTACCTAGCAATCATGCCCTTACTCTTCATGGCTTTTGGAGACGGAGTAACCGGAATTGCAAGAAATATAAAATTTGGATACAGAACAAAAAATCCAATTGGAAATGTTTTCATGGCAATTGTTTGTATTCCCATGGGATATTATTTGGGTAGCTTATCTGAACCTGCTTTACCAATATGGGGTGTAATTGCCGCAATTGTTGCCACTTTTGTTGAAAGATATGAATTCGGGCCAATAGATGACAACATATTGATTACAGTTAGTGCAACTATTGTTCTCTTTATTGGAGATGCAATCGGACCCTTCTAAGCTGAGTATTCTGTAATCATCGTCAAATAAACATTAAACAAAATTAAAGTTAATGAAATGATAAGTACAATATTTTTAGGCAACAAGAATTTGAGACTACTACTCAAAGAAATCGAATATTTTTGATTTAATAATTCTCGTTCAAAAAGAACTGAAGATATTAAAAATAAAAAGATAGAAAATAGCGTGAACATTTGAAAAAGGGGAAATAGCATAAATCCTCTAGGAATTCCGAAAAAGAAGTCAAGAACTGAAAAAATAACCGATAAAATAATTAAAAAATTAAAAAATACCATAAAAGAAGAAGATACAAAAGACGTCAATAAAATCTCTTTCCCTTGTATTTTCTCATTTACACTTGATTTCAATCCATATTTTATGAATGAAAAGTTTACGGCAGTAAAAAGAAAAAGGAATAACCCTAATGAGGGGAGAGAACGCAAATAATACTCAGTCATTGGTTTTCTCCACGGGTCTGCCTCACCAGTTATAAGCATTTTATGAAGTGCATTAGCTCCAATTTGTGTAACATCCAAAGATGTAAAAGTCAGAACATAATCTTGCTCTGGATTAACAATTACTCTTTGCCCATGAAGTCCTGAGGCAATATAGTAGCCATCATAGACCCACCAAAGATATCCGTAACCATCTGATGGTTTAGTCGTATAAATGAATTTAATGTCTGAGTCTAAATGATTAATAGTTGATTGATTAACCCAGTCTTCTGATACAATGCGATTATCGTTCCAAATGCCTCCTTGAACGTATAATTGTCCAAGTTTAGCCATTTCTCTAGGAGTCAAATATAATCCAAAACCTCCGAAGGCCAAATTTGAATCGTCCCTAATCCAATATACATTACTAATTTGTAAAGGTTCAAAGAGATTCTTATTTGCAAATTCTGAAATGGACATCTTTGATTGAATTTCAATTATTCTAATTAGTATAGATGGTGCATGGGAATCATAAATCCAGACAGACCCTGGTTCATGTTTTACGGGGCTGTTCAGTACAAATTCTGCTCTTGAACCTTCAACTGTCGGTGCAAGCGCCGGATCT
>CACAGG010000013.1 GCA_902531985.1 uncultured marine group III euryarchaeote
GTAGTGTTAGAATTGATCTCAGAAAAGGCTTGAATGGCCAACTATATCTTCCTAAAACCCAAGCAATTGGAAAACCAATTATAATCGTTAACAAGGTGGAAAAAAAGGATTGAAAGAAGGTGAAACCAAAAGTATTCTGTGACACATAATTTTCATCTAAGGACTCTACCCAAAAAACTGGATTGAATCCAGAAACTAAAATTAGCCGATTAAGTGCGAGGCAAATTGGGACTGCTGTAATTGCAGTGTACAGGAAAACTGCGACAGCCCCAACTATTTTTTGTGAATTATGCACTTTTAGTCATCGCTTCATTCCAGTCATCAAGCCAAGATTCCATATTATCACCAATTGCTTGATTGGAAATATTTGATGGTAATGTTGGAATAATGGAATGGAAACTATAGCCGTTTTCTTCTGGTAAATTCACGCCTTCCAATACTGAATACATCAAATTCTCAACAGGCATTTGTGAATTTACATCTGGAGAAATAAGATATCGTATGAATTCTTCAGCACGGCTACTATCGCCGCCTTTGACTGCAGATGCATATTCTACTTGGAAAAATGCCGTTTTCTCCAAGTCCAAGGCAGTTGACTTAGTCCAATTACCATTATACCATGCTTCAACGCCAGGTGAATGACAATAAGAAACTGTAATGTGTGCATCTCCAATGTAACCCTCTGTGTACTCTCCATAACCTCCTGTATAGTGTGTCTCATATGCTTCTGACCAACCTGATGTTATGATTACATCATTGTCTCTCATGGCAGTCCACCACCTTCCGAAATCTTCATCATTATTTTGCCAGTCGAAATAATCAAGTGTGGCTAACATGAAACCTCTTCCGGGACTGCTAGTAATGGGTGAGGGGATGGCGACCTTTCCTTTCCACTCTGGTTCTGCAAGATCCCAAAGACTAGTAGGTACTGTAAAATTCTCTCCGTCAACTATACTGGAATCGTAATTCAAACATATGTAACCCATATCAAAAGGTGTTGCAAATGCCCCTTCGTATGGGCTGAGTGCATTCATTTGCTGTGAAGAAGAAGCATGGGAGATGTTGTCTAAATTAACATTAACTTCCGTAAGAAGTTCTAATTCAAGGGCTGTTGGCAAATATGTGTTATCCAGACCTATAGCCAAGTCTACTGCATCAGTACCCTTATTTTGTATTAGGTAACTAAGAATAGAACCTGCATCATCGACTTTTATCATTTTAACTTTTAATCCTGTATTATTTTCAAATTTCGAAATCATGCTATCTGATAATGCATTAACATCGTAAGTAACTATTACTAATTCGTTATTACTTGAATCATCGGACAGGCATCCTGAAAAAGAAGGGGTTAAGAGTAAAGTAATTATTACTATTTTTGTAAGAAAAAATTTATTCATGCCATAGCCTCCATAGAATTGGCTAGGCCTTCAACAATTTCACAAACTCTATCTTTATTGTCACCAAATATGTATAATGAGGGCTCAAAGCCATAGCTTCCTTCATCAATTAATGCTTCTGTCTCCGACGGCAGTGAATTAACAAATAAATTTTCACCCTCGCGATTGAGTTTAATAGAACTGATCTTTAAGGTACTAAGTAATTCTGAAATCACAGAATCCCATCTTAGATTAATTATGATTGACACATTAGAATTAAAATTTCGCAAATTGAGCAATAAATCTGACAAATGAGAGGAAGCTCCAAACTTTGGTGAAGATAATGGACGGGCTTTACCACCTACTGGAGTTAATCGGCCAGGAAATGCAACTATATCTGAACTAGAAGTTGCTTCATTTGAAGCTAAGGCTATGTTTACTCTTACTTGAGGGGATAGTAAAGGTATTGCAGTCTCTAAACGCTTACGCATCTCTGCAATCTTAACTAAAGCTTTCTCTCTGATATCCTGAACAGGGAAATTAATTGTTAAATCTTGATTATCCACCACTAATTTAAGAGACCACTTGGAAGCTTCTCCAGATTTTAAAATTTCGGCTAAAGAAATCGCAGCTTCTTGTAAATTACTTTCTATTGGTTCATTGTAATGTGTTGGCAATGTATGTAAATAATTTCCAGCCATCACCTGACTTATTCCTAGTGCTTGACCTAAAGTTGACTGAGTCCAGCCTTCCTTAGATAGAAGCCTACAGGCTCGCCCTCTCAATTCTTTAAATAAATTTCCAGTTAATTCAACAGGCATCATATTAATCACTTATAGGATTAAAGAAGGGGCTTATAAAATTCGTACAAACTTTTTAGCATGAGCTCTACTAAACTCTCTTTAGAGGCAAAAAATTTGACCGGAGAAGTACCAATTTCAAACGAAGTTTTAAAGGAAATATTTAATGAAACTGGATTTGATGTTAACAATCTTTCTATTCGTGAAACCAATCGCTTAGCAACACTGATAAGCGAAAAAGGAAAAATTAATTTTGTAAGGATGGAGATGGGGATACCAAATATCCCTACTCCTGACATCGCTAAAAAGGCTGAAAAAGAAGCAATCGATAAAGGGCTACAAGGAATCTATCCGCCTTTTGATGGAATTCCTGAATTGAAATTAGCAGGGAGTAAGTTTGTCAAAGCCTTTTTGGATATGGATGTGAAAGCTGAACACGTAATTCCTACTTGCGGATCACTACAAGGGGGATATATTTCACAAGCTTTAGCAGGCAACATGCATGAAGGAAAAGATGTCATTCTCTACTTAGATCCAACTTTCCCAGTAACCAGATACCAAGCTAAATTCCTTGGATTAAAAAGTGAAGGACTAGAACTATATGACAATCGAGGCGATAATTTAATAAAAGCAATAAAACAAAAAATATCTAAAGGGAATATTGGAGGATTACTGTGGTCATCACCGAACAATCCCAGTTGGTCTTGTTTAACTGAGTCGGAACTTGAAGGGATTGCTGAAATATGTGATGATAACGATATTCTAGCTATAGAAGACTTAGCATATCTTGGTATGGATTTTAGAAAAGATTATTCAAAACCTCATGTAGAACCTTACATACCCACTATTGCGAAATTTGGTAAAAATTGGATAACATTAGTTTCAGCCTCAAAAGCATTTTCATTTCCCGGGCCAAGATGTGGCTTGGCTATAATTTCACCACATCTGAATAAACAAGAATTCACGCAATTAGAAAAATTCTGCGGTCGTAAAAGATTTGGACATGCTTTTTCACTGGGCGGGTTATATGTTACTACCTCTGGGGCAACTCACACCGCACAATATGCTCTAGCTAAAATGCTAGAGGAATCTACAAATGGAAACTATAATTTTGTTAAAGTTACCAGTGAATATGGAAAACGTGCAAAGAGAGTTGGTGAAATATTCTTAAAACATGGATTTAAACAAGTTTATGAAAAAGATATGAATGAAACTGTAGGTAATGGTTTTTATCTCACTATGTCATATCCAAATTTTGATGGAAACGATTTAATGATTGAGCTAATGAAATATGGAATATCAACAATTACTCTAAAATCGACCGGCTCAAATAGGCATGAGGGGTTGAGAGTTTGTATCTCTTTCGTAAGTGAAAATGAGATGCCTACTTTAGACGAGAAATTAAGATTATTTAAGGAGAACAATAGTTGAAACCGAACGAAATAGATTTTGACAAGTTAACATTTAGTTTCACCCAAACAAGATCTATGTTTGTAGCAAAGTGCAACCTCGGAGAAGAATGGGAAAGTGGTGAGTTAAAACCTTTTGAAAACTTAAATCTTTCTCCTGCTGCAGTCGTGCTAAGTTATGGTCAGGGTCTTTTTGAAGGAATGAAAGCTTATCGATGGGATAACGGGGAAATTGCAATGTTTAGACCAGAAATGAATGCAAAAAGAGCGGCGAATGGATGTACCCGGCTATCTATGCCTGAGATACCGAGCTCACTTTTCATTAACGGTGTAAAGAAGGTTGTGAGAGATAATGCAGATTATATTCCCAGTACTGAACAAGGAGCACTCTACGTAAGACCTATAATATTCGGATCGGGAGAAGGGGTAGGAGTTGCACCATCTAGTGAATATAGCTTTATAGTATATGTAAGTCCAGTTGGGCCTTATTTTAAAGGGAAATTAAAGCCAATAAAATTAGTTGTAACAAAAGATTTCCATAGGGCTCCTTTGAAAGGTACTGGAGGCGTAAAAGCAATCGGAAACTATGTTCCTGGAATGCTACCTAGTAGTATCGCAAAATCAAAAGGATATGCTGAAGTAATCTATTTAGATGCTGCCGAGGAAAAATATATCGAAGAAGTAGGTGCGGCTAACTTTTTTGCTATAATCGATAACAAACTAATAACTCCTGAATTAACAGGTTCAATATTACCTGGAATAACTAGAGATTCAGTAATCCATCTAGCAAAAACTAAACTAAAATTGGAAATTGAGGAAAGAAGAATTAGTGTAGATGAAGCTTTGACTGCTGATGAACTTTTCTGCGCTGGAACTGCTGCAATTATTGCCCCGATTGGTCTAATAAGTTATGAGGGTAAAGACTATATTTTCAATGATGGAAATATTGGCAAGATTACTAACGAGCTTTACAACTACCTAACAGGCATACAATTTGGAACTTCTGAAGATGAATTTGGATGGATGGCAAAAATATAACGTAATTTATACCCCCTCCTTCTCGTTTTTATAGAACATATGTCAAATTTAAGCAAATCATTCAGCCAAAAATTAAAAGATAAAACTACGAAAATAGGAATTATTGGAATGGGGTATGTTGGAATTCCCTTAGGTTTAGAATTTGCCAAAAAGAAATTTAGCGTACTAGGTTTTGATAAAGATCAAAAGCGAATTGATGACATAAATTCAGGATCTCAAGTAATGAAGCATATTAAAAAAGAGGAGATGAGGTTATTCATTGATAATAAAGGATCTGCAACAAATGACTTTACAAAGGTTAATTCCATGGACTGTTTAATTATTTGTGTACCTACGCCTCTTGACATACACGAACAGCCCAATATGAGCTACGTTGAGAGCGCCTCTAATTTAATTAGCAAAAATATGAAGAAAGGACAATTAATTGTTCTTGAATCTACTACCTATCCTGGGACAACTAAAGAGCTAGTAAAACCGATTTTAGAAAAATCTGGATTAAAAGCTGGAGAAGATTTCTTCCTAGCCTATTCACCTGAAAGAGAAGATCCTGGAAACAAAGATTTTAATGTTTCTAAGATTCCAAAAGTAATTGGAGGGTTTTCTGAGGGTTGTTTAAAAGTCACCGATTTACTTTACAAAAACGTAGTTTCTGAAACTGTAAAAGTTAGTTCCATGGAAACTGCAGAATCAACTAAGTTAATGGAAAATATTTTCCGCGCAGTAAATATTGCGATGGTTAATGAAATGAAATTAGTATTATCAAGAATGGACGTAAATATTTGGGAAGTAATAGAGGCTGCAAAAACTAAACCTTTTGGATTTATGCCATTCTATCCTGGCCCTGGAATGGGTGGGCACTGTATACCTATAGATCCTTTTTACCTTGCATGGAAAGCGAAAGAGTACAACACCGAGGCTAAATTTATTGAATTAGCTGGAGAAATTAATCGGAAAATGACTGAAAACATAGGGCACAGAATTGGTAAAGCCTTAAACGATGATGGGAAAAGTATACGGAATAGTCAAATAATGATTTTAGGACTGGCATACAAAAAAGACATAGATGATGTGCGTGAATCTCCTGCTTTGAAGTTAATTGATTTACTGGCATTTAAAGGTGCTAAGATTTCATATCATGATCCCTATGTTAGAGAATTCAATGATAAAAAAAGTATGGAACTAAGTTCTAAAAATATTAAACTGCAAGATGCAATAGTAATAACTACTGACCACACAAAAGTTGATTACGATTTAATTGGTAAGCATGCTAAATTAGTAATTGATACTAGGAATGTAATGGCTAAAATTAATAACCCGAATGCCCGTATTTTAAGGGCGTAGGTATGCAAAAGTTTCAAACAATAAGAGAAGGAATCGGAAAAAGGTATAATTCTCTTGTAAATAATACTAAAAAATTTACAAAAGCAATTAATGAGCCCCTAAAGCAAACATTTCGCGTAAATTCCATAAAAGGTGATAAGGAAGAAATAATAGATCAGATAAGGAACTATGATTCTAATCTAAAAAAAATATCTTGGTATGATGATGCGTTTGAAACTAATTTAACAAACTTAGGAAGTAGTATTCAGCATTTTTCCGGTCAAATTTACATTCAAGAATTAACTTCTATGGTACCTCCTTTGATAGTATCAGACTTAATTAAAGAAAAAACTGTCTTGGACTGTTGTGCAGCGCCAGGTTCTAAAACGACCCAAATGGCAGAAATAATGAATAATGAAGGGCACATAATTGCTAACGACGCAAGACACGGAAGAATAAAATCACTGAGAGGAAATCTAGATAGATTAGGAATAACTAATACAACGGTCACATTAAGAGATTTTAATTCTTTTCCAAATACAGAAGCTGATGTTTATTTTGTAGATGCTCCATGCAGCTCGGAAGGTACAATTAGAAAGAAGAATGTAGTGGCAAGAAAATGGAAGCTGCATGATTATGAGCGGTTTAGTAAATTACAAAAGAATTTACTAAAGAAGGCTTGTGAAATGGCACCGAAAGGTAGCACCATCATTTATTCGACCTGTACATTCGCACCTGAGGAAAATGAGAATGTTATTAGTCAAATACTTGATGAAGAAAATGTTTTTCTGAAAAAAATAAATATTAATGGCTTAAAATTAGGTAATGGCATAACTAATTGGAAAGAAAATGATTACAATAAAGATGTAAAGAAATGTGCTAGAATATGGCCTCACCACAATGATACTGATGCCTTCTTCTTAGCTAGGATAGAAAAATGTTGAAAATAATTGAAGAAAATAAAAAAAACGAGATTATTAAATATTGTTTTGAAAGATTCGGACTAAAGCAAGAGAATTTAGAATCTTATCACTGGTACGAAGGATCAAAAAATAGAATTTTTATTGGACCTCGAAAAGTTAATAGAATTAATCCTGAAAGCATAGGTTTATGCATTTTTAGATTAGATAAAACTCCAAAACCAACTACTAATTTTATTCAACTATTTGGTAAAAGTATTAAAAAAAATTATATAATTCTAACTAAAACTGAAACATTAAAAATTTGTAAAGGAGAGGATTTAAGGAACAAAATAGAAATTGAACCTGGATTTATAGCTTTAAAATATAATGATATGAGCTTGGGATGTGCTCATTGGAATGGTAAAGTGATTAAAAACCAAATTCCAAAATCAAAATTTTGCAATATTAATTTTCTTTAGTAGGGGTTTTACTTAATTATCAGTGCTTATAGGCCTAGAATGGGTCAAATGACCTTCAATTTCGAATCTGATGATAATGAGCCTGAAAAGCCGCAGGTTAAGGAAAAAATAGAAGTTAAACCTGATTTACAAAAAAAGAAAATAGAAAAGAAAGCGACTAAAGTAAAAGAAAAGAAATCAAAGAAAAATACAAAAAGAAAAACAAAAGCCCATCAACTTGCTAAAGAACAGCGAGACATACCGGTTTCAGAATTCTTCGAACAAAACCGCCATATTTTAGGATTTGATAATCCAACTCATTCTTTGATTACTGCTGTTAAGGAAGGTGTAGATAATAGTCTTGATGCATGCGAACAGGCAGGAATCTTACCTGATTTGAAAATTGAGATAGGATCTCTTGGGAAAGATGAACTTAGTATTGCAATTGAAGATAATGGGCCAGGCATTGTTGAAGAGAATGTACCCAACGTATTTGGAAGATTGCTGTACGGCTCAAGATTTGGTAGTGGAAAGCAATCAAGAGGACAACAAGGAATTGGTATTTCTGCAGCCATAATGTATGGTCAATTAACCACTGGAAGATCTGCAACTATTTCTACAAGGATTTCTGAAGAACATCTGGCTACCCGGATTACGATGAAGCTAGATACACGAAATAATAGAGGTAATGTTGAAAGAACCGAAGATTTTGTTTGGAAAGATGTGGAAGGTGTACCTGATGAAGACGGGATATATCCTGAAAAATTTCACGGCACTAGAGTTGAATTCGCGATAAAGGGAAGATATCGTGAGGCTAGGCCTTCTGTATTAGAATATCTAAAATCAACAGCTATTGTTAACCCTCATGCAAAAATAATATTTGTTAATCCTGATGAAAAATTATTTCTATTTGAGAGAGGGAGTCCCGATCTTCCTAAATTACCCAGTCAAGGAGTTAAACCTCATCCTCATGGAGTTGAATTAGGCCAATTGATGAGAATGGCACATCACAGCAAAGAATACCAAATGGGTAATTTTCTACGAAAAGACTTATCATCAATGGGCACAAAAAGCATAAGTGATGTACTAATTAAAGCTAAATTATCTCCTTATGTCAGACCTCAAGATATAACTAGATTAGAGGCAAAGGCACTGATTGAATCATTCAAAACTACCTCTATCAGAACTCCAACAAGTGGAATCTTAGTTCCAATTGGCCCTAAGTTAATCAAACTAGGACTTAAACAAGTTCTCGAAGAATATAGGCCTGATTTCTATACTCTTCCAATCAGTAGAACTCCTTCTGTATTTGCTGGTACTCCTTTTCTGGTTGAAGTCGGAATGGTTTACGGTGGGAATTTACCAAAGGATCAACCTGTTCAAATTTTAAGATTCGCAAACAGAGTTCCTCTTCTTTATCAAGCAGGAGGTTGCGCCATAACAAAAGCAGTTCAGGGAATAAATTGGAGAAATTATGGTTTAGAGCAAAAGAAGGGAAAAGGAACGCCTAATGGTCCAGCCATTATCTTAGTCCACGTGGCATCAACCAATATACCATTTACATCTGAAGCTAAGGAAGCAATAGCTGATATTTCTGAAATAAAAAAAGAAATTAAATTGGCATTAAGAAATAATGCGAAAACCCTATCTAAGCACCTTAAAAAGCAGAAGAAAAGAGCTAAAGTTAGTGAAAAATTTGATTTAGTCCAAAAAGTATTGCCAGCTATAGCTGAAAAAACCTCTAGCGTAGTAGGAAAACCCGTTCCTAATCTTGATAAAGTTGTAGCTGCAATAATGGACGTAGTATGGATAGAGGAAGAAATCGAATTTAGCGATGGAAATATTGAAATTGAAATAAAAATCATTAATTACAGATTGAGATCTGCTAATTTTAAACTCAGAGCTGAAGTTCCAGGACATGAAATAAAAGAGGCTGAACCTAGGCCTGGAAAAAGAGAAGGGAACCATGTCATCTGGTCAGTTGGACTGCCTACAACTGAATCTGCAAAATATAAATTCATTGTTCCACAAGCTAGCAGGAGTAGCTTCGAAGGCCTTGAATTATGGGTTGAAGGCATAGATTCTACTAATATAATCGGTGCTGAAGCTTGGACTGGAGTGATTGATCCGGGAATTAATGAAGCAATGGAAGCTGAAAAACAAGGCCTTGCTTAGATGAATTTACCGAATTACCTTAGGAAAAAAAGAGGTAAACTAGAAATAAAAAAAGGTAAGAAATGGATTACGTGGAATCCTTACCATTCTAAATTAGCTGCTTACGTAATGGGGAACGGCGAAAATTGGCCTTTTACAAGAGAAAGTAAAATTCTTTATTTGGGGGCTGCAGAGGGAAATACAGTTAATTTTTTGAGTGATATGTGCATTGAAGGGCGCATTATTGCTATTGATATTTCACGTATGTCTATGATTGAATTGGTAACACTGGCTGAAAAAAGACAAAACATAATCCCCTTTTTAGGGGACGCTCATTTTCCTGAAAAATATAGGAATCATGCATTAAAACCAGATATTCTTTACCAAGATATCGCTCAAAGTGATCAAGTTAATATATTCATCAGAAATCACAAATATTTTAAACCTAAATGCGGATTTTTAATGATAAAATCTCATTCAATATCTGGAAAAGAAAGTGAAATATATCTTGAAACTGAAAAAAAACTAAAAGAAAATTTTAACAATTTTGAAATGGTTAATATCGCGAAATGGGCTAAAGGTCACAAAGCATACTACATAAAATAATGGAGCCATCGGTGGGAATCGAACCCACGACCTGCGCCTTACCAAGGCACCGCTATACCCCTTAGCCACGATGGCTCATATTTGTGACTAAGAGGGCCTAAAAAGAGTTTATCGCAATTTTAAAATTGTGGAAATGTGACCCATAACCTATTACACCCTTTGCTATTCGGTGGTAAATGGTTTATCAAAAAATATGGTAAAGTACATAACAAATAGAAAAAGCAAAGAAGAGGTTTTGAGTGGATTTGAACCATTGATTAGTAAATGGTTTAATTCCAAATTTGACGATCTGACGCCACCTCAATCAATGGCAGTTCCATTAATTCATGAAAAGAAAAATGTGCTAGTTTCTAGCCCCACAGGGTCCGGTAAAACTCTAACTGCTTTTTTAAGCATAATAAATAATTTTCTTAAAATCCACAAAGACAGTAAATTTGAAGACGGAGTACATGCAATATACGTTTCTCCTTTGAAAGCTTTAGCAAATGATATTGATAGAAATTTAAGACAGCCATTGGATGAAATGATGGAGCTTGCTAAAGAATTAGATATTGATACTCCTGAAATCAAAGTTGCTGTAAGATCTGGAGATACTTCTCTGAAAGAAAGAGCTAGGATGGTTAGAAAGCCACCTCACATCTTAATCACTACTCCAGAAAGTTTAGGTTTACTATTGTCTTCTAAAAAATTTAGAGAGCATTTTACAAAAACGAGATATATTATACTCGATGAAATACATGATTTAGCAAATAATAAAAGAGGTACACATCTCTCACTTTCTGTTGAAAGATTAACTCAGATTATAGAGGAAGAACCTGTAAGAATTGGGTTGTCTGCAACACAAGCACCTATTGAAGACATTGCAGGGTTTTTGGGAGGATATAAAAATGGTAAACCGAGGGCTGTCAATATCGTCGATGTCAAGGAAAGAAAGCATTTGGATCTAAGAGTTTTATGCCCTGTTGATAACCTGACACTACATACAACTGAAGTAATAAACTCTAAAATGTACGATTTACTTGTTGATTTAGTAAATGACCATCGAACCACCCTCATATTCACAAACACAAGAGCTGGAACTGAATCTATAGCAGTTCAATTAAAGGAAAGAGGTATTGAAAAATTAGCTGCTCACCACGGTTCTTTATCTAAAGAAATGAGGCTAGATGTTGAGGAAAAATTAAAAGGCGGTGAGATGGATGTCGTTGTTTCTTCAACAAGCCTTGAATTGGGGATAGACATCGGGTATGTTGATTTAGTTGTACAAATAGGTTCGCCAAAATCAATTGCTAAGGGGTTACAAAGAATCGGGAGGGCTGGGCACGCTTTACGTGCCGTATCTAAAGGAAGATTAGTTGTCTTTGACTCTGACGATTTAATTGAATGTGCAGTTTTAGTTAAATCTGCATATGAGGGCGAAATAGATAGAGTTTCGATTCCTGAAAAAGCTACGGATGTTTTAGCTCAATCAATTATTGGAATGTCTTTGGACCGTAAATGGGATAGTAATGAAATGTATGATCTGGTTACTTCAGCATATCCCTATCGGGATTTATCAAAAAATGAATTCTTAGATGTATTAGACTTTCTAGGAGGTGATGCGCTAGAAAAGCATGGCGTATATCCTAAAATCTGGTATGATAAGGCTGAGAGAGAAATTGGAATAAAAAGAGGTTCTAGACAAATATACAATATGAATATAGGAACAATCCCTCAAGAAATAAACTATACTGTAGTTTTAGAAGGCAGAGGTGCTCAACTTGGGAATTTATCAGAAAAATTTGTTGAAAATCTTTCCAAAAATGATATTTTCGTTCTTGGTGGAAGGACATATCAATTTATTGAATCCAATAGATCTACTGTTGTAGTAAAAGATGGTTTAGGCAGAAAACCTACCGTACCTTCATGGTCTGGTGAAATGTTGCCCCGTTCTTTTGATTTATCGGAGTCTGTGGGGCGATTTAGATCTGAGGTTGAAAAAAGATTAGATTTACCTGAAGATGAAATTATTGGTTGGCTAGAAGATGAATTTAGATTAGATAAGGGTGCTGCAAGGACTATCGTGTCTCACCTGGATGAACAAAATAAAATTTGTGGATTTGTACCTTCGGACAAGCACCTAATGGTTGAAGGATATCTAGATAATAGAGGAAGAAGTGGAGCTATTTTCCATTTCCCATTTGGACGGCGAGTTAATGATGCGTTAGCAAGAGCTTTTGCATTTCAACTAGGGAAAGAAGTAGGAAGTAGTGTTAGAATATCTTTGAGTGATGATGCTTTTCTTTTAACATTTCCGAATAGATTAGCAATAGAAGGAATTGCTGATCGATTACTGCCTGAATCATTGGAGCCCTTACTCAGAAAGGCAATTACTAATACTGAAATTTTTGCACAAAGATTTCGGCACTGTGCAAACCGTTCTTTTATGGTTCTTAGAAATTATAAAGGAAGAGAAATATCATTACCAAGGCAACAATTACGTACCTCTCAAGTTTTAGAAGCAATAAATGAAATTGAGACATTCCCTATGCTTGAAGAAGCATACAGAGAAGTTCTTTACGATGCATTTGATTTAAAAAATGCGCAACTAATTATTAATGAAATTAAAAACGGGGATCGCAAAATAGACTACCGAACATATTCGCCAGTACCCTCACCATTATCTCACAGTTTAATCTTATCTGGACTTAGTGATATCGTCTTAATGGAAGATAGATCTGCTCTTTTAAGAGAATTACACACTCAAGTCTTAGGAAGGGTCTTGGAGCAGGGTGACGGAGAAAAGCCCAGATTTGAAAAAGATTTGATTGAAGGTTATTTCAATGAGAAAAAGCCAATAATTGGAAGTAGAGAAGGCGTAATCCAAGCTATCAAACAAATAGGTGGTATTTACCTATTAAATGATAGAGTAAAGTCATCCTACCGAATGTCTGATATGGCCTCTACAGAAATGCAGGAGTTATGTCATGATTTGATAAATGAAGGGCTCGTTGAATCTGTCTGGACTGGCGATAAGGATGATTTGTTCGTAGTTCCTGAACTTGTACCTTACTATCAAGCAATATACTGTAGTGGTGATAAATTATCAAAAAGTGCAAAGAAAGCATATGATAATTTAAAAGGTACAAAAGAAATTAAATCTAAGAAAGTTTCCCAAGAATTGGAGAAAAAATACCTAGTTTCTAAAACTTTAGATGGTGTACGAAAGAAAAAAATAGAAAAGATTATCTCTTATGAAAAATCATTGGATTGGCTAATTACTAAGCATCTAGGTTTTAGTGGACCTCAAGCTAAAGAAGAAATTGCCTTAGAATTAAAAATACCTGAAGAAATTATTAGCCAATCACTTTACGATCTGGAAGAACAAGGAATTATTCAAGGCGGTAACTTCATTCTAGGCAGAAATATGCCTCAATATCTACTAGCTGAGGACGTTATATATCTAGAGGCACAATCGATGGGAGACGTAGATGTAATCTCTGAGAAAATCTTAAGGGAATATATCGATCAAAAATTATTTAAAAAGTTTTCAAGCCTACAAACTCTTTTCGATCAACATAATGATGTTTCATCTCCAAGAACTGTATTTCACAGACTAGAAAAACCGAATTTAGAGGAATGGTGGGAATGGAGAGACTCTGATGCCATTTTGCAAGGACGATTTTTAGCCGGTAGACTAAGATATGTACCTGCTAACAAAATTGGAATGTACCAAGCTCTCTTCAGAAGAGAACCGGAAGGTAAAATTCAAAATTTAATTGTTGACATGTTAAAAAGAAGTCCTCCTCTTTCGAAAAGTGAGATTTCCAAAGAATTAGAAATTAAAAGTGAATTAGTAGATGGTTCACTAAGAGCATTAGAAGAAAAATTAATGATACATAGGTATAACAGACATCGTAACCCATGGACTACTCATAATCGTTACAGACTTCTTAATGAATATTCTGCTCCTGAAAAACCTGAGAAAAATTTAGTCATTGAGCAACTAAGAAGTACTGGGCCTCTAACTTTTGCAGAACTAAGAAGAGAATGTGGTTTGCCATTAAATGTAACAAGGAGTATTCTAAACCAATTGCAAGAAGAAAATTTGGTGGCAAAAATTGTTGTAGTTGGAGCTACACGATTATTTGAATATTGCCTTACTGAAGAAGTTGAAAATATAAAAAATACTGAGGAAAAAAACACAACACGGGTTATTTCCTGGAGAGATCCTATGCTTACTCATATCCGTCGTGAGATGTATTCTAATTACGGGGAAGCATGGACAAATCCAATAATTTGTGGAGGTATGGTTGCCGGATACATGGAAGCATGGGCCATGTCTGGATTGCTTGATGTAAGAGAAATAGTGTTGGAAGATAATACCTCAATACCCGATTTTATTGATGCGTTAGATGAATTTGCAACTTATCAGGAAAATTTCAATAGTAATATCATTAGAATTAAAGTATTTTCAAGTACTAAAGTAGAAGAGCTCAGTGAAGATATAATTAAGCAATTTGAAGAAAAAGGCTACCAAAAAATAAGAAATTGGCTTGTAAAAGGACCTGTGATAAACAAAGAATACCAAGAAAGAGAAATTTATGGCTATCTTCTTTGGAGGCAACGTATTAATCCTGAAAGAAGGTTTAGAAACGCTGCTGAAGCTTTCCGTGAAATGGGAGGCGTAAGGTCTGAATATGAATTATCTCTAAGAGTTCAAGGTAGATTCTTTCACCCCCGTGATTACGGTAACGAAATGGAACTAGTTCAAGGTGTAATGATACCCGGATATGCAACTTATTGTAATGTTAGAGATGCAATAATTTACCGTGATGCTAGAAATGTACCTCCTGAACCTGATGACAGACGATTATTGGCTCTTGCAATTGACTCTAAAGGACTTCCACGTGAGGAACTGTACAGGCGCAGTGGAATGGACCCTGATTCTTTCAAGCTTTCTTTAGCAAGATTATATCAGTCATTAAACCTGGTTAGGACTGCTAGAGGAAATTATAGAACTTTACCAGTTAACAGAGTACATGAACCTGAAGAAGCTCGCTTTCAAGTGGTAAAAAGATTAATTTTATCTTTTGGAATTGTATCTGCTGAGGGATTAGGGATGCTGCTTAAGGGCGAAATCCCTATGGCTGAATTACGTAAAATTTTACTTCGTCTAGAAAAGGAGAATGTATTGGTTAAAGGCTTCCTGAGAGAAGGGAGTGAAACGCTTTACTGGATTGTAAAAGATGATATTGATTACATTAAAGGTCACTTGTTCCAAGGTAGCTTTGTACTAAATCAAGGCGATCGCTTAGCGCATTATCTTAGTGAAGATGTTAAGAAAAAATTTGGTTTAGGTGCATGCAACGTTATTTTTAGTTCAACAAGAATGACTGGAGCTTTTAAAATGTCAAAAAGAGGGAAAGATGTCATAATAACTGAATTTGTAGGAGAAAATCAAGAAAGACGCGTTATTGAGGCCTGGTGCCGGCAATGGAGATTAAATCTAGAATGGGAATTAAAGTCTGAAGAGAAAGTAGAAATTTAGTCAAAAGAACGATATACTTTATTCGGTAAATCAGTGTGTATCTTGTAAGCCTGCTCTTTAGATATAATATTATTTTCTATTGCTTTTAATGTTTTACGAGGAACTGTTTTTGGACCCATTACTGCGCCTGGCCTTTTAGGATCATCTAGATAATCTGTTTCAAGCATAAAATCAAATTTGGTATTTGCGGCATATTCTATGTTTTTTGAAGAGGCTATTATCGAAACTAAAATGCCATGAGGCTCTTCAATAGCTCCTGGGCCTCCATAATGTTTCACCAACCTTTCTTTTGGGAAATTTGCCTTAGAAGCTATTTGAGATAAATCGGCCATTACATCAGGAGTTCCTGTTTCTGTGTGCAAGACTACTGAGGCATCAACATCCTTTGCTCTCAATAAAGATTCTTTTAAAATTTGATTTGAAAAAGACCATATTGAATCTTCAACCTCAAAATGTGGCCTGCCTAATTCACCTAAGCCAACTATAAACTTCTCATCAACTAATTCTGCACAATAGTCTACGGCATTAAGATAAATCTCTGAAGCTTTCTCTTTATTCATAAATTCTAGAAGTTTAAGTAAATCAATAGGATGTGGAGAAGCTACTATTGCTACCTTAGCGCCAGCTTGTCTAGCTTTCTGACCTAGTTTTAGAGTGATTTCTACTTGTTTCTTAAAATCTTTAATTTTCTTCCAAGGTGCATAAGGCTTGTTAACCAGAACTAATCGTGTGCCTCCCGCATTCAAAAAATCCTTTACTGCTAATTCTTTACGGCCTTCTGGATCCAAATGAAAGTGGTTATCTGTAATTTCCACATTGTTGTAATTAGGCAACTACGTATAGCCTTTACTCAAGAGATAAGATAATATTTAATATCGTCTGCTTGTTCGAATAATATTAATATGCACATTATCAGAACTTTAACAGCAATGATTTTGCTCATTAGCATTACTTTTTTTATCGGAAATACTAATGCAGATGATCCTGAGTTTGATTTCAAATTTGATATACCTGATGATGGTGTAGGGTCTGTTGATCCTGAAGCCACTATTGAATTAACTGTAGCTATTGAAAATTACTTGGATGAACCTCGTGAATATGAACTATACATTACTAATTCTGATGATTTAGAAAGCAACGGTCTAGATGCATGGTGGAGTAATGACGGGCAAGATGAACTTTCGACCGAATCTACACAATTGCCTGCAGTAGATGTTGCTGATAATTCTGTTGTTGAAGGAATAACTGTAACCGTTCGCGCCACCGAAAATGCAGTTTATGGTCAATACAGCGTGAGCTTAAAATGTAGAGATAAAGAAAATAGCGATCCTGAAGGAAACAAACAAGTTAT
Organism: uncultured marine group III euryarchaeote; assembly: GCA_902531985.1. Classification (GTDB taxonomy): domain Archaea; phylum Thermoplasmatota; class Poseidoniia; order MGIII; family CG-Epi1; genus CG-Epi1. The sequence continues at coordinate 16,945 of CACAGG010000013.1, forward strand.
CGATTTAACTGTTAATGTTAACGAAAGAGCTGCAGTATCCTTAGAAGTAGCAAACGATGGAACCACTGAGGGCTCTGTAGATATAGACGGAGAATCTACATATGAAATTAAAATAAATAACGAAGGAAATAAACAAGACACATTTAGCTTATCTTTATCTTCGAACTCATGGGATGCTGAGTTTGAGGATGATTCTGTAACTATTGATGCGTTTTCAAGCCAAATAGTTATTCTAACTGTTGAAGCTGAAAATAATGTAGACTATGGTGATACGGACGATTTAACTATAACTGCGACATCAGGAAATGACGGAAATGTAGAAGATGAACTAGATTTGAAAACTTTTGTTAGAGTTTTTTACGGAATAGGACTTACTGCAACTTCTAGTGATGTTGAAGGTGAACCTGGAGCCACTGTAAATTTTAATTTTAGAATTCTAAACAAATGGTCTGAAAGTGTAAATTATGAAATTATAAAAAAGGATTGGTACCAAGGAACTGAAAATAATAGGCCTGATGGTTGGACTTGGAGTGATGGGACTGGTACTTTAGATTCTTATGAAGAAAGCTCATCTGCTAAGGTTACAATAGGTATTTCATCTGGGGCTGATGCTGGTGACGTTGTTACTATTATCGTAAAAGCAAAGGTTAGTGGTGACAACGATGAAATTGGCGTAGTCGAAATGGAAATTGAAATAACTGTTCAAGGCGACTATAATGTTCAAATTGTATTGCCCCAAAGTGATCAAATTAACTTGGACTCTGGGAAAACTTTCAGTATTTCACAATATGCAAAAGTGAAAAATTTTGCAGACGTCAGTGATTTTGTTGATATTACTGCAAACTGGGAAATGGGCGGAAATGATTGGGAACTTGATATACCTGATTCAATTACAATTGAAGCTGGCGGCGAAAAACCAATCTATTTGAGTGTTAAAGCTCCAGAAAGTGCTGCCGGAAACCAAGCTATATTGAAAATTCGAGTTCAATCTAACGGTGATGTAACAAAATACGATGAAACGACTATTACTTTCAGAGTAAATAGTGCTGCTAATACTGCAGGACCCGAAACCGAACAACTAGACGAAGAAGGAGGATTACCTCAATCAACAATAATGGGCCTAGTTGGACTTGTATTAATTATAGGTCTAGGAAGTGCTGCCGTTTTTGGACTTCAGCAAAGATCCAAAGGTGCTTTTGGTGGATCTGATAATCAAGCCGATGACTTCAGTGATGAATGGGCTGGTATGGAAGGTGGCGCTGCACCTCCCCCACCTGCTGCTGCACCACCTATGGCACCTCCACAACCTCAAACTCCTCCAAGTACTGCTGCAATTCCTGAGCCAGCTGCCGCACCTCCTCCACAACCTGAGGCTCCGGCTGCTGCACCGCCAGCTCCGGCTGCACCTACACTACTCACGATTACTGTCCCTGATGGTGTTGTGGCTGGACAACAAATTCAAATTAAAGCCCCAACAGGACAATTAGTTAACGTAAAAGTCCCAGAGGGATGTGGACCTGGTTCACAATTCAAAATACAAATTTAAGCAGGCGTGGTCTAGTCTGGTATGACTAGGGGTTTCCAACCCCTCAACCTGGGTTCAAATCCCGGCGCCTGCACCAATTTCTCGACTGACGAGACTCTTACCACTGATGCGGCCTTCGTGTGGATGTCACTGGACAAGAGCCTAGCGCTCATGGTTGAGGGAACGGAACTTAGTCTTGATGATGAAACGGTGCTGACATCCAGTGAAGAAGAAGTCGTTGCCGTCAAACAATGATATAATTGCATTTATGGTAAAAGAATTTATAATACCATACAGAATTTAGTACTATGAAGTACTTACCTGTAATGATAACAGGACTTCTGATTTTTTCAGGATGTCTGGATTTCCTTGAAGAAGAAGAAAGCAATCAATCCCCAACTGCCGTGATAAAAATAGAAGGATCTTCTCCGTATGAGCCTGATGAAGAAATAATTTTTACAGGAAAAGGAAGTAATGATCCTGATGGTGATTCTTTAGAATATTACTGGGATTTTGACAGTAGCGATAGCTACAATGATAACAAAGTTGGAGATATTACTAATAATGGCCGCATAACACATTCCTACTCTCAAGAAAAAACATACACCGTTACTTTAACTGTCAGTGACGGAGATAAAACTGGAACTATAACTGCAAAAGTTAAAGTTGAAAAACCTTCTAGTGAGATAAGGGCCATAGTCACTACCGAGGATGATACTGATGAAACAATGAATGGAGATGAACAAAAAAGCTATACCTTTTCTGCAGCTGATTCAATTTCAGAAAGTCGAATCACAAAGTACGAATGGGACTTTTCATATGATTCTGCCGATGGTTTTGTAGTTGATGAAGAAACATCTAATCCTGAAATTAATCATAATTTTGACTCAGGATTATATACTGTTAAAGTTCGTATTACTAATGAAATGGGTGAAACAGACGAAGCTGGTTTTTCAGACGATGTCGAATTAAGAATTAATTATGACTACAGTACTACAAGAAATATTGATTCTGGACAACAAGAACACTTAGTTCAACTATACGGGATTCCTGCAAGATATGTTAGGGCAACACTTGAATATGAAACTAGTTCTTTTCACGATGATGATTTAGACCTCTATTTGTACAATCATACACAAGATAAAAATCCTGATCAAGATGAGGGAAATAATCAGGATGAAGAATGCAACGAATGTGTTGCTAAAAATTATACCCATGATAGTAGTGAAACTGATCAAATTAATTTCATTGAAATGGACTATTACAACAGTACGCATCGATCTTGGTTTGATGAACGTAATGAGCTAGGTGATTGGTTTATTGTAGTAGATCATGAAAGAGGAAATACTGAATATACAATAAGAATTGAAGTAATATATTGGGAATAAACTGAGATAGTTCGTGTTCACCGTTGAAAAACCATGTAAGAGCTGTAAATCATACGTTCTTATTCCAAAAAATAAATTTAGACTGAATTTAGAAGAATTAAAATTATTATTTGAAGAACTTGGTTTCAAAATTATAGCCTATACTGGGACTTTGCTATCTATACAAAAGAAATGTAAAATTAACGTTTATATCTCTGGAAAAATTGTCATCATAACTAAAAATGAAGAAGAAGCCATGGAAATAAAAAAAGAATTAAGTAATATTTTATACGAGCACACTCCGGTATGATTACAAACAGGTGAAATAAAGTGGAAAATGAACCATATGTATCCATTGTGATCCCAACAACTGGAAACGTAAAATTTATACGAGGCTTAGTAGAAAGTGTTATCACTTTAGACTATCCAAGGGAGAAATTTGAATTAATATTCATCGGAGATTCACCTACTAAACTAATTGAAAAGCATTCAAATTTAGCAAGAAAAGCAGGAATAAATACGATTGTTGAGTACAAATCTGTTGCAGCTGGACAAAAACGAAATATAGGGTCTGAAATGGCTAAAGGAGACTTTATTGCATTTACAGATGATGATACTATATTGAGAGAAGATTGGATAAGAAATGCAATAAAACATCTAAAAGAGAATGAAGATTATGTTGGTGTTGGGGGGCCTAACTATACACCAAGGGAAGAATTGCCATTTGCAAAAGCTGTAGGTAGAATTTTTGGTTCTAAATTTTTATTTTCATTTAGGTATACTATTGGTCATGCAAAAGCTAAGGAAATCGCGCATAATCCAACTTGTAATTATGTAATCAAAAAAACTATCGTCAACGAAATAAAATTTCATGATACTTTGTGGCCCGGTGAAGATGCTGAATTTGATATTCGTGTTCTAAAAGCTGGCTACAAAATACTCTATGCACCAGATGTTGTCGTTTGGCATCATAGAAGATCAAGACCTACTGCTTTTCTAAGACAAATGTTCAATTATGGAAAAACTAGAGCCCAAGTAACAAGGATGCATCCTAGCAGCTTTGATCCTCGATATTTTGTATTTGTGTTTGCTTTCTTAGTATTGATTTCTCTCTATTATTTATCTTGGAATGAAATGGAAATATTAGGATATAAATTAATCATAGAGATACCTCATTTCCTCTTAGGATCATATTTTGGAATTTTAGGGATAGCTGGATTATTAGTAGGATATCAGACTAAAAAATTCAAGCAAGGCCTCTATGCTCCATTAGTTTTATTCATACAACATTTTGGATTTTCACTTGGCCTTGTTTTTGGTTTTATAAAAAAAACCTAAACGAAAGTCTTTACAAAGGGAGTTTTTAGGAGATTGTGGATTTAGACTACGATAAGTTGCTAGAGAGAGCTCGTGAAGGGCTTGAAGATGTTATGCAAAATGCCGAAAGATTCAGCCCTCCGAAACCTGAAATATTACATGAAGGAAGTAAGAAAACCATAATTCGGAATTTTTCAGAAATTGTAGATGCATTAAGAAGAGATGAAACTCACCTTTACAAATTTCTTCTACAGGAATTAGGAACTGCAGGTTCAGTAGAAAAAAGAAGACTAGTCTTGCAAGGTAGAGTCCCAGAAAGAAAAATAAATGAAAGAATTAAATCATATATTGATTCATTCATAGTTTGTCAGGAGTGTAACAGACCTGATACCTCATTTTTAAGAGTAGGAAGAACACTAAATCTGCACTGTGAAGCTTGTGGTGCGAAAAGACCCATAAGAAATAATTTAATTACTTAAGACATAAACACATATTCTTTATAGTCCACTAATCTAATAAGATATAATGCAAAGGGTTCAATCTATAGCGTTAACATTCGCATTTGTTTTTATCTCACTCACAGGATGCTTGGAAAGTGATGATGATAAACAACAGAATAGAGCGCCTATTGCATCTATCATGAGCCCTGCAACAGGCCAATTTGTAATTGTAGGAGAACCTTTCAGAATAGATGGTAGTCCTTCCTCTGATCCTGATGGTGACGAATTGAGCTTTTTTTGGACACTGTCAGGGCTAGGAAACCCTATTGATTTAAGTACCGAAGAATCTGATTTTGTAACAATTGATACTCCTGGAGTAGATTTAATTCTTACATTGGTAGTTAAAGATCCCTATGGATTAACTGGCACACGAATTGCAGTATTACAAGCTGAACTTCCAAACAGGCCACCTGTTGCTGGAATATTAACTCCTAGTAATGGAGGCGCATATTCTGAGGGAGAAGAGTTAATCTTTGACGCTACAGCTAGCAGCGATCCAGATGAAGATATATTAGTAGAATATAAATGGGAATTAGGAGAGGCTGGAAATTCTAAATATGTTATAAAAAAAGGTCCACCAAACAGTAATTCAGCCGACGGAACGCCACTTAAATTTAGTAGAACTCTAAGCGAGGGAGACTACAGTGTAACCTTAACTGTATATGATCCTGATGGAGAAGAAAATTCTGTAACTCATTCATTCAAGGTAACTAACTTACCTCCTGTTGCAGTAATTGTAGCTGACAAAACATCCGTATTTGCTGAAGAATCAATACAATTCTCAGGTGATGATTCTTATGATCCTGAGGGGGATGCTTTGGATTATCTCTGGGATTTTGGCGATGGTCAAACTTCCTCTCTTAAATCACCTCAGCATAGTTGGGCTGAGGCTGGAAATTATGCTGTTTCTCTTACTGTAGAAGATTTGAATGGACAAGAGGGAATCGAAACAAAAAATATAGAAATTAAAGCATTAGGGCCAACTGCAGAATTTGTATTCAAAGATGGTGAAAGTGAAGTTGAAGAGGTAAGGGCTGGTTCCAACGTTACTTTAGATGCCAGTGATTCTACTGGACGTGACATAGCAATAAAAGAATACAAATGGGATCTTGGTGATGGAACTAGCAGTTCTGCAAATGAATCCACATTTGACTATTCATGGAATTCGGGAGGTTTTTACAATATTACGCTAATTGTAATCGATGAAAATGATCAAAGCGGCGAAATAACAAAAATATTGAAAGTTGTTCCCGAGGATTATCTAGAAGAAGGACAAGGAAATGAAGTTGTAGATGGTGTTGAGGATAGTGCTTCGTATGACATGGAAGTCGAAATTTTTGTTGAAACATTTAATATAGAATTTACTGACATTAATTGTGTTGGTTTCGGAGGACAATTAGATTACAGTATTGCTCTTCTAAATGCAGAAGGGACAAGTATAGCAGACGGTAGCGGAAGCATTGCCTGCGGAGGAGAAAGCCAAAGTTGGAGTGAAAGCTTTTCAAGCGAAGAGGATGATTTAGCACTAGGTGATTATCAAGCTACAATTGAATTTACAAATGGGGGGACATTTGTCCAAGCAAATTGGAATTATCGTTTTTCAATTATTTATGAGTTTTAAATTTCAATAGAAAAAGAAATACTATTTCCTTTCTCAGACAGTAGGTCACTCAACCTAATTATTTTTGGTTTTAAATTATTCAGTTTTTTTGCAATACCTTCGATATGCCCTTCCCCTACTATGGCGACTATTTTCTCACATCTTTGTGTACGGAAAAGTTTGACAATATTCATTGCCATATAATGATCTCTTTTATCGATTAATTCTCGTTTCAAGGAAGGATATTCCGTAGCAAATTGCTCTAATTCAGTAGTAAAATCACCAGTTCGTATGCTTCTCTGAACATTAACATCACCACCCCCTACAAAGGAAATCAAACCGTCAATTATCATTTTAAAAAATTCATTCCAAGGCAATCTTTTCCAAGCACCTTGTATTGTATGTAATATTGGTTTATCAATGAATGCTAATTTAGAATTTAATGAATTTGCAACATTTGTCGCAACTATCATTTCAGCTCCTGGAGAACTGCCAAATGAATCGCCCAAATACCTTTGTAATCTTGCTAAAATTCTCAAATATAAGGGCCCATGTAACTTTTTAGATGTAGATCTAAGGGCATACCATCTCTGCTTATCTAATTCAAGAGCTACTAAATCTGGATCAAAATTTCTTATATTTTTCTCAAGTGGAAAAGAGAGATCAATGACGTGAGCTGTTCCTATCAACATTAGTTGAATCATCAGTTTGTGAAATACCTCTATCTAAAAGAGTTAACTTATTAAACATCTTTAATATTTACATACCATGTTTAGTGCTAAAAGTGATGATCCAGATGCGCCAGCAAAATGTCCTCATTGCAACAAAGATATTGGTGTAGAAGGGAACACATACCGGTTTCAAGTTGTAGATTTTGCTGCTGAAAGTGGAGGCAACCAAAGGGCTGCTGGAAGAGTCATTGCAGTATCTTGCTCTTATTGTAAAAAAGTACTGGGATTTGTTAACCAATAGGAAATAGGTCTAAAAATATTATCAAAAATAATAGAGTTGCTAGGGCTTCAAAGGTTGCAAGTATTATTGAACCTTTTGCTACAACGTAATAACTGGGTCTGGAATAAATTGGCAAATAGATATAATGAACTAGTATTTCTAAAAGAAGCAACCAACCAGTCCACAAAAGTAATTTTTGATTCCACGGGAATATCTCATAAAAACCTGAATAAAGAAGGGTAAGTACTCCCAGGATTGTGAAAATCCAAGAAAGTTGCATTGTCTTTACAGCCCCTACCTTTGTTGCAAAAGTTTCAATCCCAAATTTTCTATCCCATTCCACATCAACTGCCATTGTAGGACAATAAAGAGCTAAAAGATAACAAATTGTAGCAAAAAAATATAATTGTGGAAATTCAGAGATAGGTTGATTTATCGACCAAGCTGATAGAGGAATTAGAAAGCCTAAACTTAAACCATTACTCACTAAATCTAATCCTGGTCTTGTTTTGAAGCGAAATGGAGGGATGTTATAAACTAAAGAAATAAAAGTTAAACCCAATACACAATACAAGAACTCTACATTAAAATAAAAAGATAGTAAAATGCAGGAAATTTGTAAAATCCAAAACAATATCCAGGCTTGGTTAATATTGATTGTACCTCTAACTAATAAGCTGAATTCTTTCCTTGGATTATGCTTGTCTAATTCTAAATCATAAATATGGTTTAGAACAAAAGTTGATGAGGTTAATATAGCAATTATAAAGAAACCATAAAACAAATTAAAGTCATATAATCTCTCTGCTGAAACAACATATCCTATAAAAAATGGAGTAAAACCAACCATCCAGAATTCAAATCCTATGAATCTCAACCATGTCAAATTTGTAAACAACTGATTGTTGATTAATCGAGAAAAAGTGGAGTCTGTCATTTTTGCCTTTTTGGGAAAACGAACCCAACCTTAATACCTTTAGGCTGGATAATAAAATATGAGTAATGATTTTGACTACGCTCACACAAATAAAAATGTCGTTTGGATGTCACAAAATACAAACCATTTGCCTACACATTCTGCAATACAGGAGGCAATAAAGACATCTGCAAACAATCGAGAATACACGAAATATCCATTAGCATCTGGATTGCCTGAACTTAGGCAATTAATACTTGATGATTTGAATTTACCAAATCAAGATTTACACATAACAAATGGAGGTACTGAAGCACTCTACTGTTTGATGAGACATATCCAACCAAAAGGAACTGAAATGATTACCTCTGATCCTTCGTATTTCGTTGTCCACAAATTTGCAAAATTAGGTGGAGCAAAGTGTACTGATATTCCGATATATCATGGAGACTATAAATTTGATATTGAGGATATTAAGAATGCAATTAATCCCAGTACAAAATCAATATTTCTAATAGATCCTATCAACCCTCTTGGAAGTACCTATAGCAAAGATGAAAAGAAAGCTATTTGTGAAGTAGCAGAGGATCATAACATTTGGTTAATTGATGATATTACTTACAGGGACTATGCACCAAATCATACGCTAGCTGCAAATCTTCTACCTGAAAAAACTATAACTGCTTATTCCGTATCAAAAAATTGTGGACTTGCAGGTCTTCGGGTTGGTTCACTAGTAGGTCCAAAAGATTTTATTAAGGAAATAAGAGGAACTATGGTTTCTGACCTAGGAATTAGTGTTGTTGGACAAAGGGCGTCTGTTGCAGCTTTAGAAACGAAATCTGAGTGGTTACCTGGATTGTTAGAAACTGCTAGACATAATCAAAGTTTGATTAAGGCAGTTGTAGACAAAATAGATGGAGTCGAATTACCAGTTTACCCTTCCGCTGCCAGCATGATGGTTATTGATATTGCGAAGCATAAAGCTAATCCACAAGACGTACAAGATAAGTTATTGTATGAACACGATATTTTCGTTCGTGCAGGTAATTATGTTTCCTCGAGATTTGGAGAAAATTTTATTCGAGTCTCCTTCTCTATACCAACACCTGAAGTAGAAAGATTTATCGAAGCTTTTCCAAAAGTTATGGAACAATTAAGCTAAATATCCAAGGTCGCTTCCATAGCGCTTGCTTCAATAAATTCACGACGCTTCTGAACATCATCTCCCATCAAGTCTACAAACGCTTGATTTGCCAATTCAGCATCATCAATACTAACTTGAAGTAAAGTACGACGATTTGGGTCCATAGTAGTTTCCCATAATTGTTCTGCATTCATTTCACCTAAACCCTTGTACCTCGATATCGAATAACCTGAGCCGTATTCAGACGTAACTCTTTCAAGTTGGACATCATCATAGGCATATTCTAATTTTTTACCCTTAGTTATTTTGTACAAAGGAGGCTGAGCGATGTAGACATAACCTGCCTCGATCAAAGGTTTCATGTGCCTGTACAAAAAGGTTAGAAGAAGTGTGCGGATATGAGCGCCATCTACATCAGCATCCGTCATAATTATTAATTTATGATATCTAGATTTTTCAATTTCAAACTCTTCGTCTTCTTCTACTCCCGTTATATTACATCCCATGGCTGTTATCAAGGCCATAACTTCAGTATTAGCCAAAATCTTGTCTATTCTGGATTTCTCAACATTTAATATTTTACCTCTTAATGGTAGAATAGCCTGTGTAGCTCTATCACGACCTTGTTTTGCAGTACCGCCGGCTGAATCTCCCTCAACTACAAAAATTTCTGAAATTGTAGGATCTTTACTCTGGCAATCTGCTAATTTACCTGGCAATCCTCCTCCCTCAAGAATGCCTTTACGTCTAGTTAGATCTCTCGCCTTCTTTGCAGCTTCTCTAGCTTGAAACGCTTGAATACATTTAGAAATTATTATTTGGCTATCTGTTGGATTTTCAGCAAAAAACTCTGATAAACATTCAGTCATAATTGTATCAACAATGCCTTTTACTTCTGAATTACCTAATTTCGTCTTCGTTTGGCCTTCAAACTGAGGTTCTGGAACTTTTACGGATAAGATTACAGTAAGCCCTTCTCTTACATCATTTCCATCCAATGCAGGATCCTTATCTTTCAATTGCTTTTTCTTACGTGCAGCATTATTAATTGTTCTCGTTAAAGCTGTTTTTAATCCTGATAAGTGCGTACCTCCTTCCCTCGTTGCAATATTATTTGTAAATGTATGGATATTTTCTCTAAATGCAGTAGTCCATTGTAAGGCTGCGTC
>CACAGG010000014.1 GCA_902531985.1 uncultured marine group III euryarchaeote
TACAGCTGAGTCAACTGTATTATCTTCATTAACATTGTACCATTTCTCGATACCTACTAACCTAAATCCTATCGTAAACAAATCATCTCCAACAACGCCGATTTCCATTAAACCATCACCAATTCCTCTATTATTTCAGAAGACAAACCTGTTTGCTTTCCTCTTACAATAGCTCTAAGGTTATACACTTCTCTTTCCTTTCTCAAAAGATAGTCCAGAACGGGTAGGACTGATAAAGGATAAAGATATGAAAATCTCTTTGTTCTATCTACTATATAGTGATCTAAATCCTGCACACATGAATTGAGATCTGCCTTCTCACCTTCAAAGTGAGGTGAAATTAACTCATGATACTTTGTGCCTTCAAGTGCAGTCACTAAATCATTAATTGTATTTATAGATTCCAAAAGTTCAGTTTTTATTGAACCTCCAGATATAAACAATTCATTGTGCCCTTGTATATTTCTATGCCTTAGCCTCAATAATGTCTTGATATTAGCTACATCCACTTTTAGCTGAATGAAATTATTGTATATTTCAGCATCTGCACCCCCTGATGGAAGGTTTTCAACCAGATGTTTATAATAATCTAAATCCAGGGCATCTTCAAGAGGTTGAAGACTATCCTGTTGCCTATTTTCACTGGCACTTTTCAAATTTTGATAGTAAGGTGTGCCTTCTAGCAATACAATTAAATCATCAACTGTTTTAGATTCATATAATCTTTTGTAAAGTCCCTCATCTGATTCATTTATAGGGCATACTAATCTTTCTATATCATCCGGAGACATACCTTGATTGACGCCTCTCATAATATTTTTAAGATTTTCAACTCTATATCTTTCTGCATAAGTAACAAGAATCTCACGCAATTTCCCAGTACTAAATCCGAGAAAGTCTCCCACATCTTCTGCTAGATTATCGACAAGTGCCATTTCAATTAAATCAGCACCTGTAAATTTAGAACCATATCTGTCTATTTCTCTGCGATATTCTAAATCTTGAATATACCTTGCAATCTCGGGTAAATCTAAATTTAGAAGTTGAGTATATGCCTCTGGAGGCAATAACCTGGAACGCCGGGATCTGGCTCGGGTAGCCACGTAAGAATAATTACTCATTATGAGAAAAGAACCTCACTAACCATGGGTAAATTGTCTTGCCAATACTTCTCAACTAAATTTGAAAACCGGTAATCTAACCTGTAATCTCCTGATTCAATTACGAAACCTAAATCATCAATTTCACCTGACTGCGATAATTTAGTAATTCCTTTCAATAGAGCTTTATCCTGTTTTCTGCACAAGAGTTTGCCTTTCTTAGGCGCATCCTTCAATAAACTAGCATAAATTTTCTTTAACTCACTAGATTTAATATCCTCTAATTTAGACATTACTTCCTTTTTGGTTTGCATTAGTAAATCCTTTTGCATTTCCAATTGACTTCTCTTCACTTCTAATTCAGCTGATGGAATCTCTTGTTGCCTGAGTTGCTCTATTTTTCTGTTTGATTCTGTACCTATATTGGCTACAGCTTCTTCAGCATTTGCACGGGCTTCTGCCATCTTAGATTCCACTTCATTTGTAGTCTCTTTGATTATAGCAGCCGCTCTTTCTCTACCAGTCTCCTCGACCTGCTTCAGGATGTCCTCTAGACCCATTCTAAGCGCCCATTACAAATATGAGCAAAGCCGAAATAACCAAACCAAAGATAACAATGGTTTCTGGAATAGCAACAAAGATTAAACCATTAGTGAAATTATCTTTGTCTTCAGCAACAGCGCCGATTGCTGCAGATCCAATATTACTCTGTGCTAGACCTGTTCCAATCCCTGCTAATCCAACTGCAAGGGCTGCTCCAATAGCAATGTATCCCTTAGCTTGTTCTTTTGCTGCATTTTCTGTGTACTCATTGTCTGTGTGACTATCAGCACTTACTGCTGGCGTTGCCAACAATGTCATTACGAACATTGTTGCCAATACATATAGGTGTTTTTTCCCGTTCATGGTTGTACCTCTTTTTCTTTTGTGTACCTTCGGTTATAACCGAAAGGATCGTAAAGTGTGCCCCCTCCGTGCACAAATTTAGTAAAGAACTCGACATATTGTAATCTAAGCGAATTAATGCCGGTTCCGATAATTCCAAGGGTGAATACTGTCAAGTGTCCAATGAACATGACGAAAATAGCTGCAAGTATTCCCACAGGCCCTGCGCTCCAAAGCATTCCTTCACCGAATGCAAGATAATTAACTGTAAAAGCTAATCCATAATCACTGAGACCTATTGCACCAATACGTGCATAAGAAATTACATTGGAAAATATTGTAGGGAATTCAAGAATACCTACAACACCTTCTCCAATTGTTGCAAATAACAGGCCTAAAAGCATTACAACTATACCAACGGTTTGGACAATGTCTGGGAACAAACCAACTAAAGAGACTAAAGCCATAACTCCTCCCCATAGTATCATTAAAAAAGATAACTTGGCATAAACTGCATGCTTCAAATCATGGTGTTTCATTTCATTAAAAAATCCAAGAATTAAACCTAATGATATGTGTATAAAACCGATAATAACTGAAGTAAGAAGCATAAATTGAGCACCGTAAGGACTAAATTTGTGTATAGGTAAATGCCACGGGCCATCATGTTCTATCAAAGGAACATTAAATGTAAAATTCCAGCCAATATACTTGGCGAATAAAAATGAATTAAATCCAATTATTTTACCAAGATTATAGAATGTCTGGCCAAAGGCCTCTGCGTAAATAAATGTACCAATAAGGAAAGTGTAAATCCCGGCCGTTCTAAGAATTTTGCATATTGCAACCATTCCTTCTGAATAATGGAATTTATTGATTAAATATTGGGCAAATAGAATATAAGCCAGACCATATCCTGCATCGCCAACCATTAAACCGAAAAAAAGAGGATAAGTAATGAATATTATTGCAGTAGGTTCAAATTCCCAATGTCTAGGCGTGCTGTATAATTTAGTAAACAATTCAAAGGGCTTTGCTGGACCTATATTATCAAGCTTAATAGGTGGCGAATCATCTGAATCATTGTCAACTTCGTAGTATACGTCATACTTTTGTAAAGCCTGCTGAAGAACAGATACTGAAGCTGAAGGAACCCAACCATCCATTACGAACATATTTTCAGTTGTTGCCAGTTTCAATGGTAAACTAGATTTCTCAGAAAGTGCCGAATAGTGTTCTTCACAAGCTACTAACCAATCACCATGCCTTTGAGATAAAGCTTGAATTTCGTGATCTATAGCTCTTTTTTGATTGTCAACTTTTTGTAAATCTCCACCCAACCTTGATTTGACTGATGAAGGATTACCTTCCAAATCTGGAACATCAACAGATCTAAAACCTAAATCAAGAAGGGCCCGTTCAGTATTTTCTACCTTATCTGTAGGGCAAAAAACAACAATTGTCGATTCAGACTTAACAACTTCCAAATCTGAATCAAGGTTAGAGGTATCTGCATCATCAGGTATTTCTCCTGCAAACACTTTTACACTATCAAAACCTGATAAATATTTAAAATCTAAATCTAGGCCACTAAAAATCTCAACTTGCTCCAAAGAATTCTTTAATTCATCAATTTGCCTTTGATATTCACGTTGACTATCCTTTAGCTCATGTGTCTTAGAAGCTATCGAATCCAATTCACCAACCTCTTTTTCTATGTCTATTGAAAGCTTCTTTATTGTTGGAGGGTTTGCTGATACTTCCAACTGCTTAATAACTGATCTCAATTTAACTAAAATTTCGGATGATTTTGAGCCATAAGAAAGTGATGAACCTATCTTAAATCCTTCATCTTCGTTATTATATTCTACAAGATGCATCAATTGCTGTTCGTCTAGTAAATCAGACAAAGAGTCTAAATCTTTTTTGTGACCGCTTATGGTCATTCGCGTCATGTCTTCAGACTTAAGCATTAAGTTAAACTCTCCAGAAACTTATCTACAAATTTATTAGCTGCTGAATCTATCTTACCTTGAGCCTCTTTCTTCATTTTAGAATTAGTTTTGCTGCCTTTTGCAAGAATATCTGATTTTTGCTTTCCAATTTCTTTCATTGCCTCATCAATTTCAGACTTAGACACCTTCTCAGCTTTATCCTTTTTCTCCTTCAATAGGGCCTCTTGATCTAAGGGTATTCGATTCATAGCCGTAGTTCGTTCCTTCTCAGCTTTTTCAACTTCATTAGCTGCGACTTCCTCAGCTCGCTTAATCTTTTCCAGTAATGCGTTTCTAGACATGTAAATAGCAATCTATCGCAGAAAAAAAGGGCTATAAATAATTGAGTCACGTACAAACCAATTTTTAGAGTCTGGATAAATAGCATGCAATATTAAATCCCCTATTCCGGTGACAAAACCTCGGGCCCGTGGCTTAGCCTGGTTAGAGCACCCGACTGATAATCGGGAGGTCACCGGTTCAAATCCGGTCGGGCCCACCAAAAATCAAGAATTATTGCGCTAAATTCAAATGAAATAATTTGTTGCTACATAATAAATGCAATAACCAATAACTGTCCAAAGTACATAAATCCTAGCATATCTAATTACTGCACGGAAAAGAAAACCAAATCCACTGACATCATCCTTAGGAGTTTCCTCTAATTCTGCATTTGCAAAAGGATCTTTATCAGTTACATCTAATCTGGACACCTCCTTATAGAAAGAGCATATAATTTAATTCTATGGATGGACATAACCATATTAATTCCAGTCTTGTTTCAATTAATATGAGTTCACAGCCTGACAACGAACCAATACTGAACTATGAAGCTAGTAGCACTGAAAGAGAAAATCTAGAAAAAGAAATTAAAAGGCAACTATCTGAAGTTATTGAAATTCCATGCATAATTAATGGAAAAGAAGTTTACACAAAAAACACGGTTACACAAGTTGTTCCTCACAATCATAGTCATGTTTTGGCAAATGTACACCTGGCTGGAAAAAATGAAATGGAAGAGGCGTGCAAATCTGCAGTTAGTGCACAAAAAGAATGGATTGATTTAGGGCTGGAAGAGCGATGCAAGATCTTTGAAAGATGTGCAGACTTATTGGCTACTAATTGGAGAATGAAAATTAATGCATCAACTATGCTCAACCAAAGTAAAACTGTTTTTCAGGCTGAAATAGATGCTGCTTGTGAACTTATCGATTTCTGGAGATTTAATGTGCACTATGCTCAAAACTTCCACGATGACTTACAACCATTAGTATCTCCTGAAGGAATGGTTAATACAACTGAAATACGTCCATTGGAAGGATTTATTTTAGCAATAACTCCTTTTAACTTTACTAGTATTGCAGGTAACTTACCTAGCGCTCCTGCCCTTGTTGGATGTACTGCCTTATGGAAGCCTAGTCGTAATTCATATTATTCAAATTATATGATTATGAAATTAATGATGGAGGCTGGATTACCTGCTGGTGTGATTAATTTCTTGCCCGGCTCAGGTGCTGAAATTACTGATGTGGCTTTATCTAATCCCGATTTTGCAGGCGTTCACTTTACTGGTTCAACTGGCGTATTTCAAGGGATTTGGCAGCGAATTGCAAAAGCCTTACCAAACTTAAAAGGATATCCTAGAATCGTTGGTGAAACAGGAGGTAAAGACTTTATTGTTGCGCATCCTGATTGCGATGAAAAAGGATTGGTAGTAGCATTACTAAGAGGTGCTTTCGAATATCAAGGCCAAAAATGTTCAGCCGCCAGCAGAGCCTATATTCCTAAAACTGTATGGGAAAATATCAGTGGAAAATTAATAACCGAAGTAGAAAAGATTAAGATAGGAGACTGTAATGATTTTACAAATTTTATGACTGCTGTTATAGATCAAAAAGCATTTGATAAAATTACCGGATATATAGATAGAGCTAGAGGAAATGAGAATTGTGAAATAGTTGTCGGAGGCCAAAGTGAAGGCAAGAAAGGCTGGTTTATTGAGCCTACAATTATTGTTACAAAAGATCCAAAATCTGAATCTATGGTCGAAGAAATTTTCGGACCTGTACTAACCATTTATGTATACGATGATGATAATTTCGAAGCTACTCTAAAATTATGTGATGAATCATCACCTTATGCACTTACTGGAGCCATCTTTGCAAAATCTGAAAAAGACATACAAATTGCATACGATGCACTACGATTTACGGCTGGTAATTTCTACATTAATGATAAACCAACCGGAGCTGTAGTTGCTCAACAGCCTTTCGGAGGTGCTAGGGCTTCTGGTACTAATGATAAAGCAGGCGGGCCTCTAAATTTACTTAGATGGATTTCTCCAAGGTCCGTAAAAAGAACAAACATGGAAATACATGACTGGACCTATCCATTTATGGAAGACTGACCTTCATAAACTTCTGCAGACTCATAAATATTATCAAAGATTAAACTCACTAATCTACCTAAGTCTGGTTGATTCATCCACATCCCCAAAAGTGTGTTTGAAGAATCTGGAACATCTAATCCACCCACGCAAAATTCTTTGTCATCTATCAATATTACTCCTGCTGGAGGCATATCTGATGAAAGACGGATTTCGAAAAAGCCTTCTAGTCTAGTCAAATCTAAATTTGTCCCTTTCTTAGGGAAAAGTAGACGGACCTTAATGCCTCTCTTACTGGAATCAGAAAATGCCCTACATACATTCCTAGGAAGCTCTGAAGGAAGCAAAGAAGCAATGACATCTACGGATTTTTCAGCTCTTTCACACATAGAAACGACCTGAGAAAAAATCTCCATATCTTTTACTTTCAAAGTCTCCAGATAATCAATTTTCTTTGATTGGTATAATTTATACAAATCAGACTGGGCCTCTGCTGTTGCATCCTCTACTTCTTTTAGACGTTTCTCTGCAATTTCCCTAGGATCAACAGGGTAGTAAGATTTAGGATGGCTACTTCCTTCAACAATAACTCCCTCAGATAGCAAATTATCAATTAATCCATATATTTTAGCTCGCGAAAAGTTTATGGATCGACTAATCTCTCCAACAGTAGATTCTTTTGATGAAAGGATAACGTGATAAATTAGGGCCTCGTCTTTACTAAATCCTAGCTTGTTCAAAGTTTTAATATGATTTTCAAACTTATTTTTTTGATACTGAGGCATCCCACTCATAAAGCTATTTTACCTATGAGGTATTTAAATGTTTCATAATTTAAATAAAAAGTCGTAGTTTTATATAGTTACATTGTATTACAAACTTGATTTGAATGTCTGAAGTCGTGATATGTGGATACGTTCGTTCTCCCTTTACCCCTGCCAAAAAGGGTGATTTAGCTAAAGTTAGACCTGATGACTTAGCTGCAGAGGTTGTCAAAGGCCTAGTTGAAAAATATAAAATAAAAATTGATGATGTCGAAGATCTAATTTTAGGATGCGCTTTTCCAGAGGCTGAACAAGGCATGAATTTGGCTAGAAACGTTGTATTCTTGTCTGGATTGCCAAAAAGTGTTGGAGGAGTAACTGTCAATAGATTTTGTGCTTCTTCAATGCAAGCTATACACCAAGCAGCAGGAGCAATAAAATCAGGATCAGGAGAATTATTCATAGCTGGAGGTGTCGAATCTATGAGTCGTGTGCCAATGCCTGGCTTTAATCCGATGCTAAATCCAAATTTAATTGATGTAGAAGCTTACATTGGAATGGGCCACACTGCTGAAAATTTAGCTAAAGTGCACTCAATTTCTCGCGAAGAACAAGAAAAAATGGCTCTTGAAAGCCACGAAAAAGCCGCTAAGGCGCACAATGAAAATAAATTTAATGACGAAATTATCTCTATAAATGGAATTAGTAAAGATGGATGTGTCAGACCTGAAACTTCTATAGAATCTATGGCTAACTTAAAGCCGGCATTTGACAAGGAAGGAGTAGTTACTGCTGCTACCTCATCTCCACTCACTGATGGTGCAGCTGCAGTAATTGTTTGCTCTGAAGATTATGCTAAAAAGAATAATTTGGGAATTATGGCATACATCCGCGGAATGGCAATATCTGGCTGTAGTCCTGAAATAATGGGCATTGGTCCTGTATTATCATCACAAAAAGCCCTGCAACGTGCAGGAATCAAATTAGAAGACGTAGATATTATTGAAATGAATGAAGCCTTTGCAGCTCAAAGTCTGGCTTGCGTCAAAGAACTCGGTATTGATATGTCTAAATTGAACCTCCATGGCGGAGCAATATCTATGGGGCACCCTCTAGGCGCTAGTGGTGCTCGAATTACGGGTAAAGCCGCATCTCTTCTTAATGAAACTGGAAAGAGATATGCACTTTCAACAATGTGTGTTGGCGGTGGACAAGGCTGTGCGACAGTTTTAGAAAGGGCTTAGATGAAGATTGAGAAAGTAGCAGTAATCGGCGCAGGATTGATGGGTAGCGGTATTGCTGCACAGGTTGCTAACGCAGGCTTTCCTGTAACTCTGCTAGATATTGTACCTGAAGGGGCTGCCAATCGTAATATAATTGCTGAAAGTGCCGTCAAAAAAATGCTTAAGCCAGTTAAGTTAGGAAGTCCAACCCCTCTCATGCACCGAAAAAATGCAAAACTAATATCAACAGGAAATATAGAAGATAATTTGGATTTAATTGCTGATGCAGATTTGATAATCGAAGTAGTTTTAGAAAAATTAGAAATCAAACATGACGTCTTTAATAAAATAGATAAATTTAGGAAAAAGGATTCAATAATTACCTCAAATACATCTACAATTCCAAGAAAGCTATTAGTCGAAGGAATGTCAAAAGCATTTACTAGAGACTTTATGATTACACATTTTTTCAACCCTCCAAGATATCTAAGATTACTTGAAATAGTGGCTGGTGAAGAAGTCAGTCCTGAAAAAATAGAGCTAGTATCTAAGTTTTGTGATATAAATTTAGGAAAGGAAGTTGTGATTTGTAATGATACTCCCGGATTTATTGGTAACAGAATAGGCACTTACTGGACTCTAATTGGGATGATTGAAGCAATCGAACTGGGTTTGACAGTTGAAGAAGCTGATGCAATTATGGGAAGACCTATAGGTGCGCCGAAAACAGGAATATTCGGATTAGCAGATGTAGTTGGTCTCGATCTAATACCTCATGTGACTGAAAGCATGTCCACTAATCTTCCAAAAGATGACATGTACAACATTGGAGTAAAGCAACAAGGCGAGTTAGGAATCGACAAAATGCTATCTAAAATGATTAGTGAAGGTTATACTGGTCGAAAAGGAAAAGGAGGATTTTACCGGCTTAATCAAGAATCTGGTAAAAGAATTAAAGAATCTAGAAATTTGAAAACGGGAGAGTATTCCAAAGCTACCAAAAGAGTTGCACTTGAAAGTGTTAAGGCCGGAAAAAAAGGGCTAAAAGCTGTGGTCACGCATCAAGATAAAGGCGGAGAATATGCTTGGAAAGTAATTTCTAAAACTTTAGCGTATGCTGCCTCACTGGTTCCTGAAATTACACAAAACATAGTCAATGTAGATATGGCAATGAAAAATGGTTTTCTATGGAAAAAAGGGCCTTTTGAGATGCTTGATTCCATGGGACCTTCTTGGTTTGCTGAGAAATTGAAAAGCGAAGGCATAGATGTTCCAATCATACTTGAAAATATAGGCAAGGGTCATTTCTATTCGGAAGAAGGAAATAAGCTAAATTACTATTCTACCGAAAATGAATACAAAGAAGTTGCGAAACCAGAAGGTTATCTTTCTGTTTCAGACATAACCAGAGGCGAAAACGCAATTTATCAGAATCCATCAATAAGATTATGGGATATGGGGGACCATATACTTCTAGCAGAATTTACAAGTAAAATGAATGCAATTGATCCACTCATAATGGAAGGTCTTTCAGAAGCTGCTAATTTGTGTGAATCTGGCAAGTTCAAAGGTCTTGTAATAGGAAATGACGGAACTAATTTTTCAGCAGGTGCTAACTTGGGTCTTGCCAGCTTCATCTGTAATGTTGGAGCTTGGGATGAAGTAGATAAATTTGTTCAAGGTGGTCAACTAACATTCATGAGTCTTAAGCACGGAAATTTCCCAGTTATTGGAGCACCGTCTGGATTAGCCCTAGGAGGTGGATGCGAAGTGCTCTTAGCCTGTGACCGCATTCAAGCTCATTCAGAAAGCTACATTGGACTCGTTGAAGTAGGAGTAGGAGTAGTTCCTGCTTGGGGCGGTTGTAAGGAAATGATAGGAAGGTGGATTAATGATCCCTCATCACCTAAAGGCCCTATGGGAAGTATCGTTAAAATTTTCGAGAACTTAGGTACTGCAAAAGTTGCTAGCAGTGCTCAAGAGGCCAAAGACATGAAATTCTTATTAGGAAATGACGATATTACAATGAACCGGTCTAGATTGCTTAATGATGCAAAGGAAGTTTGCTTGAATATGGTAGAAAATTATTCACCACCTGAACCTAATGACTATCAGCTTCCAGGCCCATCAGGCAAAGCTGCACTTGACTTAGCAGTTTCAGACTTAGTTAAAGCTGGCCATGCTACGCCACACGATGTTGTCGTGACAAATGAATTGGCTTACGTATTGACTGGTGGAAATACTGATTATTTGGATAGAGTATCAGTTGATAAGATATTAGATATGGAGCGAGAAAGTTTTGTTAAATTAGTCAAAACTGAAGCTACATTGGATAGATTTGAACACATGCTTACCAAAGGTAAGCCACTGAGGAATTAAAATGGTAGAATACAAAGCACCACATAGAGAATATGAATTTATACTAAAAGAAGTTCTCAAAATCGATGAAGTATTGAGTAAATATCCAGAATATGATGAAGCATCTTGGGATATGATTCAAATGATTAGTGAACAATTTGGTAAAATTAACGAAGAATACTGGGTTACATCAAACAAAGAAGGTGATGAAGTTGGAGCTATATTTGATGAAGGAAAAGTTATAGTTCCTGAAAAAATGAAAGAGGCTACTAAGATGGTTATTGAATCAGGCTTGACTCAGCTATTTGGTCATCAAAAATATGGAGGCATGGAGTTTCCTAATGTAATAAGTGTTCTCTCTGATGAAATGTCTTGTTCTGCAAACATGGCGCTTGGAGTTTACATGGGCCTCACTAAAGGAGCATATCATTGCATCAGATACCATGGAAGCGAAGAAATAAAAAATACTTATCTTCCTAAATTTATAAGTGGCGAATGGTTTGGCACTATGTGTCTGACAGAGGCTCATTGCGGGACTGATTTAGGGCTAATACGAACTACAGCGAAACCAAAAGAAGATTATTATTCACTTAACGGTCAAAAAATATTTATTTCCTGCGGCGAGCACGATATGGGTGATAACATAATACATCTAGTACTTGCAAAGTTACCTGATGCCCCGAAAGGTGTAAAAGGAATTAGCTTATTTTTGGTACCTAAATATGTTGTGAATGAAGATGGATCATTAGGGGAAAGAAATGGAGTGAACTGTGTCTCCATTGAAGAGAAAATGGGTGTTCACGGTTCTCCAACTTGTGTAATGAGCTTTGAAAATGCAAAGGGATATCTTGTTGGTGAAATAAATGATGGTCTTGCTGCAATGTTTTCAATGATGAATACAGAAAGAATAGCTGTTGGGCTCCAAGGACTTGGTTTGGCTGAAATAGCATACCAAAATGGTTTAGCCTATGCCAAGGATAGAATTCAAGGCCGCGATCTCAAGGAACCAAGAAATCCTGAAGATGAAGCTGATCCTTTGATTGTTCATCCTGATGTGAGGAGAATGTTAATGAGATCAAAAGCACTTATTGATTCGGGACGCATGCTAGCGTGCTGGACTGCTCTATCAATAGATAAGTATGAAAAAGATCCAGACGAGAAGGTTCAAAAAGAAGCCCACGACCTTGTTGAACTAATGACTCCAATTATTAAATCTTTATTGACTGATTATGGAGTTGAAATAACCTCAGATATGCTCCAAATTTATGGAGGTCATGGATACATAAAAGAATACGGAATGGAACAATTCTATAGAGATGTAAGAATAGCACCTATCTGGGAAGGAACAAATGGAATACAAGCCTTAGATTTGGCAGGTAGAAAAATGCCCCAAGGTATGGGTCGTTTACTTAGAAGATTCTTTCACCCTGCACTCGATTTTATTGAAAAGAATAAAGACGATGAGAATTTAAAAGAATTTATTGTTCCTTTTTCAAAGGCATTAAAAGGATTACAAAAAACTACAATGTATATGGCACAAAAAGGTCTTTCCAATCCCTATGAGATTGGAGCTGCTGCAACAGACTATCAAAGACAATTCGGTCTTGTTGCTATGGCGTACATGTGGCTTTTGATGCTTGAAGTGGCATTTACTAAAAAAGATGAAGATAGTTATTATAGAAATAAAATAATACTAGCCCGCTTCTTTTATGAAAGAATACTGCCTGAAACACTATCAAGAGCAATTACAATTAGCTCCGGATCGAAAACAATGATGTCTTTATCAGACGAAGGATTTGATAGCTATCATAAGTTTACGGGAGCTGCGTAAATGTTGGATAGTATCTTCAAAGATAACCTATTTGAGGGAAAAAGAGTTTTCATCACAGGGGGAGCAACTGGGATGGGGCTGGGATTTGCACAATCTTTTTTGAAACACGGTGCAAAAGTAATTATTGCCTCAAGAAAAAAGGACAAATTATCTGAGGCTGCAACATTAACTGAAGAAAAGCTTGGTAAAAAATTGCTTTGGAAGCAAATGGATGTAAGGCAAAATGAAACTGTAGAAAAAGTTGCTGAATTTATAGATTCTGAGTGGGGAGGATTAGATATTCTAATCAACAATGCTGCTGGTAACTTTTTTGCTCCATTAGCAGCTATGAGTGAAAACGCTTGGAGAGCAGTCATAGACATCGTTCTCGATGGGACATTCCGTGTTTCAAAGGCTTGTTACCCTTTACTTAAGAAAGCAAAAGATGATGCATCGATAGTAAACATAATTGCAAATTATGCCTGGAATGCCGCACCCTTTGTCGGCCATTCTGGGGCCGCAAAAGCAGGTGTACTAAATTTAACAAGGACATTAGCTTTGGAATGGGCAAATGACAAGATTAGAGTGAATGCGCTCTGCCCTGGAGTCGTGTTGACAGAAAATGTAAAACAAAATCTATTGCTCGATGAAAAAGCTGCTAAAACATTCGAGGAATATATTCCTGTAGGTGGTATAACTGATCCCGAGAAAATGGCTCAACAAGTTTTGTACCTTTGTTCACCTGCTGCTGATGTTATCACTGGAGATATGCTAATAGCCGACGGTGGGCAGTGGTTGGTTGGTAATGCATTCTACCAAATGGGAAAACAATTTTTAGATGAGTGAAAAAAAGTGGCCGATAAAAACTGAAATACCTGTTTTATGGGGAGATGTTGATTCTTTTGGTCATGTTAATAATATTATTTACCTTAAATGGTGTGAAACATCAAGGGTTGAGCTATTTCGTAAGATGTATGATGTAAAAACACTAGATACTGAAAACATTCAACTAGGTAGTGGTGTGGGCCCTATTCTTGCTAATTTTAACTGTAATTATAAAATTCCCATAAAATATCCTGATGTCATCTATATCAAAACAAGAATCAGCCATATCGGTAATACTTCCTATGGAATAGAACACCAAATGTACTCAAAAAATAATGATGAAAAGATCGTATTTGACGGAGGTAGCGTAATTGTTATGGTAAACTACAAGAACGAAACTAAATTTCAGCTGGATTCGGAAATGAAAAAAACATTAGAAAAGTTTATGTAATATTTATACTATTTTTTTCCTAGCTTATTAATAATTTCTTTAGTACTAGATTTATTCAGAAATTCTATGAAATGCTGAGCTTCAAACTCAATTCTATCAGTAATTGATTCAGTTTCTCTCCTCATTAAAGATTTTGTAATTATTAATGATTCCCTTGGCTTTGTAGCTAACTTCTCGGCTGAATCAACTGCTAAACGTAGCAATTCCTCGCTCTCACAAATTTGATTAATTAATCTATATTCAAAAGCCGTTTTTGCATCAAATTTATTACCCAGCATAAGCATCTCAGCAGCTTTTAGATAACCAGTACGCTTTTCTAATAATTGTGAGGACGCAAACTCAGGAACTAAACCAAGATTTATGAATGGCAGCATGAAAATACTACTCTTAGAGGCATAGACTAAATCGCAATGGAGCAACATAGTAGTACCAATTCCAACAGCGAACCCGTTCACGGCGGCAACAATTGGTAAGGGACAATTTGTTAAAGCTAACATAAATTGGAAAACTGGTGAATTCGCGTCAGTTGGTGGATTTTGAATAAAATCATTCAGATCATTTCCTGCTGTAAAATCATCTCCTCCGCAAATAAAAATAACATTAATGTCAGGGTTTTTAGAAGAATCATTAATCAGATTTCCAAGCTCTAAATACATTTTTTCCGTTAATGCATTTTTTTTGTGACTCCTCTCTAATCTAATCTTTAATATTTTATTTTCTGTAATAGAGCTGACGTAATTATCCATACTTACTATTATAGAGATTGAGTAAAGAAATTTACTAATCTCTCCTCGTATTCTATGGAATCTTCCCAAACTGCATCTACATGACCACTATCTTCAACCATCCACAAGGTCACGTTAGCATCTGCTTCTACTGCTTTATCATAAAACATTTTAGAATGCTCATTCGAAATTCTTGCATCACTATCGCCATGAACTAGATACATTGGCCTATCTCCTGCTCGTGATGCAACTTCTAAGGGAACTCTATCATCCAAATTAACGCCTACTAATCTTTCGCCCATAGTAATTGCTGGAGAGGAAAGCATCCTAGGAAAACCAAGCCGTTCCAATTCATTTCCTACCAAGAGAGGGAAATCTATGATTGCACTATCTAGCCACATAGCACCCATTTCTGATTCATCAAAAGCCAATGTAGATGCTAATGTGTAAGTGGAGATACTAAGAATTCCTATCGATTTAGGTTCATAGTCGTGTTCATCAATCAACCAATCATATGCACCCAAAATGTCTAGATACTCTTTTTGACCGAGATAAAAATAATCTGAAACTACTTCACTATGCCCATGATTCCTCAAATCTATCATAAACACATTGATATCATTCTTAGAGAGGTAAGAAGCTGATAGTAATATCTCTGGCTTACATTTACCATTTTCATATCCTCCGTGTACAAAAATAACTACTGGAGATGATGAATTTACCTCAACATACCATCCTTCTAGATTAATCCCGTCTCTACTTGTAAAATTAATAGTTTCATATGAATCAAACTGCCATGGTGCTGCATCGAAATTTTTCCGCATTGATATTCGTTCCTCTGAATCTGGCCAAGGCTCGAAGGATTCCCAATCATCTTCTACAGTCCAATTAGTTGGAGTATTTGATTCCCAAAGACCGCATCCGTGTGGTACTGTCAAAGCTTGCTTGGCTATGACATGACCTAAACCAAACCAAATTGTTGGAAGGATAAGTAGGATAGCTACTCCAAAACCAATTAGTAAACGTCTACGGCGCTCACCAAAATCTTTCAATCTTTCAATTAATTTAGACATGATACTGAATCTATTCTTTGTTAGAAGATTCTTCGTCAGAAGATTCCTCGTCGGAAGATTCTTCGTCAGAAGATTCCTCATTGGATGATTCTGCATCAGATGATTCCTCGTCAGAAGATTCTTCGTCAGAAGATTCCTCATTGGATGATTCTGCATCAGATGATTCTGTTTCTTGCGGAATTGCCATTTCCTGCTTATCTTCATCTTCTGAAATTTCTTGCTCAGATGCTGATTCAACTGGTCCATCATCTACTGCTGCTTCAGACAAATCTGTGGCATTCACCAAACCACCAGTTTGGTAATATACATAGAAACCTGCTAAAAGAGATACAAGAGCTCCACCTATCAAAATTGATGGTAAGGTTTGGGAACCTAACTTCAAAGCTGCTACACTCTCTTTTTGACTTTCTATTTGATCAACAACAGTCTTGTCCGTGTATGCTCCGTTCAAAGTTAAGACTACTACTTCGTTACCCTGGTAATATTGGGCCAGAGCTTGTATGTCTGCCGAATCTGCAGCTCCTTCTTTTGCTTCTTCAGTGTAGTTTGCCACAATATCTCTGAGCATTAGTTTTGCATAAGGTGTGCCATCATCAGGAACCTTTATCTGGATATCATATTTTTGGTCTAAGACAGTACCTGTAATTGGATCTACCCAAACATCCTCATAAAAGTCCATATCTAAACCAGTTTGCAACGTTTCTTGGTATAAAGATCCTGAATTACCCGAAATATTCTTCTCGTCGGCTCTGAAATGGTATGCTACTCCTGCATATGTTCCATTCCATTCAACTTCCCCTACAAATGTATAATTTTGTATGTGAGGATTATGCATTGCATTTGGCCAGGCACTATTTTCTGCAGGAACCCAACAAGTTCTATCTGTAGCACTAATTGTGGAACACATTGGTGCAAAGAAATCATAACCCCAACCATCTCCATCAGGATCATAGTGACCATCTTCAAATTGAGTTGTTGTTCGGCTAACATTGTAAGTAACATTTACTAGCTCTTCCCAAGTTCCATCTGAAGCTCCAAATTGATTTGTTGGAGATGCCCAGCATCCTTCAGAACTTTGTACGCCATAAGAATCACGGAATCCATCTGGCTCGCCTCCTTGACCAATGACGTCTGGAGTTATAGCAGTTCCATTTTCATCATAGAAGGTCTCGAAAATTCTCAGATATCCCATAATATTAATATATTCGTCTGTCGAGCTATCCTTCATTACACAACCTGACCTGAATCCAGTAGCGTCATAATATCTGTTAATGAATGTAGCTGTGTTTACTCCACCTACTACTCCCTCATACTCTCTAGTAAAATTAAACTTGTTATCCAGATAAACTAATTGTGGGACTTCCATGTAAACTGTAACATTGTAGACCCTATGAACTACCCCCCCAATTTCAGTACCTACTATGTATTCTGCTCTATAATCAAACCACATAGGTGCTACACCGGGAGAACCTAAATCATTATAACTCTCGAAAGTTTCCTGTAGTGTTTCTAAATCACTACCTTCTCCAGGAACAAATGTCATCTTCTCATCCTCTCCTGATTGAGCAATACATGTCATAACTTCAAGACCATGAAACATTCTTTTATCTGAACAAGTAAAATTATCTGTGTAGTCGCTATTTACGGGATTTGGGAATTCATAAGTTTTACCACTTTCTGGAAGATTGGTTGGCGTCCAAGTTCCTTGCTTGCCATCTACTTCATAACTTTTTCTATCTAACATAGAAGGGTCATCAGTTGTATCTGATATTGTTCCCAACCACTCACCTTCACCATCTATACCATTCTCAGTAAGACTGAAATTTTGTGTTAATATAGTGTAATCATCACCATCAGGTTTTCCAACTACGTTAAGGGTGGCTCCGCCATCTACCTTGGCTGCTGTAGGTTCATATGATCCACTGCCAACTATGTCAAAAAAAGCCCCAGTTCTATTATCTGCATCTAAATCAAAAGTTTCAATGTCACCTTCGAAATAAAAATCGGCATCGAAATCATTAGGAGCTAGTAAACCGTTAGGAACCATTACACCCATTACATATGCAGATACAAGCAGAAAAACTGCTCCTAAAGCCACAAGGGCCTGTGCTGTCCATTCAGGTAAACCACTGTTTTCACTCATAGTTTTGCTTCCATCGCCGAGGCAATCATTTGAGTTTCAATTAATGAAACACTAATAGTCTTGTAAAAAAAATCTTATTTAACCTTTGTTGTCTTTAGGATTATTGCTCATTTCACTCAAACTTTCTAACTTTGTTATAAACAATTTTACCTCTTCAACACTCCAACCTGAATAAAATTCACCTAATTTAGACCACGCTTCTGGCTCTTCCTCTGCCATCCGATATAAATCAACTAAAGTAGCTTGGATTTTACCTTCATCATAATTTTTTGAATAGTCTACTAATCTCTGCTCCACCTTATTTTCATCTACATTGTAACTTGTATTAATATCTAAATCGCTAAACTCTAGATAATCCCCAAGCAATGTCTGAGGAACATAAAGAATATACATGCCCGAAAAAAAGACCCCGAATTGAAAGATCAAATACCCTTCTGGTGCATATCCAAAGGTAAACCAACCTTCCTCATCCAAATACATTTTTGTATAATAGTAATAACTTATGAATGTGAAAATAAAGAAAGAAGGTACTGAGAGTAACCAATCAGTAAGGCTAATTGCCCTATCAGCTTCAGGTACTTGACCAATTATGTTGTATCTTAGCCCATATATCTCAAGAATCATCCAGTACATTAAAAACATAGCCAAGAAGATAAGAATTAAACTAACTACAAACCAAATTATCCCTTGATCAAACATTATGAATAGAATAATTGTTCCAAAGGCTGTAAGCCAATAAACTCCAATTAACCAAACACCATGAGTCCATATCTTGTAAAATAGCTGCTGCAAACATATTAAACAAGTAATTCCCGAGAAAAGCCAAACTGGTGTAGAAATTAAATGAAATTCAATTCCAAATAGAGGTAATGCAATTAATTTCCCAATACCTCCTTCCATGTAACCACAAAACAAAGAGATTGTAAAGGTCAAAGTAGACAGAACTAAAAGTAAAGAATCTTCAGATGACCGTTCCAATCCAAGCTGACGCCCTAGCAACCCCATTAATCTATTAGTTTGAAAGTTACTACAAATAGATTTTGTGCAATTCCAAATTACTCATTCTTATCCATAGCCTGCTTCAAAAGATCGCCCATTGTAAGCGCCTTACTAGATTGATTAGTAGTAGGCATGGATTCCTCATCAACTTTTTCCACTAACTTGATACCTAATGTATTTTCTAATTTTTTTATTAATTTCTCATTAGGCTTCATGTTTCCTGCTTCAACAGAAGTCAAAATAGATTTTTTCTCTGATATTCTCTTACCTAAGCTGGCATGATCTAGCCCTTTCTTTTCTCTGGCTCGCCTCACTCTAGCGCCATAATCACTGACTAATACATATTCATCAGGTTCAACGTCTTCGTACCTATCACGTTGCTTACGTTTTTCTAAAGCTTGAGCGACATAAGCCCTGTGACCTATAGTTTCACGGAAACTTGTTTGAGAACCCATTTCTCCACATGAACTACAAAGCCTTAGAATAGAACCTGAGACTTTTCTAGGTTCCAAAGATGCCGATTCAGTTCCACACATTTCGCAAAGCATATTCAAGTCACAACTGATATATATCTAACCCAATTAAATGTTTAGTGATTATAAATGTCCCCGGAAGAAACTGAAGGTGACGTCTCTACACCGGAGAAGGGAGACGACTGGAATAAGTGGCTGATAGAAGAAACTGAAAGGTTCGAAGCTGAAAAGCGGCAACTTGAAGCTGATGTCTCTCGGATGAAAAGAGAAAATGCTCATTTGAAAGGCGAACTCGCTAGATTAAGAGCACCTCCTCAAGTCATAGGAACTGTAACAGATAGGTTAAAAGATGGGCGAGTTAGTATAAAATCAAGCAGTGGACCTGATTTTGTAGTTCACATTTCAGAAGGTATTGACAAAGAAAATTTGGAGGCTGGCGACCGTGTAGCTCTTCACAGACAAACATTAGCAGTCTTAGAATCTCTGCCTTCCACCAAAGACCCTCTTGTAATGGGTGCTGAAGTTGACAGCAAGCCCAGTGAAAATTATAAGGACATTGGAGGTTTAGTAGAAGAATTAAATGAACTTAGAAGCACAGTCGAATTACCAATGCTTCATCCAAAAAGATTCACAAAAGTTGGTGTAGAACCTCCCAAAGGAGTCTTGCTTGTAGGTCCTCCAGGAACTGGAAAAACTTTGATGGCAAAAGCAGTTGCTAACGCAACAAATGCCACTTTTATCCGTTTAATTGGAAGTGAATTAGTACAAAAGTACATCGGAGAGGGTGCCAGACTTGTTAGAGAACTTTTCCAATTAGCTCAAGAAAAAGCCCCTAGTATTATCTTCATAGATGAACTTGACGCTGTTGGAGCTAAAAGAATGGATGTTGGAACAACTGGTGACAGAGAAGTTCAAAGAACTTTAATGCAGTTGCTAGGCGAATTAGATGGATTTACTCCTAGAGGTAACGTTTCAATTATGGCTGCCTCAAATCGTCCTGACATACTTGATGAAGCTCTTCTAAGACCTGGTAGATTTGATAGAATAATCAAAATACCACTTCCTGAGGAAGAAGCAAGATTAAAAATAATAAAAATCCACGTTAAGGAAATGTCTGTTTCTAAAGGTATAAATTATAAGAAAATCGCTGCTGAAACTGAAGGATTATCTGGAGCCGACTTGAGGGCTTTATGTGTTGAGGCCGGTATGAATGCAATAAACGATAAACAGGCAAAGATTAGTTCGGAAAATTTCTTTGATGCATTGGAAAAAGTCAAAAATAGACTAAATGATGCTGAAATTTCAGAGCCAGAAGGCGGACTCTACTATTGAATACAGATAATGCAAAAAGAAATGCAGCTAGAGAAGCTGTTAAATTTGTTAAGAATGGTATGATTGTAGGTTTAGGTACTGGATCCACCTCAAAAATAGCTATAGATATGATTGGACAGAAATTAAGCCAAGATTTTCAAATCATCGGAATGCCTACTTCACTTGAAACTGAAAGACAGGCAAAAAGCCTAGGAATTAAACTAATAGAAATAGATCAAGCAGACTGTATTGATATTGCCATTGATGGGGCTGACGAAGTCGCACCTGATTTATCTTTAATTAAAGGACTGGGAGGGGCTCTATTACGTGAAAAGAAAGTAGAAAAAAAGGCAAAACAATTAATTATAATCGTTGATGAGGGAAAAATTGTAGAAAAATTGGGAAGAGGATTCTTACCAATCGAAATTAATATCAATGAACATGAAGAAACCTGCTCTAAAATTAAAAATTTGGGCTGTAATGCTGAACTAAGAATTGAAAGTAGTGGTGAACCATTTTTGACAGATAATAAGAATTACATCTACCATTGCCTGTTTGAAAATGGAATTGAAGACCCCCATAACTTAGACAAGTCTTTGCTTAGCATTGAAGGTGTAAAAGATACGGGACTCTTTCTAAACATGGCAAACAAAATAATAATTGGTAACAATAATGGCTTTACAATACTGGAATAATCACTTGCCGCGTTGTTCTTTAGCTTTAGGCCTCAAACCTTTGTAATTACATTTGCGACACTTAACAGCCTTCCAAGCGTTAATTGCATTACATTGCATGCAGACCTTCTTGTTGAACATCCGTGCTTCGGCTTCGGGAAAACGGGCCATAGCTGCGCCGTAGAGGGTGTGGTTATAATGATTGTGCTAAAGATTAACGAAAGAACTAATAAACAAGCCTCTCTAGCACACATTATGTATATGTGCCCCAGAAGGGTGGACCATGTCAGAGGTTTCTAGCAATTGATTAGTTACGAAACGTTCCATAATCATCAGCAAACCAAAGACGCTAAGTTTCTGAGGAGGAAAGAACTGTAGTGGAACTTTTAGCAATTTTTAACTCAGTATCAGAAGGATTAGAAAGTGAGGAACTAAATTGGTTCAGAATTTCTATTTTCCTAATTTTAGCACTAGGTGTTTCATTCATTTGTTCACTTTTAGAAGCTATAATTCTATCAGTTACCTGGTCTCACATTGAAATACTCAGTAAGGATGAAAGGAATAGTGGCGATAGATTAAAACGATTAAAAGAAGAAATTGATCAACCACTAGCTGCAATACTAACCTTAAACACTATCTCTCACACAATTGGTGCTGCGGGCGTTGGCTCTGAATTTCATAAACTTGGCAACGAATGGTTTACAGTAGCCTCTATTGTTCTTACGATACTAATATTAGTTTTTTCAGAAATTATCCCAAAAACATTAGGGGCAATATATTGGAAACGGATGGCTCCTTCGGCTGCATACTCATTGGACTTGTTGTTATGGATTACTTGGCCGATAGTAGTAGCTCTAAACTACTTTTCAAAGAAAATATCTGAAGGAAATGAAGACCAAAAGGAAATGACGCGTGAGGAAATGATAGCAGTTGCAGAAATTGGAGAAACACAAGGTGCTTTAGAAAAGCAAGAGACTCAAGTCATAAAAAATCTGCTGACTTTAGATAAAATACTCGCTGAAGACGTAATGACTCCTAGTACTGTCATGATGACTTTTCATAAAGAGGACACAATCGAAGAAGTCATACAACAAAATTCACCAATTCCCTTTTCCAGAATTCCTATTGTAGATGAAGACTTAGACGACATAATAGGTGTAGTTTTGAGAAGTACAATACTTGAAATGAGCAACGAGGGAAATACTAATAACAAAATGTCTGAAATAACTTCCAAGTTATCTAATGTAAGTCCTGAGGATTCTGTCGCAACATTACTTGATGAATTTCTAAAAAAGAAGGAACATATTTTTCTAGTTGTGGATGAACATGGAGCTACACAGGGCATTATTACACTTGAAGATGCAGTAGAAACGTTGTTAGGTGCAGAAATTGTTGATGAATCCGATTCTGTAGAAGACATGAGACAACTTGCAAGAGAATTGTGGGAAAAGCGAAGAAAAAGAAAAAAACTAATCTAAAGTTTGACTAGAATACCACTCTTTTATTCTGTTTGACATCCAAATCATGCTCGGAAGAACAAATATTGCTATGAATATTGAATAAACTATTGTAGCTGCAGTTATTATTCCAAAATTTCTTACTAAAGGCATAGGAGATAAAAACAAGACTGCAAAACCAGATACTGTAGTAAGACCTGAAATCAGTATCGCTGAGCCGGTAAGTTTTATTGTAGATTCTATTGCTTGCCTCTCACTCTTATGAGCTATTTCTTCTCTGTATCGTTCCACTATGTGTATCGCATAATCAATACCCAGACCAACTGTCAGTGCCGTAACCATAACTGTCAAAACATTTAGGGTGATGCCAACTTGCCACATAGTCGCCATAATCCAGACTATGGCTAGAATTGTAGGCATTGTTGCTATCAAGCTTAACTCAAGATTGCGATATATTAGAGTTAAAACTACTGCTGCTAAAACAATTGACAGTAAAGTAGAACTTATCTGTGTCGATTGTATTTCATTAACTGTAACACTTGTTAGTACATGCCCTCCAGTTATGCTTATTTCATATTCTGAATTAGCTAAAAGTGTAGAAGGTATATTTTCTGACAATTCTTTCCTCATAAATTCAAGGCCGTCATTATCAAGTTCATAATTACTTGAAGGCCCAAGATATACTCTAATCACTGCCGACTTATATTCTCCATTTTCATTTTTTGACAAAACATGACTTATTCGATCAGAATAAGATTCACCAGTAAATGGATCTGCAACATCTAAATCTCTTTGATAAAGATAATCAAACAAATTCTTAACATCCATATCTGTTGTTTGACTAAATGGTTTTCCAATATGAGTCATATTAAAAGTATGCAAAATGGATTGAACATAAACATAATTCTCGGAATTTTTTACACTTATTCCTGACACAAGAGGACTTGTAGAACCAGCTTGCATATTTGGATATGTGAACTTTATACGTGATTTCGTAGCTTCAGCAGGAATAGCAACTGAAGTTTCCGAACACAAGGACAAATTAGGATTTAAACCATCACAATTCAATCTTTCTGAGCTAAATAAATTGTTAGAAGAATCATACCAAAAAATCTCTCCTTCAACAGTAGAAGATAATAATAGATTATGAACATCCCAATCAATTTCCAATACCCCTTCACTATCTGAAACTGAATAGAGTCTAAAGAAATTGGTAGTGATAGTTTCCGAAGAAATATTACTTTTTTGACCTATATTATATTCTTCAGAATCAATAGCTTCTTTAATAACTTCGTAAACAGATTCAATCCTGGCAGCTGGGCCTACTTTTATTGCATACCTGTCGCCATTCAGACCGTTATTATCAGTTCCTTGCTCTCCATATTGAAATTCATAAGAACTATTCAAGAAATCTGTAGAGGCTACTGGGCCTGTAATGAGAATTTGTGATTGCGAGTATCTAGCACCTCTAAAGTCATTCTGAATGCTATCTGCTGTAACCATTATTTCTAATTCATTAGATAAAAAATCCTCTAAACCAAAAGAAGTGTCTACATTTGAACCGTAGTAACCTGCTACTAATGTCAAAATAATTACTGTAGAAATTATAGCACTTGGATACTTATCAACTATGTCTGCAGCTCTAGAA
>CACAGG010000015.1 GCA_902531985.1 uncultured marine group III euryarchaeote
ACCGTTAGTAAGTCCATTACCATTGGTTAATCCGTTGCCATCTTTTAGACCATTGTCTCTTTGTCGTTTCATGCGTCTCACCTTTAAAACGTAACTCATCTACAGGCGAAAGTGTATATAAAATAATGGTGATTTTTTGGAGGTTTATTGTAATATACGTTAAAATTTATTTTTTGGCCTTTTTCTTTTTTGGTTTAGCCTTACTTTTCGTTGCAGCTTTTTTCTTTGGTTTGTCGGTTTTTTTTTCTTCAGGCTTAGTTCCTTCATAATGTTCCAAAAATTCAATATCCGTCACATCACTATTTTTCCGTATGGCTGCAACAACACGATATTTTGCTTGAAACCAATTAACATCAAATTTCGTTCTTTCAGGTAGCCTAATGCGAGCTACACCTTTTTCAACAGTAATTTCAAAATCATCATCGGAGGGGTATTCCATTGTAAAAAGTGCTTTTATTATGTCAACAGGTTTTTTCAGTACTGATTTTACAGTATATTTGAAAATTAATTCTTTTCCTGCGAGTCCAGGATTAAAATCTACTCTAACTCTTGATCCGTAAACATTTGCTAAAACAGCAGGACGTCCTTCAATATTCAATTCCTCACCTACAAATCCCTTTGCATCAGGACATGTTCTTCTAAATTTAGAAACAGACATTGTTTCAATCAATTTGGTATCTCTGGGGCCATATCCCTCTTCGGGTGTAATTGTAACCGTAGTAACTTTCCCAACTTTGGCCTTTTTCAGATCTTTTTCAAAGCCAGGCACCAAGCGACCTTCGCCAACTACCACAGTAATAGGAGTGTATTTTCGATTCTCCACAAGTGCATTTTCTTTCTTTGCAACTTTTTCTAAAGTCGTATCAAATAGTATACCTTCGGTACGACCTTCATAGTCAAGCGTCACGATGTCGCCATCTTTTAGGGGCATATGCGTTGCGTAAAAGGGAGAGTATTAAGCGGTTATGTTCAACAAATATATCTTAACCCCCATTTTGTTGGGATATGTATGCGTTCAAGACCTGCACGTTCAATGATATTACCAAGAATGGTAGTAACAGGACCTGGAGTTATAGAGCAAATACCAGCTATTATTGCAGAATTGGATATACCTGAAAGAGGTTTAATTGTTTGTGATAAAAATACTTTTGAAATTGCAGGTAAGCAAGTAATGGAATATTTGGAAGCAGGCAGCCATCCAATGCAGAAAATAGAGATATCTGGTGCTAATATTGAAGAATTAGAAAGGGTAGAATCTTATTCAGATAGTATTGATTTTCTTGTAGGCTTAGGTGGCGGAAGACCTATTGATTTAGCTAAGCAAGCAGGTTTCAACAATGATATTCCTTTCATTTCTATTCCAACAGCAGCTTCGCACGATGGCTTCGGTTCAGCAAGAGCCTCTATAAGAGAAGCAGGACGTAAGACATCTATGCAGGCAGTGCCTCCCATGGCAGTAGTAGCAGATACCACAATAATATCTAAGGCTCCGAAAAGGTTATTGGCAGCAGGTGTTGGAGATATTATTAGCAATCAAACAGCAGTTTTAGACTGGAGATTAGAGGGTCAAAAAGCAGATTACAGTGAATATTCCGCAGCCCTTTCAGAAATGGCTGCACAATTAGTTGAAAGTGGAATTCAAAAAGTAGCTAGTGGTAATGAAGAAGGTGTTCGCTTAGTCGTAAAAGCACTGATTTCGAGTGGTGTAGCAATGTCAATTGCAGGTACCTCCAGACCTGCAAGTGGGGGTGAGCATAAATTTTCACATTGGTTAGATGCAAATTGCGATTCACCAGCCTTACATGGGGAACAATGTGGATTGGGTTCAATAGCTACAATGCACCTACATGGCGGTGATTGGGAAAAAATAAGAGATACGTTGAAAGCAGTAAATGCACCAATTACTTCAAAAGATTTAGGAATCGATGATGAAATAATTTTATCTGCTTTTTTAAATGCTAAAAAAATAAGACCAGAGCGCATAACAATACTAGATAAAGCTCCGCAGGATCAGATTGAAAAGGCAGTTTTAGCTACGGGCATTATTGGCTAATTTTTCTTCTATTAAAGTAGATATCCAAAGTGTTAGAATTGTAATGAAAATAATAGGGGTGCTGATGTGGAACCCTTGCGTAAACCATTCAGGTATTGCATTTCCTGTTTTAGCTGACCAATACGAACATCCAACTAGAATTTCTCCAACGACTATAGAAATAATGCAACTGTTTGCCTTAACACGATCCCAATACAAAACAGCCACAGTTGTAGGAAAAAGAACTGCTAATCCGGTAAAGGCCTGTGATACTATATCAAATATGGTATCAGGAGGGTCATATGCAAGAATTAAACCAATTATGGCTAGTATAATTATTAACAGCCGACCAATAAATTTTTCATCTTCATCTTTAATTTCTTTAACAGTAGGTAAACCGTCTTTAGTTATTATAGAAGACATTGCAAGTATTTGAGAGTCAGCAGTAGACATAAATGCAGCTATTGCACCGACACACACAATAGCTCCCGCCCAAAGAGGTGCATATTCAGTTAACACTATAGGTAATATATTATCGGATTCGGTCCTTGTTAGTGGATTATTAAATTCTACAATATTTCCATAAACACCAATCATTACAGGAAACAGGAAAAGTATTGGCACTACTGTAGGATAAAGCCATGCAGTAGTTCTTAGTGCATTTTCATTTTCAGCAATATAAAATCTTGAAAAAAGTTGTGGAAACATTGGGACAGTTATCGGCCATAATATGGTGTAGGAAAATATTATTTCCCAAGTAAAATTTCCTTCACGCACGAATTTTTCAGGTTTATCTTCCCATAACTTCTGTC
The DNA here is from genome assembly GCA_902531985.1 of uncultured marine group III euryarchaeote. Classification (GTDB taxonomy): domain Archaea; phylum Thermoplasmatota; class Poseidoniia; order MGIII; family CG-Epi1; genus CG-Epi1. The sequence continues at coordinate 2,845 of CACAGG010000015.1, forward strand.
CAGCTTCGCTAAATCCTCCAATATCTTCATGCAAGAAAAATCCAGAAACAAAGATAGCTAGTATGCTAAACATTAATACTCCTTGAAACACATCGGTTAATGCAGATGATTTCATTCCACCTAATACTAGATAAACAATCATTACAGAAGTTAATAGGGCAGCTCCAGTAAAGTAAGGAATTTCGCCGCCAGAAATGGCCTCTAATAATATTCCTGCACCCATTGGTTGTGTAGCGAGATAAGGCAGTGTAAAAATGACTAAAACAGACCCATAAATCCATCCTAAAAATTTTGAATTAGTCTCACCAGCAATCAATCCAGGAGGTGTAATGTATCCCTTTTCTTTTCCCAATCGATAGATGGGTATTCCCAAAAGTAATATTGATAATCCTACTAATGAGGTGCCCATTGCCATAATTCCATAAAATCCCCAGCCTGCTCTGTAACTAGCTCCAGCAAAACCCAGGAAAAAGAATGCAGAAAAATTAGTTGCAGCTAAGGTGCAAAATAGAACTAATGGACTAATTTTCCTAGATGCTACAAAATATTCATCAGAATTAATTTCCTTACTTCGTCCATAGATACCTATTCCTATTGAGATTACCAAATATACTGCTAAGACAATTCCAATAGTTATTAAATCACTCATTTTCACTCCATTCCTGCGAAAACTTGCGAATAGAATATGCTAGTGCAAATTGAATAAAAATTAAGTAAATAATCCAAATGGGTATCCAATCACCAAAACGGGCATTAGCCTCCCAATTCCACCAATCAATACTGAGTATTGTCAGTAAAATAAATACAAAAGCCCAGTTACGATTACTTCGCGACTTTGGGAACCAGAATGGTAAAAGCTCCCAGGTCGCTTTATTCAAGATTGAAGTCTTTTGATAAGTTCAGCTTTAGTACCTGAAACGGGTAATTCTCTTTCTTTTAATAATTCTTTCAGTTCGGCTACTTTCATAGCTGAATAATCTACGTTGTCACCTTCAATATCATCTTCTATTACTTCTTCATTACTTTCTTCTGTAGAGAGATCATCTTTAGCAGGTTCTTCAGTTTCTTTAAGAATGTTTTCTAGTTCTTCTTCATTAGGAGGAACTTCCATAAGACTTGCAGGATTCATTACGCTTATCTTTGATATTTCTACTCTTTTTGTAGGATATGTTGACTTCAATGCTGTAGCTACTTCTTTATTTAAATCTCCAGAATATATCTTCTTTAAAGCTTCTGAAAGATTTAATTTTGAAATGTATTCTTCAATGTATTTATTGGCTACGGACCTAAGCATCTTTTCTTGTGATTTTTTTATTCGCTTATCAACCATTATAATTGGTTTAATTCTTATTTTGACGTCATCTTGAAGATTTAATACAAAATTACAATCAATTCGACTATTCTTTCTTCTCGTTAACGCTCTTTTGTAATCGGAGGTTAATCGATGACCGTCAAATGTAGTAAATGCATTGTTACCTCTAGTTTCATGGACTCTAAATTTTACCATGAAATTTTTTTGACTAAAATCGCCAGTTAACTGTTCTAATGGCACTTCTGTAACTCTTCCATTTACAAATTCAGGATTGTCGGCAGGTGTATGTGCCATTATTGCGTAGTTGAACATAGAAGGTGCGTGTAAACGGTACCACATTTTGCCCTTCCACTTGTCCTTCACTTTTGCTCTTGCGACCTTTGCCAAATCTTTTCTCCGTCCTGAATTACAAAACCAGGGGTGCGCTCACTGGGCAGGGTTAAATATACGTTGCGTCGATTGTACTTTAGGATGTTTGATAAATTATTGTTGCCTATAGACCCTTCCAAGCGGTTGAAGCCAGCTAGAAATTATGCATTGGCTCTAGCTAAGCGTCTTGATGTACCTTTGGTAGCTACATATGTTAGCAATCCTTCAAAAACAGGAACAGTTACAGCTTCAAGTGAAACTAGAAGGGGTTTTGAGGCACTCGGAAAGAGGCAATTAGAGAAATTTATAGAAGAAACTGAAGATGTAAAAATCGAGTCAATATTAAAAACAGGTAAGAGAAGAAAAGTTCTTGCAAAAATGATTGACGAAGGTGTTGCAGATACTTTAATTTTAGGCCCATTTAGATCATTTTTAAGTAGATTATTCACAGGTTCGGAAGTTGAAAGAATTTTGGATTCTGAATCTTCCCATGCCTTTGTTGTTCGTAAGGAGCATCCTCTGCCTGGTTCAGGTTCTCCTGCGCTAGTTGTGTTTGATGGTCCCGTTTTACCAAAAGATGCAATCGAAAAATTAGAGGATTTTTCACGTAAATTTAAATGTGATTTAGAGCTTTTGCATATTGGGGCAGAAGTTTTTGGAGGTGCTGAAGCTATCGATAAGGCTGTCGAAGGTCTTAGAGAAAAATTAGGTGGTGAATTTCATATAACTTCAACGATAGTTCCCTTTGGTTTCTTTAAATCTAGAAAAAATATTGTAAATTCTGTAGTTAGTTCGGAAGGTGCAAGGCTGGTTCTTCTTCCAGACATAGAAGACGCAGTTAGTGATATTTTGTTGCACCATTTAGTGCTTAGTGCATCAGTTCCGGTGTGTGTACTTAGATGAGTAAAGACCAAGATTTTGAAGAAATGCTAGACGGATTAGAGATCGTAGCAGAGTCTTTAGAGGAAGAGTCACATACAGTTCTCCCCAGAGTAGACCAATTAAAGAGGAGAAGAACTTTATTAGAACTTCAAGCAGATTTATTTGATTCTAAGGAGAGACAACATGCACTATATAGATTATATTTAAATTCAACATTTAGGAAATTTTTTGCAGGAATTTTTATTATTTCTTTCATAAATGTGTTGCTTTACTTTTTTGCTGATGGCCTGACAACGTCAGGAAGAAATGTATTTGCATTATTTTTATTCATTATTTACTTGTGGGTTTCAGAAACATTTCCTTTACCCGTGACTGCGTTAATGGCTGGAGTGGCGCTTGTTTTACTGGGCGAAAATAGAGATGATGCTTTTTCATCATATGCTTCTGATTCAGTCTTTATGATTCTTGGCTCCCTAATTATTGCTCAAGGAATAACTAAATCAGGTGCTGAAAATTTGATAATAAGGAGGCTATTAGGTCCTTTTACTGGTTCTAATTATGCACTTATTTTTGGAATTATTGTCATTTGTAGTTTTATGGCAGCCATAATTCCCGATCATAGTGTCGCAGCAATTATGCTCCCTTTGGTTCTAACTATAGCCGATAAGACAGATATTGGGAAGCATAAAAATGAGATGATAGCCTTAGTTCTCGCAGTTGCTTTTTCTTGTTCCATTGCAGGACTAGCAACACCTTCTGGAGGTGCACGTAATGTGATTGCTATGGGTTTCTTAGAAGAAATTTATAATCAAAAGATAACTTACGTGCAATGGGTAGTTTTAGCAGCCCCAATAACAATTGCCTTGATTCCGGTCGTCTTTTTCACATTGATTTCAGTTAATAAGGTAAACTATAGGACTATAGATTATTACTATGAGAAAACTCAGTCAATAGATGATCGTCAGATTTTGGCTTTATCTATTTTGGGCGTGACATTCGTTTTATTTTTAACTTCAGGATTTAATGGTTTAACTCTTGGAACAAGTGCAATGATAGGAGGAATTCTTATGCACACGTTTGGGGTACTAGAATGGGAAGATAGTAGGCAAAGATTACGTTGGGGTGTTATGTTCATTTATGGTGCTGCATTAACTATGGGTAAGGCAATGGTGAAGCATGGGGCTGCTGATTGGTTAGCAGGTGGTTTGTATTGGCTTGCAGATTTTGGTTCCCAATATGGTGGTGAATTGGCAATAATTTTGATGATAATTGTTGTGACAGTTATGTTAACTAATGTGATGAGCGATGGTGCTGCAGCTGCTATTTTAGTCCCGATAACACTCGCAGTTGGAGTTGAAGCAAATTTAGCACTTGAAAGCATTGCTATAATTACTGCAATTAGTACTGCATTTGCATTTATGACCTCTTTCGGAACACCTCCTAATTTGATTGTTCAAGCTTCAGGCATTCCCAAATCTAATGATTTTGTAAGGAATGGCGTTCCTTTGGTATTTTTTGCAGTTACCATATTGATTATTGCAGAGCATTACTATTGGGATATTGCAAGAGAATGGGTAGGTCTCTAGTTTTTCTATAATATAGTTTTTTTCTTATCTATATTTCCCAAGCCGCCTATGAAAGCAAAAGTGACAACAGAAACAAATACGGTAGATGTACTATCTGGCATTTTAGATATAGGTCCTAGGGCATTTTTATCTGTATTGAAATTTATCATTTCACCAATTTCTGTTGCTACATCATTAGGTCCCGAACCAGGAGGTAATGCTCCAGAAGAAGCCAAAAAATAGATTGTAGCAATTGTAAGGAAAGGAAGCATTGCAGCAGTCAAAGCTCTGGCAGGATCTCCAGCTTTACGACCTCCAATAAATCCACCTATGGCAGCAGTTATTGAACCAGGTATGCTCAGCAACCCCAAAACAATCATTATTCCAAATATGTATATGAATCCGGTAAAAACTCCTTCTTGTAGTAAATTTATTGTAGTGTAGTCATTTTCAAAGCTGTTTTTTCCAGTTTTCTCTTTCATTTCAAGTTCTATATCTTGTTCAGTTTCTTCAATAAATTCTTCATTAATAGTTTCTTCTTTGATAGTTTCATATTCTATCTTTGATTCAACATCTTCCTCTATTTCACTTTCATCTTCAGAGATATGTTTCTGCACCAATTTCCATAAATCTTCTTCGCCGCTCAATATCTATTATTTAATTACTACCTATAAATTGTTGATGATACCTACAACAGATTAATATAAGACCCATGGCAGACTTGTTAGAACGGAGACGATTGCTTGAGAGTTTTAACAACAGAAACACTTGCTTCAGCTATTAATTACAGTCCAGAGTATTCACACATGGGGGATGATGAGTCTAGTTATCTGGCAGAGCATATCTTGAACTTTTTTGGATATAGTGACAGGATAATAGATAATGTCTTACATCCGGAGGATAGGGATACTTTCTACATGTTAGAAGATGCAGGATTAATGGAAACTGAAAGAGAGGAAACTACACTTTACGATGGAAGGGAGTGGAGAATACATTATTGGCTTTTGAAAATAGCAGAGATACAGAGAAGAACAGATGCGGGGCCAAAGTATGCTCCAGATGATCAAGAGCCTTCAGTCTATGATGAGGTCCCTGAAGATATTTGGTCTCGTTAATTTAGTTGCGTCAGGTCTCTAAAAACCCTTTTTAGGTTTATAGCCTATTAGGGGGTAATGGGTAATACCCATAAGCATAAATACTCTTTATTTTTTTAAAATGTATAATGAAGCTTCCGTATGTTCCGAGAGAAAATCAAAAAGAAACGATTGATTTGATAAGATCAACAATAGAGGATAGGAATCACATGGTATTGGAATCCCCTACAGGGAGTGGAAAAACATTTACTTCGTTAGCAGGTGCACTTCCATTTACCAAAGATGGCTTCAAAATAGTTTATTGTGTGAGAACCAATTCCCAACAAAAACAGGTAATTCATGAGTTGCAGCAGTTCAAAAAGGCAGGGAACGAGATTAAAGCAATTGCTATTCAAGGACGAGATGCACTTTGCCCTCAACAGAAACACGACGATGAATTAAGAAAATCGAATTGGTCTGAAAAATCTAAAATTTGTAAGTCCTTAAAGACCCAATCAAAATTGGGAGAGGCCGGATGCCAATTTTATAGAAGGTTGCTGAGAGATAATAAATCTTTGACAAATGAGTGGTCATCTAAAATATTAACAGCAGAAGATTTCGCAGTTCAGGCTGAAGAATCGGGTTTGTGCCCTTATGAATTGAATAAATTGTTATTGAAAGAAGCTCAAGTTGTAATTGTACCTTATGTTTATTTTTTTGAAGAGTTTATACGAAAGTATTTGATGAGTTGGATGGGTACTTCTCTTGAAAGGATAATAGCTATAGTTGATGAGGCTCATAATCTTCCTGATTGGGCACGCGATGCAGCCTCTGATGCAATGACTTTAAAATCTATCAATAGAGCAGTTACTGAGGCGAAAGATTATGGTTATCAACTTCCTAATGGTGGAGATACAATTCAATTTCTTAATTTCATAGAAGCTTCTATCGAAAAGTTAGCTGAAGACCATGTTCCAAGTAATGAAGATGAAGGGCTTCTCCCATCACACATAGTTGCTCTAGATTCGGAGGTTTCAACATTTGAAACTGAGATGATGTCTCACGGAAAAATGACTTTGTATCGATTAAAACAAAATTGCACTGAAATTGCAAAGATGGGGCAACAAACACGACAATATCTTTTAGAAAAAGGAAAGAGACCTCGCTCATATCTTGGTTCAGTTGGTGATTTTCTTTGTCATTGGTTAGATTCGATTGATAGTCATACAATAAGATTAGTTGGTTTAAATCCGTTAAGACTGGAAAAAGTCTGTTTAGATCCTAGAATAATGACCGGTTTTTTGGATGAGACTGCTGGCGTTGTTTCAATGTCAGGAACAATAAGTCCTCTTGATATGTTTAGAGATTTAGTTGGTTTGAGACCTGATTCTATATTAGAAAGAAAAGGATCAACTTTTCCAAAAATCAATAAGAAACTTTTATTTTTAGATGATGTAAACACTTCGTATAAGATGTTAAATTCAAATTTTGACATGTTATCTAAAATAAAAGATCAGATTCAAATAGCAGTAAAGAGTTTTGATGGAAATATAGCTCTATTTTTTCCCTCTTACAAATTACTAAATTCAGTATTAAATGATATAAAAATAAAAAAACCAGTATACAAAGAATATTCTGGCATGGGGCAAAACGAATTAATGCAGACAGTTGAAAGTTTCAAATCAGATAAAGGGGCAATTTTGGCAGGAGTCATGGGAGGAAGATTAGCAGAAGGGGTGGATTATCCAGATACTACTTTGGAAATGGCGATGATAATTGGTATTCCTTATCCTTCTCCAGGTGCAAGGCAAGATGCGTTACAGCATTATTATGATATTTCATTTGACGGAAGAGGATGGAAATTTGCGGTTGAATCTCCAGCAGTAAGGAAATTACTCCAAGCAGCGGGACGTGTAGTTAGATCAGAGACCGATAAAGGTGTAATAATAATAGCAGACAATAGGGCCCGCAGTTTCTTAGAATATATGCCAGAATTAGAGCAATCTGAAAATATTACCTCAGAAATCCGTGATTTTTTTGAAGCCTAAATAATTTAATCTAATATTCTTAGCCAAATAGCGCCACTGTGGCTTAGCCTGGCATAGCGACTGATTCGTAATCAGTAGATCGGGGGTTCAAATCCCCCCAGTGGCTCCATTTTATCCAAATTTAGTTTTACTACGTCGCATTGCTTCTAAAGCAGGCATAGTTTCGTCAGCCATAAATGCAATACATGCACCACCGCCAGTTGAGATGTGTTCGATGTTCTTTGACAATCCCATTTGATTAAATGCCATTGCAGTTTCTCCACCGCCAACTACAGTCATACCTTCATTCTTAGAAATACTTTCGAATATTTCTTTTGTTCCTATTGCGAATTCTTGATTTTCAAATACGCCCATAGGTCCATTTGCAATAATCGTACCTGCATTTCTTATTAAATTAATGTAATTTACCAAAGTATCTAAACCAATGTCATGTATTGGATATTTTGATGGCAAGTTATTTACAGAAATTCCGACTCTCTTTCCGCCTTCATTTATGGCGACATCAGTAGGATAGATAATTTTTTCTTCATACTCTTTTATTAGTTCTTTTGCTTTGTTTATGACTTTAGTGTGGTTTTTTATATTATTTTTTACAAATGTAGTACTTGGTTCACCTATATCAATACCTGCAGCCATCAAAAATATATTGGCAACAACTCCTCCTGTTAAAACATAATCAACGCCTTTCTTGAGAAAATATTCTGAGATAGACACAGAATCAGCAGCTTTACTTCCTCCCAATAATGCAACTCGAGGATTAGGTCCAGATGAAATTGCTTTACCAAGAAAATCTAACTCTCTTTGCATCACTCTTCCTGCAATCGCAGGCATCTTTTCAGAAAAACCAACCAAGGAAGGCTGACATCGATGAGCTGCCGCAAATGCGTCATTAACAAACAAATCAGCGTGAGGAGCTAGTGTAGTAATCATTTTAGCATTAGCTTGAGATTCGAAATTATTATTCTCAAATCGATTAAATTCAATTTCCTCACCATCAAATCTAACATTTTCTAACATTAGAATATCTCCGTTAGTCATATTTTCAATAGATTCTATAACTGCTTTTCCATATATGTCTGGAATAAATTTTATATTTTTCCCAATTAAATTTCCCATTCTTTTAGAATGTTCACTAAGACTTACGCAGTCAAGTTTTCCAGGTCTTGATTGATGTGCTAAGATTATAACCTTAGCTTCTTTTTGAGACAATTCTTTTACGGTAGTTGAGTGTCTTCTTATTCTAGTATCATCAAGGATTTCCCCATTACTAGGATTAATCGATGAGTTAATATCTATTCTTAGCAGGATAGTTTTTCCATTAACTTTAAAGTCATCAATTGTGAAAAAACTTCGTTCCTCAATAGGGTCAAATTCGCCATCAACAGTTGTGTAACCACTACTTTGAACCACAATCCGTAAAGGAGCACTAAGTAAAACTTTCCGCCTAACTATTTTTGAATATGGCGGCCGAGAACTGTAAAATGAGCAACTACTGCTTCGATTTGTATTCGAGAGTTAGCACCCTCTGATAATCTGAAATCAGCTTCAGCTAATTTCTCTATCATTTGTACTTTAATTTTGTCAGGGATTTCTAAATCCCTTACAGATCTGTGCATCTGCCTCAGTACATCCTCTCCAGCTAAGCCATACGTGATTTGAAGAGTATCAAGTCTTTCCCTGGCACCTGAGAAATTACCCTCTAATGACATTTGTAAAGCTTCTTTCACTTCTTCAGGTCTTGCAGCCGCTACTGCCTGATAAACAATATCAGGAGTTATTTCTTCTTTTGCAGCCGCAGCCATTTGTAAGCCGTTAATTGCACGTCTCAGATCACCCTGTGCAAGATAGGTAAGTGATTCGTAACCTTCCTTTGTTACATTTAGTCCTTCTTTTGAAGCCACAAATTTAAGATATTTTTCTAAATCTTCAGATTTGATTGGTTTAAATCGAAAAACTGCGCAGCGAGATTGAATAGGTTCAATTATTTTAGATGAAAAATTACAAGACATTACGAATCTACATGTTCTAGCATATTTTTCCATGGTTCTTCTTAAAGCAGCTTGAGCAGCATTAGTTAGTGCATCAGCCTCATCTAGGAAAATAATTTTGAAGCCATCTTCACCCAGGGGGGCAGTTCTTGCAAATTCTTTAATTTTACCTCTTACAACATCAATTCCTCTTTCATCAGATGCATTTAACTCATGAAGATTATGTTTCCATAAATCTCCAAATAATTCTCTGGCAAGGGCTAGTGCGCTTGTGGTCTTTCCAATTCCAGCAGGACCTGCAAATAGTAAGTGAGGCATTGATCTTTCTTTTACATAATTTTTCAATCTGGTTGTTACGGCAGGTTGTCCCACTACTTCAGAGAGGTTCGTGGGCCTATATTTTTCAATCCAGATTTCATCCATTAATGTCCCATCCGCACGTTGTATTTAATTCTACCAATAGTAGTAATGTAACACATATATAGCACCTATACAAAATAGCTTGTATGTCTAGGTATGAGGGTGTCGACTTTTACAAGATGGAGCAACATCTTACAGAAGAAGAAATAATGGTTAGGGACTTAGTCCGTGACTGGGTTGATGAAAAAGTAATTCCTATAATTGAAGAATATTACACCAAAGGTACTTTCCCGACAGAGTTAATTTCAGAAATAGGTGAAATGGGGCTTTTTGGTTGTAACCTTAAGGGTTACGAATGCGCAGGGCTTTCTAATGTAGCATATGGGCTAGTGTGTCAGGAGTTAGAGCGCGGAGATTCAGCAATACGTAGTTGCGTATCTGTTCAGGGTTCTTTATCGATGTACCCCATACATGCGTTTGGTACGGAAGAGCAGAAGCAAAAATATTTACCAGGTATGGCAAAAGGAGAGTTAATTGGATGCTTTGGTTTGACTGAACCAGATCATGGCTCAGATCCTGCAGGTATGGAAACTAAGGCAGTGGAGGACGGAGATTCTTATATTCTTAATGGAGCTAAAATGTGGATTACAAATGGCACTATTGCAGATATTGCCATTGTTTGGGCAAAACTAGATGGTAAAATACGTGGTTTTATTGTTGAAAAAAGTGACTCTGGTTTTACAGCTCCAGAAATGAAAGGTAAGCACTCACTCAGAGCATCAATAACTAGCGAATTAGTTTTCCAAGACTGTAAAATTCCAAAAGATAGGCTCCTTCCAGATGTCCAAGGATTAAAAGGACCACTTAGTTGTTTGACACAAGCACGTTATGGGATTACTTGGGGTACATTAGGTGCAGCAATGGGCTGTTTTCATTCCTCTGTAGATTATTCAAAATCTAGAATAATGTTTGAAAAGCCGATAGCTAGCTTTCAATTAGTTCAAAATAAATTAGCATGGATGCTTAGAGAAATTACAAAAGGGCAATTATTGGCATATCATCTTGGTCGTGCTAAAGATAAGGGAGATTTTACACCAGAAATGGTTTCACTTGGTAAAATGAATAATGTAGATATTGCAATTCAGATTGCACGCATGGCCAGAGATATTCATGGAGCTAATGGAATATTGAATGAGTATCCAATAATGCGTCACATGGCTAATTTAGAAAGTGTTTATACTTATGAAGGTACACATGATATTCATAATTTGATTCTAGGTCGTTGGATTACGGGAATTCAAGCCTTTGAATAGATTTAGATTGTTGTAGGCGTTGCATCAGCTTCAGCCCAAGTTTCACAGTTATAACAATCCCTCGTTAGCGTTTTTCCGTTACCATCAGCACCGTCTGAGTTTGTATAGCTGAATACATCTTTGTTTGTTCCACCTGCCGATAAGGTAAGTGTTTCATTATTTCCTAATCCATTACCTATTGCAGTATCTTCTATAGAGAAAACATATTCATAATCAATATAAGTTTCTTTGAATGTCGTAGGAGAAGTTGTCAATATCCCAGCACTTTTTCCAGGAAGCGTCAAAGTATCGCCATCTTCAGCAACGATATTGTCCTCTTCTTGCACATCTTGAATAGTCCAACTAGTTATATAGATAGAAAAAGAATTAGGATTGTAGACTTCAATCCATTCATATTTAGCTCCGCTGTTTGAAGGGTTATACATTATTTCAGTCATGTAAATCTCGTTACTTAATTTCACACTTTCAAAGATAGTAACTGTCAATAAAGCAGGTAAGATATTTGTTCCATCATTGTATAGTAAATATTTTTCAGATTTAACACTAATTGAGGTATCAGCAGGATCAGATCCCCAAAGGCAAACCGTTTCTTTAGGTACTAAAGTTTGTATTTCAATTCTCAATTCTTGTTTAACTTCAAATTCATCCCTTAGGGGGGTGTATGGAAATTTGGCTAATGCATCACACTTTTGTTTGTCTAATTCACCATTACCATTCAATAAACCTACAGTTGCACCATCTTTTAGCTGAGGCGTTCCAGTACCAAATTCAAAATCTTCCCAATTAGTAGCGTCCCCAATTTTCCCCTGAGAGCCTGCCAATTCAGAAATAACTTCTCTTGCCATTACTACTCGTTCATCATTGTTATCTAAATCAATACCAATTCTATGATTCATAGAAGATGTAAATGCCTGCACAAGTAAAACAAATACAGTTAATGCTATAGTAAATTCAATTACATGAGTAACAGCGTTTTCATCTCTGTAAATTGCTCTTTTCATCCTTTCATTTCCCTCTTGAAAAGCCACGTGGCAGTTCTAAGGCACAATAATGGCCACAAGACAACTGACAATAAAGCTAACCATCCAGGTACTCCTTCCAAATCAATAGCAATAGTACGGTTTGTACAAAGTCCTACAACCATCTGATAGATTACTCCAGGGTTTAGCAAGCCCATGCGTGATGCAAATGTTTGGTAATCTGGATCATTTTCAAAATTTTCTCCATTAATATCAACTCCGATTATGAAAGCTATGAACAAAATCACAAGTGTCCAAACCAGTGCAAATAGTAGCCACGCACCTAAACCATATATCACGACACTTGATCCACTTCTGGCTGATATTGCCAAACAAAGTTGGAAAGTAACCATCGTAAAAATCATTACTTGTCCAAAAATTAAAAATGCAATGATACTAGCTATAGGTGGAGTATTTCCTATGGTAGTCATAAAATATAATCCTGCTATTTGAGCTAAAAATGCAGGCACTCCAACAACTAAGCTTAGGCCTAAAGCTTTACCTAGTACAATAGTTTCACGGTTTACAGGTCTTGCCAGTAGCATATTCATAGTATTAAGCTGTCTTTCCCTGTGGAAACTATCAACTGAAACTGCAATTGCAGCCATAGAACCAATCATAAATGTGAAGTAAGATAATTGTACAATACTACCCTTAGTAGTCATTGTTCCAAGGATCGATGAGGATTGGTTTTGTAAATCTCCCAGTAACCACCCCATTCCGACTATGAATAATGCAAAAAACAAGCTTAAAACAACCATCCTTGGTGTTTTTAGGCCTCTTTTAAATTCAAAAAGAGCTATATGTTTTGCAAATTTTAGTTGCTCTTTAAAATTATTTATTCTTCTGAGAGAAAGATATAGCCCTATTGTAAATATAATAAGTTCAATTGCGAAGTAATAGTAATCAACTTTTTCTGCCAATTCAATGTCATCGACTTCAGCTTCCCATATCTGGCTAGTAAGTGAAATAACAGACCCACTCTTTTCATAGGTATATTCTCTTTCAACTAATTTTGCATTTACAGTTACAATTTCATTTTCATAGAATTTACCTTCTAAACTCCCGTTGATCAATATTCTCATCCCATCTAAACTTATTATACATTTCTGATAAATTTCTTCGCTGTAAACTAATCCATCCATTTCATCAAATGTGCCATTAGCCTGCTCAAGAGGTCCAATACTTTTGTTGGTATAAGGGAATATTTCTAAAGTACCCTTAAATTTTACAGTTTCATTGATTAAGTCATCATAGTTATATTCAATATTTGTTTCATTATTCAGATTGGTAGTTTCTCTCTGTTCCCATACCCTTAACGGATTAGTTTCAGTGTTTAGTTCCCAATGGCTTTTGTGCAATACGGCTACAAATAAAATAATAGCAAATGCTGCTAGCAAAGGTTGCCAAGTGTAATTTGCTTTCCAGCGTGATTTTGCCTTCTCTAGGGAATAATATTTCATTTCTTATCATCCTCCTTTCCTAAATTACTACGATTTATCACACTATCACTTATGTTGTATACATTAGTTACATTTGTAACATTTTTTTCATCAGTGTTATTTGTTTTATTTTCTTTATTAATTTTCTTTAATTGTTGATTCTCCTTTTCCAAATCTTTTATTTTACTTAAGAATACATCTTCAAGAGTTGTTGTATGTGGTTCTATTGAATATATCTGCGTTCCGTTTGAAACTAATTTATTAGTAACCCAAGGTATTAAATCTTCTTTTAATTCCAATAAAATCATTTTGTGTTTACCTAGGTCTTTCTTATTGATAATCTTAATTTTATTGTTCTTTGTCAATATTTTTTCTTCTTTTTCTGTAAAATTGTTGACACGTAATGAAAGTTTAATTGCAGTTTTTTCAACTGCTAATATTATTTCAGAAATAGGGCCTTGTGTAACCATTTTTCCATTATTTATTATACCTACATCAGTACAAATTTCCTGAACTTCAGAAAGTATATGTGAACTAAGCAATATTGTTAAACCTTTTTTATTCAAATCTAGCAATAATTTTCTAAGGGCTTTTACTCCTCTCGGATCTAGTCCTGAAGTCGGTTCATCGAGTACTAAAATCTCAGGTTGATGTAGCAATGCGGTCGCGAGTGCTAAACGTTTCTTCATACCCAGTGAGAATTCATCTACAGTTTTTCCTAAGCTGTTATCTAGTCCCAATAATTCTAATAATTTACTCCCTCTCTCTTGTATAGTTGAATCAGACAAGCTGTAAAATCCACCATAATATTTTAGAGTCTGAATAGGGGTTAAATTTCCATATAATCCGACCTGTTCAGGCAAGAATCCTATTTTATTTTTATTTTCAAAATCATTCTGCTCTATGTTCTTTCCATCAATCAAAATAGTTCCACTATCACATCTTAAAATTCCAGTTATGCATTTTATAGTGGTTGTTTTTCCAGCACCGTTGGGGCCTAGAAAGCCGAAAATTTCCCCCTTTCCAACTTTAAAACTTAAATTATCCAAGGCTTTATGTGTTCTAATAACTCTTCCATAACTGCGTATGCGGTAATCCTTCTGGACATCATTCAATTCAAGCAGGGTTGCAGCCATGTAATATCACACCCTTGATTGCTGTTATAAAACCACATCGCTCTTGTGCAAATGTGCCAGAACATTGGAGATATCCCTTTTTGCCAACAGCAAGCGCGATTCTTGAGGAAGTAAATTTAGAATCATTATTAGAGGATTATTTCTACGCAGAAGCAAGGGCACTTGCAATAAATCGTCTTGAAACTTCAGCGACAAGAGGCATAATTGATATTGAAGGTCCACCTACTAATGATGAAAATGATATTGTTCTTGGATATGTAATTTCTAGACTAGTTTTGGCAGCCACAGATAATCAAGCTCTCGTAAATTACGTTGCTTTGTCAGAAGCAAGAAAGGCAGAATCGCATCTCTCTTCAGAGACAGACGAAGATTTAGTCATTTTTGTCAATAATCTAGGCGTGGTTAATGTGGAATTAGATGGTTCTGACTTTAATCTTAATTTTATAGATTACGTAAGGGCTGCTTCTAAGCTTCGCGAAGGAGATTGGAAATTATCAAATAGAGGAGTTAGTAAAGGAATTGTAACTTTAGATAGAAAAACTCTGATTCGCTTAATGAGGGAAGTTATTCGTCAACACTTGGAGGAATTGCCCAAGGCTCCAGATGAGATTAGAAATAGATTTGAAGGTACAATAGAAGATCTAAAATCGGAAGTGTCCAAAACTTTTACTGAGAGGATAGGGGGCTTGAATACAGTAGTTGATGAAAGACAAGCAGAAGCTATGAAAGAATTAGGTCGATTTGATCTTACTAAAGCCCCACCTTGTTTCAATTTAAATTTAATGGATTTGCAGGCAGGAGTAAACCTGGCACACCCTTCACGCTTCTTCATAACTACTTTTCTGTCTTCGTTAAACCAAGATTCTGAAGCCGTTATGAGACTCTTTGCAACAGCTCCTGATTTCAAGGAATCTTTCACTAGATATCAGGTTGAACACATTTCGGGTAAAACCTCTGGTACACAATATAGCTCCCCTAAATGTGACACACTTGTTTCTAGCGGCGTATGTCCTGGACCCAACGCTCTATGCAGGCAGATACGTCATCCTCTCAGCTATTATCGAGTCATGGCTGAATCGGAAAGAAATTCTAAGATTCGGTTGGAAAGAATTCTGTTAGCTGCCCTAAATAAGGAGGAGTATCCTTTGAAATTATTAGAAAAAAATATAGAGAAGATAGGTGATTTTGATTTTACATATAAAGAGGCAGAAAAGAGAAAACTATCAGAGGCCTTAAGAGCCGATTCTGCAAGTAAAGTAGCAGTTAAGATCAATCATTTCCAGGGTGGTGCCTATTCTGTGGAACTTCCAAATCAAGAGAGAAAAATTTGGATAACAAAAGCTATAGTTAATTTGACAGAAGGTAATTCAGATTTTGATTGCCTACCTATAACTGATTGGAAAATCGCGTTACCAGTTCAAGAAGCTCAGTATAAATCAAAAGAGATTGACTTAATAGTTAAGCCATTTGAGATTGATTTAGATGAAGATGAAACTAGAAATCTATTTTTGATATTAGACGTTGTAGAAAAAAGTTAAACTCTTATTCTTCTACCGCAACTGCAGATAAATTTAGACGTATTTTCATCGACATGATGTACTTTGTCACATGATGGGCAAGTAATTTCCTTCAAGCCTTTACCTATATTTTTAGTAGGTTTTGAGGCTTTAGCTTTCTTTTTAGGTGCGGTCTTTTTGACTATCTTTTTCTTTGCAATAGTCTTCTTTGCTACCTTCTTTTTTACAGCCTTTTTCTTAGCCGCAACTACAGGTTTTTCCTCAACATCACTATCATCGTCAGAACTATCTTCAAGAGTTTGCGTTCCCGTTAATTTGTCTAGCATCGCACGTTCATCAAATTCCTCGTCATCATCATCTTCGTACTCATAATCACCGTCATCTTCTTCATCGGAGTCTTCATCTTCTTCATCAGAGCCATCATCTCTATTTTCTAAACGTTTAAGTTTTGATTCACTAGGTAATTCGGATTTATATCCTACTCCCGTTAAACTTTGCTTTAGTGGATCTACACTTTCTTTTTCTCTGTAAATATCTGCAGTGGTATCTTCAGGAGCTAAAACAAAAGTGTAAATTCCAAAAGAAAGTAAAAATAAAACAATGATGCCTCCAATAATTGGAATTAAATTATCGGCAATAGGGTCCGGTAAACTAGGTAGTGTGAATCCCGAAGAGCCACTATCACCACTTGGCGGAGCTTCCATTGTAATTAGGATTACATTGTCTCTAACGATGCCACTAGATGCATTTTTCATTACGATCGAAAATCTAATAGTTCCTTCATAATTCTGAAATCGGTCGTCGTTACCCTTGAAGGCAGATGTAAAAGTATCGTAGCCAGGATCGGTTTCAGTTGCTTTTAGAGCTTTATACTGCGGAATTCCAGAAGTAGGATCTCTACGATCATTATCATTATCAAAGTAAACGTCAAGGTAAATACTCTCTACAGATAGGTTCTTGTCCCCCGAATCAATGCGGTATGGTCCAGCTAACCGAATTTCAAGATTTAAATCTTTTCCACTTTCTATAACATATTGAGTTTCACTTTCAGTTAATTCATCAGAATTATTAATGTAAACTTCAACAAGTCCTGCGTTAGCTATAGGCAATAAAAAGACTGAAAGAATCAGTGCGAGTAACAAATTGCGTCCTAATTTTGCACTTCTAAACATCATTTCTACCTAAAGTAACACTGCTTCGTAAATAAGACTATCTATTTATTAATCATCTCGCCAAAGTTATTAACCACAGTTCCAGGTGGTAATGATATGTCCTCTGACAAAGAGCGCTTTAGGAAAAGCAAAAAGGGAACCCGTGCAGTTCACTCCGGAACTTCACCCAGTAAAAATTCATTGAACACACCAGTGTATCAGTCTTCAACATTTTTCTTAGATGATAATGCTTACGATATGTGGATGAATGGTAAACCCAGAGCTCCAGTTTATTCAGGAAGATATTATAATCCTACAAATAGGGCTGTTGAGAGAAAAATAGCACATTTAGAAGGTGCAGAGGATGCATTAGTATTTTCATCTGGAATGGCAGCTATTTGCACTACTCTTCTCAATTTCTTAGGCCAAGGAGAGAGGCTAGTGACGACTCGTAATCTCTATGGAGGAACATTACTTTCCTTAGATCAAGATTTTGTACGTTTTGGTATAGATGTTCATTATATTGATGTAAAGGATTTAGGTGCAGTAGAGCAAGCACTCAAAGAGAAAGAAACAAAAGTATTGTATTGTGAAACAGTTACTAACCCCTTATTGGAAGTTTCAGATTTACCTAAACTAGCAGCTTTAGCCAAAAAATACGGGGCAGTGTCTATCGTAGATAGTACATTTGCAACACCAATAGCATGTAATCCAATTGAGCATGGTTTTGATTTAGTTATCCATTCAGTTACTAAAATGTTGAATGGCCATAGTGACTTATTAGGAGGAACTGTTGTAGGAAGTACCGAAATGATTAATCAAATTTGGTATAAATTAAGAAATTTTGGAGGCAGTATGGACCCTCATCAGGCGTCACTGGTAGAGAGGGGAATCAAAACTCTTCAAATTAGATACGATAGATCAACAAAAACTGCAGGATTATTAGCAGAGTGGTTAGAAAAACATCCTAAAATTGAGAAAGTAATTTATCCTGGATTAAAAAGTCATAATGATTTTGAGTTGTCCAAAAATATGATGTCAGGTTCAGGTAATATGGTTTCATTTGTTGTTAAGGGAGGGGATGAAGCAGGCCGTAAATTGATGGATAATACAGAGGTTGCATCTCAAGCCATCTCGTTGGGTGGCGTAGAATCGTTAATTTCAATGCCTTACACAACCACTCATGCTTCTTGGACACAAGAAGACCGTTTGAATGCAGGTATTGATTTAGGCTTTATTAGATTTTCAACAGGTTTGGAAGATTTTGATGATTTAAGAGATGATTTCGATCAAGCCTTATCATTGCTCTGAAGCAATAGAATAATAGGAGCCCCTTACTAGCAATTTGTGAAATATTCGATACGTTTACTCAATTCAGCATATCATATTGAAGATGTTGATGGAATAGACCGCGCAATAGTCTATCTTTATGGAACTACTCAAGAAGGCCAAGGAATTGCAGTTCGAACACCTTACTTACAACCATATTTTCAAGTTGTTGAAGCGAGTAAAGATATAAAGAAGCGTTTGAAAAAAGATGAAAATGTCGAATCTATTGAGGATGAAGATTTATGGGTAGATGGCGATGTTAAGAGATGTACCCGAATATTTACTAAAACGCCAAATAAGTTATACAAACTTAAAGAATGGCTAAAAAATAACGATTTGAAATTATTAGCATCTGATATTCCATTTCATTACAGGTATCTTTATGACAATAATTTAGGAGGTTGTGTTGAATTTGAAGGTGAAGAAGTCACTGATAATAATTTTACATGTAAATTAATTCAAGCAACATCTATTGATAAATGTGAGGATTTTGAATCAGATTTTAAGATATTGAGTTTTGACATAGAAAATTCTATTTTTGAAAGAACAATTTATTGTTTGAGTTTTTGCATTAAAGATTCGAGTGGTTATCTCCATGAAGAAACATTACATGGTGAAGAAGTTGATATTTTGAACAATTTTGTATCTGCAGTTTCTAACTATGATCCAGATATAATTACGGGATATAATATTGATGGATATGATCTGCCTTTATTAGTTGAAAGAGCTCAGTTTCACGGAATTGATTTGAATTTTGGTAGGAATAATTCTTTAATTGAGCAAAAAATGCAAAGATTTTGGAGAGTTGAGGGCCGAGTTGTCGTTGATGCTTGGTGGAATGTTAAGCGCGAGATTCGCCCACGTCAAGAATCTCTTAACGCCGTCGCAAAAGAATTGTTGGGAAGAGAAAAGCATGACGTTAATCCAAAGAAAATGGATGAAGAATGGAAAACTCGACCAGAAAAGGTAATGAATTACTGTCTTGAAGATGCAAAGTTAGCTCTGGAGATTTTAGAACACATTATGGTTATTCAAAAGTATCAACATATTGGAACTGTTTCAATGTTGCCACTAGATGATGTCATTAACGGAATAACTTCCATGATGATAGATTCT
>CACAGG010000016.1 GCA_902531985.1 uncultured marine group III euryarchaeote
AAAGACTTACAAGATTGATAGGAGAAGGTCGAGCAATGGAAATAATTCTCACTGGACGGATGGTAAGTGCTGAAGAGGCCCACAATTATGGGATCGTAAATTTCGTTTTTAATTCCGAGGATTTGATGAGTAAAGCAATAGAGATTGCAAATACTATTGGAGATAAATCATCATACGCCGTTGAGCGGGCAAAAAAGAGTGTTAAAGCCGTGTCTGAAATGAATCTAAAAGACGGATTAAAACTAGAAAGAGAACTGTTTGTACAATGTCTAAATTCCGAAGATGGAAAAGAAGGAATTACGGCATTTATAGAAAAAAGAAAACCTAAGTTTAAGGGTAAATAGAGGGAAAATTGAAACTTTCTAGAAAAGTTGAATTTATCACTTCCACGTTGGACAATTTATATCCTAATCCTGATATTCCATTAGATCACGAAAATAATTTTACTTTTCTTGTAGCAGTTATGCTAAGTGCGCAAAGTACTGATAAAAAAGTAAATGAAATAACTCCAAATTTATTTCAAAAAGCAAAAAATCCTAAAGAAATGAACCTGCTAAAAGTAAATGAAATTCGTGATATCATAAAACAAATAGGTCTTGCTCCCACAAAGGCTAAAAATATTAAAAAAATGTCTCAGCAACTTTTAGATAAGCATAATGGAAAAGTCCCTAATAGCTTTGAGGAATTAGAAGAATTAGCAGGAGTTGGACATAAAACTGCTTCAGTAATTATGGCTCAAGCCTTTGATACTCCTGCATTTCCTGTAGATACACATATCCATCGTCTTGCACACAGATGGGGATTATCAAATGGTAAGAATGTTAATACTACTGAAACAGATTTGAAACGAATATTTGAAAAAAAATCATGGAATAAACTGCATTTACAAATCATCTTCTATGGGAGAGAATGGTGTCAAGCTAGAAAGGCTAAATGTGAATGTAAAATTTGTTCAACCGTAAATGACGCATAACTATATTGACCCTTTACAAAATGCAAAATGATGACTAACTGGGACCAAAGGTTTCTAAATTTAGCAAAACATATTTCTGAATGGAGTAAAGATCCTTCTACTCAAGTAGGATGTGTTGTTGTTGGTCCAGATCGTGAAATTCGAAGTACTGGGTTTAATGGATTACCTAGAGGGATTGAAGATAATAATGAGAGATTAAATAATAGAGAAATTAAATATCCTCTTATTTGTCATGCTGAAGAAAATGCAATAATGCATGCTGCCAGAATAGGAATTTCTCTCAAGGATTGTACTGCATACGTCACATGGCCTCCATGTACTAGGTGTGCTAGATCCCTTATCCAGGCAGGAGTTTCAACAATCATCTATCCAAAAGATATTGACATACCTGACAGGTGGATGGAAGATTTCAATCTTTCTCTAAATATGCTAAAAGAAGCAAAAATAAATATAAAAACGGGATAATTACTCTTCGTTCTCGTCTTGTTGACTTAAAAGCTCTTTTATGTTTTTTAAGTGTTCTACACCGGTGTCTGATTGAATGTTTTCAGTAATCAAATCTCTTACCTTTCCAGGTGACGGAACACCATACAAACAGTCATTTGGATTATGACGGATTTTCTTTGATGAACTGCGTGTTCCGCCTGCGAGTCCAATACTTCCTAAACCCTTAACATCGGAACCTGCGCCTGCCACAATCATCGATTCATCAGTTCCTGTTCCTAAGCCTGAACCTGTTAAAGGCAAAACCGTTCCATATCCGAATATACTGCCAATAATTCCTTGCTCCAACTTTATGTCTTCTATGTGATTATAACGTACTTGTCTCTCACTGCGGCTCATCAAAAAACTACTCTTTAAAACAATTCTATTATCTGTTAGAAAATAAGTAAATGAACGACGGTAAGTATCAACTAAAAGAATGCCTATAATTGAAACTGCAAACGTTATTCCGGGAATGAATATCCTGCCAAAATCCATTGTATCTCCCAATAAATCCAAATTTTTCCATTGATGGAATGACAAGGTTAGAATTCCAAAAATGGCTATACCTGAATAAAGCAAGAAAATACCTTGACCTCCTGAATCCATGAAAAAATAACGTGCTGCAAAACCAACGATAAAAAGACCTAAAGACCAGCATAAGGCACCAACAGTTACTTCATTAATAAACGGAATGCCAATTAAAAAATCATAAAATGGAAAACTTGTAAATGATTCCCTTGTAAAAAAATCATATATCCAGTAGCCCCATAATAGAAGTAAAAAGAATACAAAATAGAGATTAAAGAATGAGAACATATGTGGACGTAATTTCATCTTAAGTTCTTCACCACCAAGAAGTGTTATGTCCGACATATTCTGACAACGGGTGGGTCTTTTAAACGTTTAACACGACTTTAACATTTATTTATCAGTTTATACTGAATAGATAATCAGATGGGAATTAAAAAGCGAATTGTACGTAAAAAAAAGAAGAATGAAGCAAGTGAAGCTTTAGCTAAAATATCTGGAGTAAAGGAACTAGAAATGGCTGCAACTATCTTGAAAGATTTAGCAGAAAGAAAAGAAAGAAAAGAAAAAATAGATAATAAAATTAAGCAATTGAAAAATAAAAGTAAAGAAAAACCGAAAGAAAAAGTTAACAAAAAGTTAAAAAGAATTCAGGAATTAGACTCATTAAGAAAAACTGGAATTATTACTAAAAAAGAATTTGAAAAACTTAAGTCTGATTTGTTGAATCAGGCCTAATTTCAGAAACTGCTACCGTATAAACTCCAATTAGAACTATTAATCCACCCAAAATAACTCCAATACTAGGAACTTCATCAAAGAAATACCAAGCTAGTAGTCCCGAACCGATAGGTTCTGCAAGTAGAGTTATTGATATTACGTATGCAGGTAAGAAAGCAAGAGCCCAATTTTGCATTGTATGGCCCAATAATGTAGGAACTAATGCCATTATGAAAAATAATTGAAACTCGGAATTTGATATTTCTCTATATTCCAAATTTTGTGATAAAACAACAATCCACATGGTTAATGCGCTAGAAAGATAAACTAAAAATGCATAAGTGGGTAAACTTATATTTTTACGATGCTTACGCCCACCTAAATAATACAACCCAGCCAGTACTCCTGAAATAAAAGCTAAAAAATTACCTCTGAAATTACCAGGATCTTCGATTAAATCTCCCCAAAATAGAATTATTATACCTAGTAGAGAAAATAAGGTACCATAAACTCCTTTTCGATTTAATTTTTCTCCAAAAACTATCCAGCCTATAATAGAAACGTAAACTATGTGACAGGTTCCTAAAAGTACTGAAGCTGCGACAGAAGTTGCTTTTACTGATGATATCCAAAAACCAAAATGAGCACCTAAGAGAACACCAATCACTAAAAGTTCTGAAATTTCACTAATTGTGAGTGACTTAATCTCTCTAAATTTATCTCTTAACAAAAAAGGCAAGAAAAGAATAGTCGCAAATGTTTGCCTATATGAACCGATGACTAAGGGATCGCTGCTACTCCAACGTATTAAAATAGCTGAAGTTGAAATTGCAAATATACCTACTAATAGTGCAAAATAGGCTAACCTTTTTTCTTGATTATCAATATTCATAATTTCGGCATTAATGATACTGGAGTAGATAAATGCCTCCTAGATGAGGCTGGAGGCTCATACCAACCTAATTCTAATTCTGATTTACATTCAATCATAGCAGGTCTTGAATATTTTTTACCACATTTCTTACAACGATAATATGAATTTTTGCCAGAAGAATGTGTTCTTTTACCGCAATCACATATTGGATTAGGAGGTTTGGAATATCTAGTAACAAGATCTATAATTTTAATCTTCTCCAAATTTAAAGTGCCGCTATTTACACTGCCACAAACAATCAATTTATCTCCAATTTTTAGTCTATCTATTGTATGGCGGAAATTTTTTGTAGGTTCAAAAGCCGCGCACTTTATCACTCCATCACTAAAATCTTTTACAGTAAAAAATCTATGACCTCCTTCTATTGTTTCTGATATTGAAGAAACTATCACTTCTGCTCGTAGGCTATCTCCCTCTTTTACAGTTGATATCTCTTTAAAACGAAGATGATCATCCGTCGCTTGATTTGTTCTATAAAGAAGCCAACGTTCTGGCTTTTCAGGACCTATATCGTGGAAATTATCAATCAATATTGAATAATCTATGCCTCTAAAACCCCACAAAACAGGACAAGGCGAATTGGGAACCATTGCTATTTTCCCATCTGAATCTTTACAAGAAAAAACTCCTTTAAGATCTGAAACTTTTTTAACTGAATCTAGTGAAATATGTCTTTTTTTACCCCAATTAGATTTCTTCCGGTATCCTATCAATTCCCAAGTGTGAGAAATCTTATTGATATTATTTGAATTCCCTGACCAAGCTAAGGAACATGCTGCTCCACAAATACCTCTAGAGCCCCTAAAACCAAAAGAGATAATACCTTGGAGGGCATCGGATAAAATATCATCAGTAACAATATCAGTAACGCCCTGCCAGTACAAACCCTCTGGCAAAAACACCTCCGATACTACAATACCTGGCTCTGAGTCTGGATGAGAATGCTGTAATACTAATGCCTTTATTCTTTCTAATATTTCATGACTATCATACCTAATAGGCATACCGCGTTTAAAAGAAAATATATTAAAATTTCCAATTTCTCCTATTTTTTCCTTAGCGCCTTTACCTTTTCCAAAAGTAAATGATACTGCGCCATTTCCTCTTGTCTTCCATGGTACATTTGGATTCAATCGAACTAAGCGAGGGCTGCCAATTAAATCGAAATCAGATAATTCTTTAATTATTTCTGTTGCTAACCAAGTAGTACAGCCTCCCTTTACAGAATCTGTATCGTCTATTCCAATGTGCAGCATGACAAACTATTCGAAAACGAAGACTCCTTTCTCCCAGTTAGGGAGTTGCTTAAACTCGGAAAAATAAGCTATTTTTATGTCAAAATTTGCATTCATTCCTGCTGGAATATAAGGACATTCGCCACTTAAACTATAAAGCAAAATATCTGTTTGACCTCTCTTGTGCAATTCCTTCAACAATTCAACAATATCAATTGAGAAATCACTATGTTGAGCTTCAACTGAATTAGACCAGTCAATTCCAATAGTAATATCTTCGGCATATGTTAGAGCTGCATCTAATTCTTTTAAGCCTTGCAATTTTCTTAAGGGAAGAACAACACGTCCTCTGTCTGACATTATTAAGTCTATAATATCTTCACCCCATATTAAGCCATAATCGATATAATTCTTGTCAGGATTAGTTGGCAGTGTAAATGGATTAGGACGGTTGCGAATTACTCCACCCATGTCCATTATCAATAAAGGTTCATCATTTTCTGGAACTGAAAGGTCGGTATTGGAAGGCATAAAATTTAGACCACTGGAATCCCAAATTGGCATCACCCTTTTCGTGTTATTGTAAGCAATTGCCTTCCAAGCCATAATTCTTCAGAAACGTGTATAGATTAAGACTTTCTAGAGATCTAAGACCACTACAATTTTAGCAGGTGGTCCTTCAATAATTTCTAACATGTGGTAAGAAATAGCCTTTATTCCAACGCCGTAACCATGCTCTTTTTCGTCATAAATATCGCCTTCTAGTTTTCCTGAAAGTCTATTTTCTTTTCCTATTTCAAAAATTAAATCTGTTTTGGAAACTAAAAAATTTTCGGTATCGAATAAAAAAATCAAATGCGAAAGATAATTTACTAATAAGGTATCTAAAGAATTTGATTTCAATGCTACTTTAAAATCTGATTTTGAATCTGGAAGATGCCCTCCTGTAATTATTTCCGTAAATGCCAAACTAGCTTCATTAAAAGCTTCAGACAAATTACTTCCTTCTGCGATTATTCCTGCATCTGCCGTGTGTTCAAAGATTTTACGCAATTTGAAGACTGTAGAATTGCCAATATTAAATGGTAGCGGGGGATGGATTTGAACCATCGATCTCCGGGTTATGAGCCCGACGGGATTTCCTAGCTACCCCACCCCGCTACGTTAAAAATAGGATAAATCAGGCTCCAGAGTAATTAACTCTAAAATACGGTTCATATAAAATCTTGTTAGCGCTAAATCATAAATATGTTGCCACTCTAAACAAGATGTGATAGGTAATATATCTGTTGATGAAATTAAAGAAAAAATAGAGAATTTAGCCTTAGAGCAGATGATTTTAGTATTCCTTTTTGTATTAACTCTTATTTATTTAATTTTAACAAAAACCAAAAGGGGAAGAAGTGTAAGGAAAAAATTTAGGATTCTACCTCAATTAATACCGTTAGATGAAGAGTATGAGACTGAAATCGAAAAGCCTCAAAATCTTGATGGAAGTAATCGACAACTCAAGGGTGAAATTATTGAAAATGAGCACCATATTCTAAATGAATTATTAGGTCAAGAAGGTACTGAAGAATTGAGTGGATTTGATGAAGAAGATGCCATAACTATTGAAGAGCAAGACCTGAATGTACCATTGCACAACCAGAATTTCAGCAACATGAAAGGGAAAGTAATGAATGCTGCCGATGAACAAGAATTCTGTGCTGAATGTAAGAAACCTGTAAAACCTGAATGGAAGGCTTGCCCTTTCTGCGGAGAATTTCTTGAAATTTATGAAGACTAGTTTTTTCTTCGATAAACTATTGATAAAGTAACTAAAACTAATGCAGTCAACAAATGACTGGGACCATATAAAAGTGGTTCACCTTCTGTATCAGTTACGCTGCTTGAGGATTGTTCTCCAACAACAACAGGTAGGGTTAACGCATTATCAAACCTATTATTATTTGATTCATCCACTTGTTGCTCAAAATCAACATAAATTTTCAAAGTCTTAGAGCCTGCTGATGGATTAGACCATTCTAATATTACTGGCTCACTGCCAAATCCGCCTATTCCTTGAGCAACATTGTACTCATCAATTACTCTAGAACCTTCATATAATTTTACACCAAAAGATCCGGTGCTTTTACCTCCATTATTAAAAACTGTCAATTGAATTTGTACTGGTTGAGAGGCAGGTACGTCGGACTCTGTCAAAATCGCCAAGGGTTTACCATTAATCAATAAATCATCAATACTAATGGATAAATCTGATATTTTATCTAAAGGAACATCCATTATTATTGAGGATGATAATGTTGCCGAACCGTCACCAGGTGAAATGGAGTCTGCATTAATAACAAAAGTTACTGCTTCTCCAAGATTATCTTCATAGTTTACAGGCCTGACAACAACATCAATTCTCTGGGAAGAAGATTTATCAACTGTAACTGCTGAAACTTCGTAACTATCTATTTCTATCCTGATAGTCCAATCTCCGCGAGCTGTGGTTGCGTCTAATTTGTAAGTATCTTTGTCACTACCTGTATTTCTAAGACTTACACTAAAGGTATAGTACCCATCTATGTCTAATTGGTCCGGATCGATTTTCACTTCATCTGGAGGTGAAAGAAAAGATACGCCATATGTTCTAACAGTAGTCTCTAACCTTATCTGCTCGTAAACGTTACTATTACCCGAAGAAGTTACGATAACTGTAAGTTTTTCCTTACTTCCCCCTGCTGCTGAAACGGGAGCCTCGACTCTAACTTGTACATAACCATACAAGCCTGCTGCAACATCTAGCTCAGATTGTGATCTTAACGTAGCTTCCCAGCCTGAAGGTAAAGAAGAATCATCAATTTCAACTGAAAAAATATCTCTTGTGTTACCCTGATTAAATACCTGAAACTCAAAATCTGCCTTTCCTCCTTTAGGAAGTTGACCGTTGGGGCTATAACCTTCTTCAAATTCTATGGAAAGTCCATATTCATCTACAATTAACTCATAATCCATCTCTGCAAACCATTTGTTTCCATATACGTCTTCTATGGAAAAATCAATAGTATAAATTCCTGTGACAATATTTTGATCTTCTTGATACCACCAGGTGCCTTGGATATATTTTGCATAACTATGCTTATCTTTTGATTCTACAGAATTTTTGAAAGTTCCGCCACCTGAAACTCCTTGGATTTCTATTGAAGCACTAGACATATCTAGATTATCTGCACCTAGAGCATTAGTTACATTCACCTTGATTAATAATGAATCTGCATTCATTTCATCAACCCTATTATTATCAAAATACCCTTGATAATCATTTGCAATATTAACATGCCTGAAATTCATGGTTATGTATGAATCACAAGCAACATAAGACTCATCATTTTCACAACCTTGACTAGAATCTGATTTTATCCATGCAGTATTATTTTGAGTATCTGGAGCCCATCTAACCATAGTTTCTAACTTCATACCAAGAGTAGTATAAGCAGGTACTCCATTCGGAAAGTCGCTTTTATCCAATGCTGAACCTTCTAATTCAACTGAATAATTGCCGCTTAACACTTGAAATGGAGGGGCTGTTTTACCCACTTCATCTATTGAAATATTGGTCACTCTTGTCTTAGCTGGATCTTCAGAAAAATCTATCCAAGTTATAAACAAAGTAGTTCGAAAGCTTATCTCTTGAACATTTGTTGACTGTACCCAAATTACGTAGCTATACGAATCACCTAATTCAACAGGCCCACCCATATTCATTTCCCAAGATGATAATGAATAATATTCATTTTGAACAGGAGGGTCATTTTGTGCAACCCAATATTTTGGTCTGGTTGATGTTGGTTCATCTAGAGAAAATTCACAATTTTCACCGATACATTCTCTTGATAAATGAAAATCTACGTCTGCAAAATCATCAGCCTCTGCTTGAGATGTAGCTAAAAACAATATTGCAAACATTGTAAAAACAACAAATGAAAGGTTAAAGGCGAGATACGCAAATGGAGTCCCGGATTTTTGCATCAGTAGTGTATTGAATTCATTACAGTATTAAAGTTTCGTTAAAAACAAATTAACTTAAAAGAGATTCTGACCTCCCTTTTCTTGCTTAATTTCTCCATCTTCTGCAATTAATTCCCCTCTACGATAAACTTGCGATGGAAATATTGCTGACCAATTTTCAAATGGTGTCCAATTGGATCGTGAATGTAATTGATCTAACTTAATGGGCAACGATTTTTTCATATCTACAATCATAAAATCTGCAGTTTGGCCTTCGATTATTTTACCTCTTTCTAAACCAAGCCTATTTGCTGGAGCTTCAGACATTGCATTTACTAATCTTTCTAATTTTAGACGTCCTTCTGAAACTTCGTTTAGCATTAAAGGAATCATGGTCTCAACACCTGGAAGCCCCGAAGGTGGATTATCTGATCTCTTTTCCTCTACTGTATGAGGTGCATGATCGCTGGAAAGTATTGAGATCTTACCACTTCTAAAAGCGTCATATAATTCTGTATTATCCTTTCTAGTGCGAAGTGGAGGGTCTACTTTACAATCTATAGATTTACAATTATCAAGATTCAAAAGAAGATGATGTGGGCAAACTTCGGAAGTAGCTAATTTTGGAACTCTATTTAACCCCTCAAAAGTCGACAAATGTGCTACATGTAAATATGGAGATGAAGGCATGGATGCTAGACATTCAGGTTCCGCAATCAGTCTATTTTGAGTATGATCTGATAATTGATTCAATGTATTGTTATGCATATGATCTGGGTGTTCACAATGAATCACTAATGGCTTTTTTGTTTTATCCAAAACTTCATTTGCGTAAGAAAAAAAGTCATCTGAACTTATGCCGTAAGGATAAAGTTTCCAAAATGCTGCAGGTATTGTATCAAACCAAGTCTGCTTAGTTAAATCCTGATCAACATTTACACCTAAACCAAAATCTACAACTGATTTAGAAGCTGCTGTTGATTCTTTTGCTCTAAAAGTTTCTAAATCTGTAGTGAAAGGATTCGTATTCGGCATATCAACAACTGCAGTAACGCCTCCGGCAGCTGCAGATTCTGAACCGGATTTCCAGTCTTCTTTGTGTGGATAACCAGGATCTCTAAAATGAACATGCATATCAAATGCACCTGGCAAAAGAACTCCATGGAAATTAGTATGTGTGTCTCCCTTAAGTATTTTTTTTACTGAGCTAATCTTACCATCTTCAACACCTATGCAAACGTGGTTTAGACCTTTTCCTGAAATCCAAGATTTACCTTCAAAAACGTCCATTAAATTTCTTCCTCTGTCACTAAAACAAAGGTTCTTGTATAAACACGTTCGGTTCTACTCGTTATTTTGATATCAAAATCAATTTCCCCAGGTAAGGGAACCTCTTCAGGCGTAATTATGAGAGTTAAATTTGCATAAGAATTTGATGTCAAATTTAAAGTCAAATTATGGCCTGTATTGTCCCAAGAAACATATTTAGTAAAATTATAATTACTAGAGTTATAAGATTTACTTGAATCACTAATGTTAACAAAATTTACGACTAATTCAATTGTATAGTTATCTATATTTTCTACATTAATTGTAAGATTATCCCAGCCATCAGCTTCACCGCTGTTCATTATTACTAAATGCGTAATATTTGATTCTCCAAAGACTGGATTAAACTCAGCCAATTCCGAATCTATATCTAAATCAAATTGAGATTCACCAAAAACTAATGGAGAAGGAATGAATGTAAAAACCAAAATTAAACCTGTAACAATACCAATTCCAACTCTAGATTTTCCCAAATTTGATAATTCTTCAGAAGGTGGTGGGTGAGAGGTTCCTAGAAAGAAAATTAATACGGCATAAACTGCCCATCCTAAGTATGGTTCTGCTAATCCAGGAATGCCATAAAAAGCCATGAAAATTAGTAAGATAATTACAGTTAGTGAAATTCCGTTTGACTTAGGACCAAGAACTGCGCGGGCAATATGACCACCATCCAATTGACCTGCGGGCATTAAGTTTAATGCAGTTACAAAAAAACCGGCCCAGCCTGCCAAAACTACCGGATGTGAAAGATAGTCTCCAGAAGGTGTCAAAAAAGAACTAAATTGAATGTACAGGAATTCCCAAAAGATTGAAGAACCTAAGAACATGGATGAACCTGAATCAAGAGGTACCGGTACTGCATTTCTTTCTGTTAACCAAAATCCAAGAAGCGTGACTGGAATTGCAACAAGCAGTCCTGCAATAGGGCCACTAGCACCTACATCCAACAAAGCTTTGCGATTAGGAATAGGCTCTCTAATAGATATGAAAGCACCCATCGTTCCGAGAATAAACAAAATGGGAGGCATTGGTAAAAAGAATGGAAGAGACGCATCTAAATTGTGCTTTTTAGCATAATAATAATGACCCATCTCATGAGCTCCTAAAATCGCCATGAGAGGAAGTGAATATGTTAAGAATCCCATCAATAAGACATCTGGTGTTATCAATACTCTCAACCAAACTAAACTTGAATCAAGTACTGGAGAATCTGAATATGAGGCCCACCAAAAGCACCCTGCCCAAGTAGTTGAAAATATCGTTGCAAAAAGTAAATACAAATTTGTTTTACTTTGCACATAATCAAGAGAAGGCTGAGGCAGTAAAACTAAAACGAGTTCATCTCCGGCTCTTCTTAACATTGGAAAAACTCTTTCAGTTCCTAATTCATTTACTTGTTTGAAAGCCAGTCTTAAATTTTCAAAATCATTTTCTAAATCTTTGGGTTCCTCAACATTAAACATTTGAGCATTGCCATCCCAAAAATGATTAGTGACTTTCCAGCCTAATTTTTCTATAAAGGTCTTCATTGTTTTTGACATTTATACACCAAGAACTTTTTCTGATACTTTCTTTAATTCCTTATTAATTTTAGAAGGGCCATATACTCTACATCTCCAATGATCAAATTGCGCTTCATACAATCCTGAAATGAGCTTGGACATGTTACGGGCCAAAGCAACTTCTCCATCTTCTTTTAAAATTTTTGTCTTTAGACCTGGTAATACAGATAAAGGAGGTAAATCTACGTATATTTCTGTTGAAGGAACTCCTAATTTAGTTGCTATGGATCTTTCATATTCCTCTCTATGGGATTTGTCAAGACCTAAAGATTCTGCTTGTTCTCTCGTGAGGCTAATGCCTGACTTTACTATTTTCCTATTCTCAAAATCTTTTACAATTTGCTGAGATAGACCTCCGACGCGATCTAATTCACACAACAGTTTATGATCTGTAAAAGTGGTAAAATCTAAAACATCGATCTTCCCTGACTTAATGGCATAATTTGTTCCTCTTGCTAACATCAGGTCCGCACCTCTTGCAAAAGGATGAAAATAAACTGTAGGATACATTGTAGATCTGGCAGTAAGGAGTGTTTCAACTACTGGAAGTCCATTTTGCTTAATCATCAATTCTGAATCCACATCCTCTACTATTGAGCCCCAAGACTCCTTCTCCTTACTTTGAGAATCTGCCATAGTCATTGTATCTATAATTCGACCCACGTCAACTCCCGCACTGACGCCAGTATAGTGTGCATCCCTGATTAGATAATCTAATCGATCCCCGTCTAAATCTCCAGACACCAGAGGGCCTAATTGATGATTACCTGTAATTATCTGATTAACCTCATTATAGTCTATGCCCTTATCTGAAAGGATTTCTGATATTTCTGTATTTTTAATTATTTGAGTTGTTCTAATTACGTGGTCGTCGACGCCATCTATTCCATCCCCTAAATGCGAAAATGCAGTGTGCCCTAAATCATGCAACAATCCTGATACTTTGGCTAATTCTTTTTGTCCACTATCCAACCCTACTGAATCTGCCATTTTGCCAACTACATGACTAGTGCCCATGCAATGCTCATGCCTGGTGTGATTTGCACCAGGATATACCAAATTTGCAGGTCCCAATTGTTTAATCCAACGCAGTCTCTGATATGCTGGAGTATCGACTAACTTTACTTCTATTGAACTCAAATCAATGTAATCATGAATTGGATCGCGAACCCTTGTCATTAATCATATAGGGCTAGTAGGTATGATAAATAAGTTGCTCAAAAAAATGTGTTCCACCTTCTTCCACGGTGCCTGATTTAAAGGCTGCGGCCCAAGCCTTATATTGGCTAAATCTTATGTAAAGTAATATCTTATGAGTGACTCCGAAAAACCTAAAGAATTACAAGTTGAGGAGTTAACTGAATGTTCCGAATGTAAATCTGAACATATCGTTAGAGATTACAAACGAGGTGAAATTACATGCAGCAATTGTGGCCTTGTAGTAGATGACCAAGTTATAGATCAAGGACCTGAATGGAGAGCATTTGATTCTGAGCAAAATGAAAGAAGAGCCAGAGGAGGTGCTCCGATGAGTGTTATGGTTCATGATAAAGGGTTATCAACGGATATCGGTTGGGGTGGAAGAGACATTTATGGAAATAATGTACCCACCAGGAATCGTTCACAAGTTTACAGAATGAGAAAATGGCAAAATCGTACGAGGGCATCAAATTCAGCAGACCGAAATTTAGCTCAGGCCTTAAATGAGCTTAATCGTCTTGCATCCAAAATAGGACTACATCGCCAAGTAAGAGAAGAAGCTGCAATGCTTTACAGAAGAGCAGTACAAGACAACTTAGTAAGGGGTAGATCTGTAGAAGGTGTTGCAGCAGCTGCCTTGTATGGTGCTTGCAGGAGATGTGAAGTACCAAGAACTTTAACCGAAATAACTGAAGCATCACGTGCATCTAAAAAAGAAGTTGGAAGAACCTATAGATACATTTCAAGAGAACTGAAATTGAACTTACAACCGGCTTCTCCATCTGTTTATATTGTTAGATTCTGTAGAGAATTAGAATTGCCTGGTTATGTTGAAAGTGCTGCAATTAATATCCTCAATCAAGCGGTCGAAGCTGAATTAACCTCAGGTAGAGGTCCTACTGGTGTTGCTGCTGCTGCAATTTACATAGCCTCTGTAGTCTACGATCAAAGAAAAACTCAAAAAACTATTGCTGATACTGTTGGTGTAACTGAAGTAACTATCAGAAACCGTTACAAAGAATTGGCTAAGAATTTGGATATAACTGTATACAAGTGAGGATACTTGAAAGTAAGAAAACGTGATAGTAATGTCTATCACATAAGACTTGAGCATGAAGATGATTTGTACCATTTAAGTCTGCTATTAGACAGCGGCGATATGGTTAGAGCATTAACTGAAAGAAGAGAAGCTGCTCAATCCGATCGGATTAGGCAGGAAAGGGGCAAAAAACAAAAAATGCGTTTGACCATAGATGTGAAAAATGTAGAATACCAAGCATTTGGTCAACGCCTTAGATGCCATGGAACTATCGCAGTTGGTGAAAGAGACCAAGGTATGCATCATACTTTAATTTTAGAACCTGGAGATGATTTTGATTTTGGGAAATCTGTGTGGTATGGCCATCATAAAAAAAGGTTAAACGAAGCTAAACAGCCAGTTGTAACTGCAGTAGCTGTTGCTATTGAAAGTGATAGTATTGTAATGGCTGAATTAAGAACTTATGGACTTAGAGAAATAAAGACGCTTAATCGCGTGGGAAGCGGGAAATCAACTGGCGGTGAAGAATTAAGTGATTTTTACTCAAGGGCTGTAAAAAAACTAAAGGATGTACATATCAAAGGTGCCATTTTAGTTGTGGTAGGTCCAGGTTTTCTAAAAGAAGATTTCGTGAGAGTAGGTAAAAATGAAGCTTCTGAAATTTTCTCAGGATGTGTAGTGGAAAACTCTGGACAAGGGGGGATGACTGGAATTCATGAAGCAATAAGCAGAGGTAGTTTACCAAAGGCTGTTGCTCAAATTAGAATACAAGAAGAAATGACTGCCGTTGAGAAACTAAAAGAAGCTATAGGGAAAGAAATGGGGACTTATGGGAAAATTGAAGTAAAACGAGCTGTCGAGACTGGAGCTGCTGAAGAAATTTTAATACTATCTGAAAAAGCAAAAACAGAAGAAGGAATAAAACTATTAAATTTAGCTGAACAAACTAGAACTAAAGTTATTGAAATTTCATCTCATCACCACGGAGGTGAAATGCTAACTGGTTTAGGAGATATTGCAGTTATACTAAGGTATCACTTAACATAATTTCTTTTAGTGGGTTTTGTGTAGTGTAAGCATGATGCCAGGCATGGGGCGCATGAATCCCCGAATGATGAAGAAATTACAGAAGCAATTACAAAATTCTACTGAAGATATTGACGCTACTGAAGTTATTATCAAAACTAAAGATAAAGAAATTTACTTTTCTAATCCTTCCGTTACCTCTATGAATATGATGGGACAGCAGTCCTACCAAATTGTTGGAGAACCGCAAGAAAGAGGATTAAATGGAGATGAAGAAGCTACAAATATACCAAATGAGGATATTGAATTAGTAGCTTCACAAGCAGGAGTCTCTATTGAAAAAGCAAAAGAAGCTCTTGAAGAATGCAGCGGAGAACCTGCTGAAGCTATAATCAAACTAATGGGTGGCTAAAATGGATTTTGCTGAAACTGAAGATCAAAAAATGATTAGAGACATGGTTCGTGATTTTGCTGAAACTGTAGCTGGACCAACTTGTAGTAAAAGAGATAAAGAACAGAAACCTCCTATCGATGAATTTAAGCAATTTGCAGAACTTGGATTTGCAGGAATGACGATACCTAATGAATTTGGAGGGCAAAAATTAGACGATATCTCTGAAGCTATCGTTGTAGAAGAATTATCTCGAGTTGATCCCTCACTAGGAGTAATGGTTGCTGTACATGTAGGTCTTTGTTCAATGACTATAGCTCTTAGCGGAAGCAAAGAGCAAAAAGAAAAATATTTGCCTAAATTAGCAACTGGAGAATACTTAGGCGCATATTCATTAAGCGAAGCAGGTTCTGGAACTGACGCTGCTGCAATGGTGGCAAAGGCAAATGAAGAAGAAGATTTTTACGTTTTAAACGGAGAAAAAATGTGGGTTACTAATGGAACTACTGCCGATCTTTTTGTTCTATTTGCTAAAGTAACTGATCATCCTGATTATGGGAAGAAAAGTCACGGAGGTGTGACTTGCTTTATAATTGAAAAAGATTTTGAAGGGTTTAAAATTGGTAAAAAAGAAGATAAACTAGGTATACGTTCTAGCGATACTTGCACCTTAATTCTAGATAACTGTAAAGTTCCAAAAGAAAATGTTTTAGGTGAAGTTGGAAAAGGATTCCCTATTGCAATGAACGCCTTGGATAATTCACGAATAGGAATTGCTGCTCAAGGTCTAGGAATTGCTCAGGGTGCATATGAAGCTGCACTAAAATATTCAAAAGAAAGAGAAACTTTTGGAAAACCAATAGCTGCACATCAATCTATCAGTAATTATCTAGCAGACATGGCGCTCAAAATAGATGCTGCAAGATTACAAGTTTACAAAGCTGCATGGGCAAAGCAAGAACATTACGAAAGCGGAGCTACAAGACATACTTTAGAAGCGTCATTTGCAAAATTAAATGCCGGTGATACAGCAATGTGGGTTTCTGAAAAAGCCATACAAATTTTAGGTGGATATGGATACACTACTGAATTTCCTGTTGAAAGATTCTTTAGAGATGCTAAAATAACTCAAATTTATGAAGGAACTCAAGAAGTTCAGAGATTAGTTATAGCTAGAGAAATAGGGAAATAATAGGAAAACTTTTATCAGTATGTTTGTAAACTACTGTATAGACTATTTTAGTCTTCATGTAAATTAATGGTGTAATAATGCGTATAGGAATACCAAAAGAAAAGAACGAAAAAGAGACTCGTGTTGCTGTTGTACCTGTTTCAATTCCAAAGTTATTGAAATTAGGATTTGAAGTCATAATCGAAAAAAATGCTGGAGAAAAATCCGGATACGCTGATTCAGAGTATGAAGAAAAAGGTGCAAAAATAAATTCGCTAGATGAGGTAATGAAATCTGAATTAATTGCATCCATCGACATTCCTGATTACAGTAATATGGAAAAAGGCCAAATGCTGGCTTGCGTGGCTGATCCTTTTAGAAATCTAAAAGAAACAAGGAAAATAATAGATGCTGGAATCACATTAATGTCTCTTGAAGTCATTCCTAGAAGATTGTCAAAAGGACAATCTATGGATGTTAACTCCAGTCAGGATAATTTATCCGGTTACAAAGCGGCCTTGATGGGGTCACAGCATATTGCAAAAATGGTTCCCATGATGATGACATCTGCAGGAACTGTAAGGCCTGCTAAATTTGTAATTCAGGGCGCCGCAGTTGCTGGACTTCAAGCAATTGCTACTGCAAAACGACTAGGTGGAGCCATTCAAGCTATTGATGTTAGATTAGCAGCCAAACAAGATACCGAAAGCTTAGGTGCTAAGTTTATTGATGTGCCGGGTTGGAAAGATGCCGAAAGTTCGAGTGGACATGCTTCACTTTTCACAGATAAAGGACTCCAAGAGGCCTTTGACAATTCTTTAATGAATGCTGTAAAAGACGCTGATGTTGTAATTACTACTGCTAGATTATTTGGAGCTGAGGCACCAAAATTATTCTTTGGAAAAGATAATAATGAAAGAATGACAAAGGAAATGAAAGAAGGATCTGTAATTGTTGATATGAATACAGATACTGGAGGTAATATCGTTGGAAGTAAAGAAGGAGAAATCATTGAAAAAGATGGAGTTACAATTATAGGAATACCTATGTTATGTAGAACAGTTCCAAATACGGCATCAATGCTTTATTCAAATAACGTTACTAATTTTGTAACTGTATTGGTTGATGAAGGAAAATTAGTCATAAATCAGGAAGAACAAGTACTTACTGGAGACGAAGGTGGGATTTCGGCAGGTTATGGTGGAATTTTAATTGCTGAAGATGGTAAATTACATAATAATCATACTAAACTAATGGAGGCTATGAAATAATGGAACTAATTACGCTTATTGGGGCAATCACTGTATTCATCTTAGCTATTTTCTTAGGATTTGAGCTTATAACAAAAGTACCAGCTACACTGCACACTCCACTAATGTCAGGAGCGAATGCAATTTCTGGAATTACAATTGTTGGGGCTTTGATTTTTTCGGAGACTGACTTCAACGGAGGAAATCCTGGAGTTGCTGCGTGGCTAGCTTTTTTTGCACTGATTTTAGCGACAATTAATGTAATTGGGGGATTTGCAGTTACTAACCGAATGTTAAACATGATTGCTGGTAAAAGAGGAGGTAAATAATGGATGAAAATTGTAATTCATTAGATTGTGCTCTTCCTGAAATAGGATATCTTGTAGCATCAATACTTTTCATAATGGGTCTAAAGAAATTAGGCCATCCTAGAACGGCTCCAACTGGAAATTTGTATGGTGCAATGGGAATGCTAGTAGCAGTAGTAGTTACAATTGCTCAAATGGATTTCGGTGAAACAAATAATTTCATTCTCATAATCTCAGGACTTGCTATTGGAGGATTCATTGGATATCTAATGGCAGTTAGAGTACAAATGACTGGAATGCCAGAAATGGTTGCTTTGTTCAATGGATTTGGAGGTGCTGCAAGTGCATTAGTAGCCGCATCAGAAGTTTTCAGAAGGATTAATGAAAATGATCTACCTGAAGGGCTGGAATTATATGTTGCTTGGACTGCAATTGGATTATCTGCTTTAGTTGGTTGGGTAACTCTAACGGGAAGCTTGCTTGCCATGATGAAATTAAAAGGTGGAGTTGAAATATTTGGAACATGGTATAGAACACCAACCTGGGGCCCTGAATGGCTAAATTACATCAAAGGATTAGTCTTAATTTCAATAGTAGGACTTCTCTATATGACCATCGAAGAATCGGGAAATCAAGATTATGTAATAGCTATTATTGCACTCTCATCTATTCTTGGAATTTTATTCGTACTTCCTATTGGAGGTGCTGATATGCCTGTTGTAGTAAGTCTATTAAATTCTTTATCAGGTATAGCTGCAGCATTCACTGGATTTATTATTGGAAATAATGTTTTGATAATTGCAGGATCAATGGTCGGTGCCGCTGGTTTGATTTTAACGAATATAATGTGTAAAGCAATGAATCGTCAATTAATTGATGTTTTATTCAAATCATTCGGCGGTTCTGATAAAGAACAAGTTACTAGAACTAAAGTTGGCTCTGATCCCGAGGAAGTGGCTATGGTCTGCGATGGAATATCCAAATGTATTATTATTCCAGGATACGGGATGGCAGTATCACAATGTCAACACCAAGTTCGCGAATTTGCTGACATTCTAGAAGCAAATGGCTGTGAAGTAAAATACGGAATCCATCCTGTTGCAGGCAGAATGCCCGGACATATGAATGTCCTATTAGCTGAAGCAAGTGTTCCATACGAAAAATTAATTGAAATGGACGATATCAATTCCGAAATGGGAGAATGTGATGTCGCAATAGTTGTTGGTGCAAATGATACAGTCAACCCTGCTGCAAGAAGCGGTGAAGGGCCATTAGCCGGAATGCCAATAATTGATGCTGATAAAGCAAGAGTTGTTGTGATGGTAAAGAGATCATTATCTGTAGGCTATGCAGGAGTGGATAACGATCTTTTCTATGAAGATAAAACTATGATGCTTTTCGGTGATGGTAAACAAATGATGACTGAGCTTGTTTCCTCATTGAAAGATCTCTAAAGCTTTTGTTGCCCGCCATCTAACTTATCTACTTCTGAAGATTCAACTAAATTAGTAATTTCATCAATTTTATCAAGTGGTTTCTCAAGTTGTTTTCGACGTGTAGAAACCATTGCGTCATAATCATTTTTGGCAGTATTCAAACTTCTTCCCATCTTATCCATAACTTCAACATATTTTTCCCATTGAGTTCGAAAATTATTAAGTAAACTCATTACTTCTGTGGCCCTTTCTTCCATGGCGAAATTTCTCGTAGCCTGATGAATCAATGATAATATTGCATAAAGTGTCAATGGTGAACAAAGAAGAACTTTATGTTCTAAAGCAAAATCAATTACTGCACTGTCTTCCTTATTTATGAATGAATAAATTGATTCATTTGGAACTAACATAAGAACATAATCCAAAGTACCTGATGAAGGATCGATATAGCTACGTTTTGTTATATCTCTAACATGTTTTTTCACATCTTTCAGAAATGCATTTTTCTCTGAATTACGAACATGCTCGTCGTCAGAGTCAATATACCGTTCATAGTGAGCTAAAGGAAATTTAACATCCATATTGATTATCTTCTCTTTAGGTAGTTTAAAGGTGAAATCAGGTCTCTCTCCAGAATCCACAACTCCTTGTTTGGTATAATTTATTCCTTCAATGAGTCCAATAACATTCAGAATATCCTCAACTATTCTTTCTCCCCATTGCCCTCTCTTTTGAGATGATGAGAGAATTTCCCGTAGTTTACCTGTAGTTTCTGT
>CACAGG010000017.1 GCA_902531985.1 uncultured marine group III euryarchaeote
TACCGTTAGTAAGTCCATTACCGTTGGTTAATCCGTTACCGTTAGTAAGTCCGCGTTTCTCTCTTAAATTGATTTTAGGCATGGATTAGATAGGAATTTTTCAAACTAAGAACCGTTTAAATGCTTTTACGTTCTTTTGTTACAGTAGTAATTCCTTTTAGATAAATTTTGAGCTTATCAATATTTAGCACCACTTAAGTAAACATCTGTGTCTCATAGTATTACGGTATTGAAATCGAAGTTGCACAATGCAACTGTAACTCATGCTCTAAAGGATTATGAAGGTTCAGTAGCCTTGAGTTCAGAATTAATCAAATTAGGTAAGTTTACGATGTATGAGCAAGTACATCTGTGGAACATAACTCAAGGAACCAGATTAACAACATACATAATGGAATATGAGGGTGATGAAAAGGGAATAATTTGTGTGAATGGCGCAGCAGCCCATAGAGCCAATCCAGGAGATAGGATAATCCTAGCAACCTTTGCAGAGATAGCTTCAGAAGATTCATGGGAGCCTCATATTGTGATTATGAACGAAGACAATACCAGGAAGGCCTAATTTCGTTTTCTAAAACCTATAATTAAGCAAGTAATTGCAGCTATAACAAATCCAAGACTGGAAGAATCTTCAACCTCATATTGGCAACTTCCATCATCATCGGTTGCATCGGAATTATAATTTTTAGCCTTAGTATCCGTACACCCTTCAATAAATGTAGAATTATTTCTTTCTAAGTTGTCAAGACAAGCATCAGTAGCATCAAAAGGACAAACATCAACGTCATTCTTCGCACCATCATTGTCACTATCATCTATACATCCGTCTGCATCAGCATCATGTCCGCTAGCATCTTCCTCAGGACAAACGTCATCTTCATCAGAAATGCCGTCGCCATCACTATCAGCTGCAGTTTCTTCGTTTTCTTCTTCTTCAGTTACTTCATGAGCACATCCGTCACTATACACTAAACTTCCAGTTTCAGTATCTGGGCAGTCATCTAAAGGGTCAGGAATTCCATCTCCATCATCATCAGGAGGTGCGGGCGGATCATCACCTGCGTAAGCTACCTTAGCAATATCTTGATCTTCAGCACTTAATGCAGAAAATTGTTCTTCTGTACAACCTCTTGGATAGATTGGATTTCCATCAGGATACGTGGTGTCTCCAGTATCATCACATAGGTCCCAACCATTACCAACATGATCGCCGTCATCATCAGGAGGGCCCGTTTGTGTACCTCCGCCACCCCCATCTAAGGCCCCACTATCTGCATTAGAGGTTTCAGCAACACCTCTGTAACAATTAATGAAGTATGGGAAAGCATTGTTTGCATCAGGATTTTCTCCCGTTACGGGCATTGTTGAATAGTAGTGATAAATTCCATTGGGAAATTCAGGAGTTGCACTAAATCTTCCATTACATGCATCTAGGTGACCGCCGTTGTCTGCACTATATTCATAATCATCAATTCCATTGTAACCCATTCCGCTGTCCTCTTTCAAAATGTAATTACTTCTCATCAAAGTAATTTCTCCACCTACTTCTCCGTATGATCCATAAATTGGATATCCATCAAATGCAAATCCAATAATTGGAGAATGAGTACTACTGTCAACCTTACTAAATTCATAATCAAAATCTCCGCCATCATCATCATGCCAGTGCATACAATTTCCATCGAAATGGTAATGGTATCCACTAGGTCCAGTGTGAGCTCCGCATATTCCTAGAGCAATTTCTTGCCGATCCTCCTCATATATGCCAATTTCATGAGCTACAGCATCTCCACCAGGACCATCTTCAGGGCCGTAGAATGGAACTCCGTTTACAGCAACTGCAACAGGACCTCGATTAGGAGCTATTTCACATCCCTCAATTGAGAGTTCAGGATTACAATCAGTATTATTCGTTGGAGACAAGGGTAATTTCCAATCAAAGTCTTGAGCAATAATATTCCCCGCAACTCCGCCCTCCATGTCATGATTAGCAATAGCTGGAGTTGATATCATCATATAAGTTCCATCAGAACTTATTGTAACGCTGCATTCTTCTTCGTCATTACCACTAAGGTCCTGAACCATAATTCCACCATCTATACACATCCAGACATCATCTAAATATGAAGGATATGAGCACCCATTAGCAGCAACAGTTACGTTTTCTCCAGTTTCATTATTTGGACATTCATCAATTTCATCATCAACTCCATCGCCATCAGAATCTTCAGCGGAAGCTATTGGCATAACATTCACTATTACAGACAATATAAGCAATAATGCGAGAGCAAATGATCTTGCTTCATTTCCATAAACAACTTTCAAATCATATTTACGATTGAGCAAAATAGTTCCGAAAGTAGTGCAGAGAGCTAGATTAACAACAATAATTGTTTCTAACATAGTCCTTACCTTGAGTCTTGATATTTAAATGTGAAGGGATGGTGCTCCCGCCGGGATTTGAACCCGGGTGCTCGGCTCGAGAAGCCGAAATGATGGGCCGGACTACACTACAGGAGCTACTCAGACTTTGGCCAGTCCAACTTAATAATTTTCGTCAAGCCATTTTGCAGTTTCGTTAATGGCTTTTCTACTAGTATACTGCGGATCCCAACCATGAGATTTTAATTTCTTGATATCCAACCTCATTTTCTTTACATCTCCTTTCCAACCTCTCCCTCCATCAATACCTCCAGTAAATTTGTATTCAACATCTTTTAATTTTAGAGCTTTACAAACTTCATTAGCTAAAGTTACAACACTAATTGCATCTTTTGATCCGACATTTAATGTTACAAATTCACCTTTTTCACATAATTCACCAGGGGCTTTTGCTAACATTCCAGAAATACAATCTTCGACGTGGAAGTATGATTTGTGTTGCTTTCCGTCT
Source organism: uncultured marine group III euryarchaeote (assembly GCA_902531985.1). GTDB lineage: Archaea > Thermoplasmatota > Poseidoniia > MGIII > CG-Epi1 > CG-Epi1. The sequence continues at coordinate 2,894 of CACAGG010000017.1, forward strand.
CCCAGAATTTCTAATTCATCAGACTTATCTTTTAATTTATTAACAAAATCATACGTTACTCCATGATTACTTCTTGGCCCGACACAATTTGCAAACCGATAGGATACGCCTCTGAAATTATGTTCTTTACAATATGTTTCGATTAACTTTTCAGCATCTAATTTACTAGAACCGTAAGCTGAAATTGGTTTTAATTCAGCAGTTTCGGGAGTTGGTATTTTCTTTGCATCTCCGTAAACGGTAGAGGTAGAAGTAAAGACAATTCTATCACAACCAACATTTTTCATTGCTTTTAAGACTCTTTCAGTTACATCTACATTTTGCTCTTGCATAACTTCTGGCTTAGTAATTCCCAATTGAACCTCAGGGTTTGCAGCTAAATGATAAACAATCTTTGCACCTTTTAAATAGTTTTCAAAATCATCCTTTAGCAAGTCGATGTCAATGACAGTAATTTCTTCAACAGAATCATATAAAAATTCTAGTTCACCTGAGGAAAAGTTGTCGAGAACTACGACGTGTTCATCACGTTTCACTAATCTATCAACTAGATGAGACCCAATGAATCCAGCCCCGCCGGTAACAACAACAGTATTTTTTGAACCATCTTCAGGCATTGAAACTAACACCCCTGATTCAAGTTCAAGTGGTTTATTAGGATCTGCAAAGTCATATTTGTCTTCAGTAAGCGAGCCCAAAAAGCCCCCTACAAGGTCGCCTGTTGTTTTCGTAATCATTTTACCAGTATTGTCTGCAGCTGTTACGACCGTCTTTCCAGTATCTCCTGCCACTTTTAGAACCGTTTCTCCAGCAGACCCAACAATTCCTCCAGCAGCAGTCAATGGAGCGCCGATAATCCCCTCTTTATGCAATCCTAAGGTTTGTGTTACTTCGTCCATGGAAATATCGTCCCAATGTTGATACATGAAAGCAATTGCAATTAGGAAACCTAAGAATAGAACGGCTACAGCAACCTGTATCGGTGCTAGAATTGCTAGAACTCCTAATCCATAAACAATAGAGGCAGATAACAAGAATGATCCGCTAACAGCTCCAATGGTAACTGCAGCCAAATTTTTCTTTGGAGATAAACCAATCGCCCTTCCTAGAATAGTTCCTCCAACAGCTCCTGAGCCTTGGAAAGGAAACATAACAAAAACAACAATACCTATGAACGAAGCTCTTTCTAACCATGGTAAAGATCCCAACATATCTTCACCTTTACGTTGTACTCTAGTTATTCCACTTCCGATGAAAGGTATTTTCTTCGCTAAGTCAAAATTCCATGTCAAGAAAACACCCACTGCGACATCAACAAATGCAGTAGCAATAGCGAGAGTCCAGGGGTCAATACCAACAGCTATTCCTCCAGGAATTACAGTTCCTTTACCAAAGGGAGGGACGAAATAAACAAGCATTAATTGGCTTAAAATTAAGAAATCTCTTTGACTCATCGTCAAGAACATGAATGCGAAAAATGCTCCGGTCATTATGAATGGAGAAAAGAATCTTAGTAATCCAAGTACTGTATCTTGACCGCCGACTGCATAAATTAGAACTCCAAATCCTAAAAACGCTATGCTATCAAATAGGAAATTCCACCAAAAAGTTAGTTTAATATTTTCAGCATCTACAGATAAAAATTCATGTTCTAAATTATAAGAAATATTGCCCTGTGCAGAAGTTCTAAATCCTTCTCCTTGGATACTTCCTTCTAACCACCCACCTTCTTTTCCTGCAGTACCAGCCCCTTCTCCTCCATTTTCAACCTTTGTACCTCCAAAATAGACTTGAGCACCTATAGCATATTGGGATTCAATATCTCCAGCAATTCGAATTTCACTTTTTCCTATTTTAATTCTTGTGAAATCAAAATTTGAAGTTAAAGGAGCGTCAATATTGTTTTTAATGTCAGATAAAACAAGTACAAAATTTTCTATGTAAAGAGATCTAAAAATTACCACATCAAGATTACTTCTTAGAAAAGTTCCATTTTCTAGAGATGAATATGACCATTTAGAACCGATAATATTTGTCCTATCAAAATCAGTGTTATTAAATCGAGTTTCTTTAACCCATAATGTTTCAAATTCAGCATTTTCAATTCTGCTGTCAGAAATAGTAACGTTGTTAAAAACAACCGTATTAAAAGTATTATTAGAAAAAATAGCACGATTTATTTCTACATTGTAAAAAGCAACTCTTTCAAAAGAACAACCGATGAAAAAAGTATCATCAAATACAACATTTGAAAAAATAATGTCTCTGAATTTTAAATTTGTAAAAAGTGCAGAAGCTAAGTTAGTATTTTTATATTCTTTTTTTATCGGCAACGAATCAGCATCTAAAGTTTCTCCATTAGCATAATTTATGGACGCCCCCTCATTTTGAGAACCATATCCAGAGGTAGCAAATAAGGTATTGATATCAGCTTCATCAATTATACTGAATTTATCTCCGGGAGCCATTGATTTCTCAAGACCTTCACCGGGAACTGGGTATGGAGCATAAAACGTATCATTTGCATTGTAATCCTCTACGGATCCAAAATAGTGGATATCAGTAATTGTACCGCCTACACGGATTTCATCTCCAGCTGAAAACTCAGAGAAACCGCCAGTAGGATCAATAATTATATCTGATTCAGGCTCTGTAATTGCATACCATAATCCTGCTTTTTCTTGACCTACAACTTCTTGAGCCCAACCTGAAAAAGTGGAGCCAATTAGTAAAATAATAAATCCAATAGCCATAAGGTGACGTGGAGCTTTTTTTAGCTTATCAACAAAAAGCCAAAAGGTATCGATAACGGCATCAATTTCGTCTTTTTCATGTTGAGATACTATTAAACGACCTTTCGCGTCGTCTTTTAATGTAGTTTGTTTAGTTTTTACTTTAGACGCTTCTTTTTTAGGAGAAGTCTTTTTTGATTTAGCGCCCTTAGAAGCAGTGCTTTTTTTGGCATCTTTCTTTTCAGTTTTCTTTCTAGGCATTGCTCTTTACTTTAATGTGATACTCCGCTCTAATAAATAATATCCTATGTTATCCACCAGAAGCAACAAGAATGATTCGTATTGGCTTATTTGGTAACTTTGAAACCAGAGGAATGGGAATCATTTTTTCTTCATCTGTTACAACTAATAGACTATCGGGGTGTAATTTCAAACGTCCTACAAGCTTAGAAGCAGTGGCTCCTTCAGGCAGATCTATAATTTGAACATCATCATCAATCGTTACTTGCCATTCCATATTACTCTAATTACAAAGGGAGAATAATACTTACCGTGAATATTAAGACCTAACTCATCTGGATAGAACAGTAGCCAGGGTCGCATAGCCCGGTATTGCGGTGGTCTCGAAAACCACTGGGAGCAATCCCTCGGGAGTTCAAATCTCTCCCCTGGCGCCAGAACTCTTTTCGACGACGTGTGTTTTCCGGTTACCCACTATTAATTAATATTTATATACCCGTAAATCGGAAAAGTATTATGACAGCATCAGATGCTTGCGAAAAATGCCAAGAAAAAGAATGGTCAGTCGAAACAGTAACAAAAGATAACAAGTTGTTGTATGTTTGCAGTTCATGTTAATTCTAAAAGATAAAATTCTTTATTATTAGATTAACTTTTACCAACTTTCGTGTGCTTGACGATAAGTCGTGCCGTAGCAATCATGACAAAGTTTCTTTCCAAGAGATTCTATTTCCCATGATTTCTGATTACATTCTTCGCAAAGCGTATCTTCTTCAGGCATGTTAAGGTAAAAATGGAAATGCTATATTTAAGATTAGTATAATTATTGTAAATCCTACACTAATTCGATGCAATATTTTGAACGTTTTCTGATCACCCTCATCAGTAGCTCTGTTTGTAGCAGGAATAATAATATAACAAATTGCAGCTAAAATAACAGTTACAATTGAAACAATGAGAGGATATAATGAAATATCATCGTGTAGATAGATAACAATACTCGATAAAACACCAAGTATAACAATCATTGCAAAAAATTTTGGCCATATAGCTCTTATTGCCGTTCCGAAATTTTTAAGATCTAGAGTTCTGAACATAGAAGGAGCAATTATTGCAACTTGGAGAATAATAGCTCCGACAACTAATCCAGGGAAAAAATTATGCATTTCTAAGGTTCCTCCATAAAGGCAATAAATTCACTTAAAGAACGGGGCTTCAAAACATAATTGTTTGCACGTTCGAAACCCATTGTAGACATGGGACTACTTCCATAATCATGCCCAGGAAACATGTCCACATCATCCGGAATAGATCCTAAAGTTTGGAACAATGAAATGTACATATCTTCTATATTGCTACCCGGTAAATCAGTTCGACCGCATTCACCTACAAACAAAACGTCACCTGTAAAAATTACTTGCCCATTTACAAAAAAGCAAATTTCATCAGGACAATGGCCAGGTGTAAACAAAATATCGATATGTAAGTTTCCAACTCTTATCTTATCACCATGTTCTACTTTTCGATCAGCATGAAATGTGGCTCCATTATATGCTATAATTTTTGCACCAGTCATCTCAACCGCAACTTCATTTCCGTTTATATGATCAAAATGGCCGTGAGTGTTCAAAATCCATTCAACATCTAAATCAAGTTCCTTTGCCCTTGCAATTAATTTTTCAGGTTCAAAAGCAGGATCAATCAATGCAGCGATTCTTGTTTCTTCACAGCCAAGAATATAACCAAAATTGGCCATTGGTCCGATAGGTATTTGTTCAATAATCATAGACTGTGTTTTACATTCTAGAATCTGCTAAAAGAACGCTTCGGAGCCTTATTTGAACCAAGGAATTAAAATGGAAGTTTCAGATTTATATTTCAGATAATCAGAATCTTCTTCGTATTTTTTATCAGCTGAAGCTTCTAAAAATGGCAAACCACTAACAAATACTAGTAGAAAAGTAGTCCATAGAGGCCCAGTAATTGTCCACAGAGGGGCATCGTATGCGAAACAGAAGATAAAAATACCGAACCACAACAGTATATTACCAAAGTAATTCGGATGCCGACTATATTTCCAAAGCCCGTCAGTGCACCATTTTTTACCATGTAACTTATGATTAAATTTAGTGTAATCTGCCCAAGCTTCTATGATGAAACCAATAGTAAACATAACTAGACCTATTGTGGCCAAATTTGTTATTTCAGTAGGCGCCTCCAAACTATTGAAATAGATTAGGGGCAGTGAGGTTAGAAATACCCATAAGATTTGATAAACCCAAAATCCTAGAAAACTCCAAAATTTAGTTCTAAGTTCGTCAAAGCGATTATCTTCACCCCAAATCATTATCCTGTAAGTTAAGTATATTCCCAATCTTAAGGACCATATGACTACCATTAGCGATCCTAATATTTTAGGAAATGAAAAATCTTCGCTTAGCCACAGAGTAAATGCAGCTAAAACTAAGAAGTTAGAAGTACCTGCAAAATCAGTTACTTTATCAATTTGCAGCGTATACGCTACAGCAAAGAAGCTCATTTGCATACACACTGTGACTAACAGTGAAATCAGAATAAAATGTTCGTCGTTTTCTATTAATTCAACCATCTCGAGGTTTGGCCTCGTTCACCTTTAATTCACGGCCCTCAGCATCGTAGCCATTCAGGGCTTCAATTGCTGCTGCTGCCTCATCTCCACTTGCCATTTCGACAAATCCAAATCCGCGACTTCTGCCGCTCATGCGATCTACTATTACCTTCGCATCTGATACTTCACCATACTCTGCAAACAGTTCTTTCAATTTGTCGTCTCTGTAAGACCATGGCAAGTTTCCAACATAGATATTATTGCTCATTTCTCTTATCCTGCCCCGTCTCCGGAGCAAGCTTCCAGAAAGAGCTGTTCTTAAGGCTTATCGCCTAAAATTCGTTACCTAATTCTCTTCTAGTTTGACCTGGATCAATAAATGGTAAAACAAAAGCAATCAAAAGCTGGCATGTCCCACCAATCATAATAGTTGTAGTATATGTGAAGTTTTCTTCAAAATATCCTGCCATCTTAAGTCCAAATAAAGCTCCAAAATTAAGTAATGCCATGTAGAGAGTAAATTGTGTGGCTCCTACTTTTGGCCAGGTAACATTCATAAATAGTGAAATTAGAGAAATACCCATTGCAGCTCCAAAGAAAGGATATATGACAATAAGCCAAGTCATTACTCCTCTGTTTTCCCATAAATCTTCAGCTAATGCAATAGTAAATATTGATAGTCCAGTCAAAATAGCGAATAAACTAGCGACACGTCTTGCTCCAAATTTATCAGCAATTAACCCTCCAATGATAGTTCCAGCAATTCCTGCCGTAACAGCCCAGCCCCCAGTTACTGCAATATATTCGGCATCACTCCAGCCTAATTGTTGGATGAAAAGTACATTCAAGACAGGAATCAAAAATTCCCAGAAGTATGTGAGCATGGCCAATAACATTCCAATTAATGGAGCTCTTAGAGAAAGAGCTTTGACGATATCACTTTTTTGAGGAGCTAAGTCAAATGCTTGTTGTCCTACAGTGTTCCCTCTCAATAAAATAAAGTAAACTATGCCTGAAATTAGAGTCAGAATAAAGCAGAAAAGGCCACCTGCGAAATCTCCAACTGTAAGTAATAAAAACAAATAAAGAGCAACTAAAAGCCCAACATCAACACTCAAAGATTGCGTAGTATGGCTACCCATATCCCAATTAGTTGGTTCGACAGGTATAGTTTTCTTAGCAGCTTTAGTTTCTTTAGGTTCTTCGGAAGATTTTATGACGGCTTTTCCTTCAGACCAGGGGAATAGTTTTTCTCCAGGTCTTTCTCTAATAAAAGCAGGAAGACACATAATTAGTAGAAGCATTGGAACTGTTAGGAATAATCCGCCGGCAATTCCCAGAGATCCGATGAAATATCCAATACCAGCACCTCCGACCATAGTACCAAAACGTTTAGCTCCAAACATGAAACCATTAATTTTACCAAACTCTTCAGGGCTTAGCACATCTACAGCCAGCCCATCAACAGCAACATCTTGCAATGATGCAAAACAGTTGTGAAAGAATAATAGTCCAGTTAACAGCCCAATTTTAGCTTCAATGCCGGGTACTAGTGCAATGATAACAACAGTAATTACCATTCCAGCCTGAGCTCCTAAGATCCACGGTCTACGACGACCCATTGGTAAATAGTGATAATTATCGACAAAAGGGCCCCACAGGAACTTGAAAACCCAAGGTAAGTAAACCCAGAACAACATATTTCCAATTTCAGCAGCAGAAAAACCTTGTTGAGCTAAGTATGCTATCAAAGTATAGGAAATAAATCCAGAAGGAATTCCTTGAGCAGTATAAAGAGCACATAAAGTAAGTGCTTTTGCACTCATTCCTCTAAACATAGTAGTCATTAGATTGCTTTGTCCTGCCGCGACAATATCATCATCCCATACAAATTCATCTCCTCCAGATTCTTCAACTTCTAAATTACTTTTAGATCGCCTTGGTTGCGTAAAAATATATCCCATAGCTACTGCTGCCAATAATGCGATTGGCAAGAATATCATTCCACTTAAGTCAGTTAATCCTTCAATAAGTAAACTAGTGGGGCGGGTTTCATCCAAATAAACAACTGAAAAACTATTAACTGCAGACATTGATTCTCCCCCTTCCAGTACTAATCTAGCTGACAGAGTCATGGTTTGATTACTTTCAATTTCCAAGTCACCAGGAACTTTAAGTTCCCATGTTGCCCAATTCTTTTGTGAAGAAGTATCGGTTGCAGTATACCATTCACTTGCTCCGAATTTAATTTGGACGCCACCACCAGTGGTAGGCTTGTTCATAGTAACTGCAGTTCCTTCCAGTACATCATTATTGTATAACTTAGGCTTGACTGGAACCATAGTTCCATTAATTTCTTCCATTTCGTAACCTAAACTCCAATTTACAGAAACTTCGGGATCAATTTTACCAGCAATCTCGACAAATACTAATGGATCGGCCTGCCCGTATCCATATTCATTATCAGGTCTAGTTTCTAAAGCTGAACAATTATTAGCATTAGCAGGAAATCCATCATTTAAAATCTCCCTTTCAATCGCATATCCTGCAATCAAGGTTTCCTTTACTTCTGCTGGCGTTAGATCTGGATTTGCCTCCAAAGTAAGGGCCACTATTCCAGCCATTAAGGGCGTGGCCATACTAGTTCCGCTTTTGGGAGTATATCCTGTTAGGGTTCCTTCATTAGGTGCCCAAATATCACTGCCGATAGTAGCAACATCAGGTTTGACTCGCCCATCTGACGTATAGCCTCTAGAACTATAAAATGCTAAATCAAGACTTGCAGTATTTTCAAGAGATCCAACCGTTATAGGCAATCTTGAATCTCCAGGAGAATCAATAGTGTTGCAACCTGCAACAGTAATTGCGCCAAATTCATTTCCTGCGCTTAAAGTAACTACAAGTCCGGACTCGACAGCAGCGTCAGCTACTTGACTCCAAGCTGAATAACCATCATTATCTATATGGAATTCAATTTGTTGTTCTCCGAGACTTGAAGTCAGGACGCGAATATTAGGTTGGACTAAGTTTTGATATTCAATAGTCCATTCCATCCCTCTAATAATATCTTCAATGTCTCCATCACAGCATGAAAGTACATTTACTAAATGAGCCTTTGGAGCTACACCAATATGGGGAGTTCCATCGTCAGCAGGTTCACCTGCCCCCGTACCTGCAGCTATTCCTGCTACGTGTGTTCCATGATTTCCACTATCGAGCGATTGTCCAGGATAACAAGGTAAAGTTCCACTAAGGCCATTTTCAGAACAAATAATCGAATCTTGTTCAGCATTATAATAAGCGGCAACCTTCAAATCATTTGTGAGTTGGTTGTCGTCGAAATCATCAAGACCATCATGAGAATTATCTACTCCAGTATCAACAATAGCAATAGAAATCCCTTCTCCGTAAATACCATGATTTTGCCAAACTTGATCGACCCCCATGAGAGGTACAGCAGTAGCCATGTGAGGTTCAGCTTTACCAATATCATCCAGCATCACGACACCTTCCCATGTAGAAATTTCTGAGATCAAATTTCTTGGCATTGTGGTGGCAAGCAAATCTATGTACTTGGCACGATATGTAACTTCAACCCCAGCATTTTCTAATTGTTGAACATCATAATTAGTTGGTTGATGATCATATCTTATGAAAACTCTGGCTTCTCCGGGATTGAAGAACCGATCACCTTGAGCCAACTTCCAAACTAATACGTCTGAAATTCCATTATGGTCTTTATCTCGAGAATAATTATCCCACCAATTAGCCTCATAAATTGGAATTTCTTGTTCAGCTGCTAAATTAGCAAATCCTGTGCTCAAAAGCAAAAATGCCATGAACGCTGAAGCTAATCCTTTGCTGTGCATAATTCAATAGATAGGAGTTTGATTAAAGAACTTACGATTCTAAGAAGTTTCAATTCCACTACGAACTCGTACCGCCATCCCCTGCTGTCCAAGTTCTAATTCTTTAGGTGAAATAATTAATTTTCCAAAGGCTACCAACTCGTCATTAGGCGTTACAATAATGCACTCATCCATGCATTTCAGTTGAGAATCAATGTCTTCAATAAATTTACAAAAAACACTTTTCCCTTTTTTGTTAAATTCAGCAGTTTCAGAATTTACAACAACACGAAATTGTGGAAATTTTGATGAGCGGTGTATTAGCTCCGCCCCTCTTTTTTGTAGTATGAACATCCCTCTTCTATGTGAAAGAGAAGCGACGTGTTCGTCATCTAAAAGCAAATTCCTCAATCTTTTTGTTTTTCTACTTATTATCAATTCAGCTTTACCGGCGGTAAGATTTTTTCCATTTCCTTTTCCAAATTGATAATCTAAAATGGTTCGGACGCGCTCCAGATTCCAATCTTGCATTTTCCAACCCTCGATATCATTTTGTAACAAACCAGGATGAAACGGATAAGTTTCAGAGAGATGACTGGGAACTTTTCCGAAATAAGGATGTACCATATCTCCAGATTTGAAAGAATTTGTAAGCTTAGAAAAGATAGGTCTCCAGTCAGACTCATTACCCGTTTTCATTGGGGTTTTATATCTATAAGCTGGTTCAAACTTGCGAATCCAATCCATTTCTCTTTTTAAAATGGCAAAAACTTTCATTAGGGCAGGCGAGTTTCTTAGTCGATTTTCTACTAATTCCCATAATAAACCATCATGTATTGCTTGTTTGACTCTCCGGATTTCGGCGAAAGAGACAATCAAATTATGTTTAGCAATAATCTTTTGGCGGGATTCTTTTTTCATTTCTTTCAATTCTTTAACAGTGAGCCCCGTTGCAGCAGAGAATTCACCAGGCATTTCTTCTAGTTCATCTAAATTCTTTGTACCCCATGTAAACATTAAACTATCACGAGATGCAAATTTAGCATAACTCGCACTGTCAAATAAATCACAGCCTAAGAAAGAGGCCAAAGCAAAAAGCATAGGATGCCCACAACCAAATAGATGAACAGGTTTTGAAATATCAAGACCTTTTTTTGAGGCAATGATTACTTCGGCTAACTTTTCAAAATTATTTTTTTCCATTAACGGGACTACTCCCCCAATCGGAAAAACATCGGCACCTGTTTTCGAGGCCATTTTAGCAGCTTTCAGCCTAAGATCCAGATGTCTGCCGCCTTGTATAGGTGCAGCAAGAAAAATAGAACCTTTATTTTTGTCAGATTCTTCAATTCTTTTTTGAGTTTCATCTAGTTCTTTCTTAGCTTCTTCGAAGCGAGTTTCAGGTTCACAAAAGACATCTAAAACAGTTCCAATATCAACACCAATGTTCTTTTGAAAGTTCAAAATTTCATCAGGTTGCATATCAATTTCACCATAAACATGCGATTGAAATGTTCCACTATCTGTCATAATCGGGCCATTCCAATTTAATAATCCGTGAACACCTTTTTCTTCAGCAACCTCTTTTAATTCTATATTTTTGTAAATAATATAGCTGTTTGTAATGAGTCCTTGAGCGCCACATTCTTTCAATTCATCCATTGAAAGAGTTAGGATTTTTGGATTAACTACTGGTAATAGTGTAGGCGTATCCAAGATACCGTGCTTAGTTTTAACTTTACCAAGTCTTGCAAGTCCATCACGCTTACTGATTTCAAACAACAAACCTCCACAAACAAACCTTTATTTCAATTCATGTCTAAAATAAAGTATGGAAGACTTGACAATACGAGTAACGGGAATGACCTGTGCATCATGCGTTACATCAGTCGAGTCTATTGTTAGCAATATAGACAGCATAGACTCAGTAAGAGTTAATCTTCCACTTGAGAAAGCTACAATAAGATGGGCAAAGGGCGCCAATCCAGATTTGGAGATTGTTAAGACAGCTATTAGAAACGGCGGTTTTGGCTCTGAAGAATATATTGATCCTAAAAAATATAGAGAGGAATCTATAAACCATACAAAAAAAATGGGTACACAAGTAATCGTATCGCTATTTCTGACTATTCCTACGTTTTTATTAACAATGTTTGTAGGAGACCTTGGTCAAATTTTTGATATTGATTTACGATTATTCATAGCCTTTATTTTATCTTCAGTAGTATATATTTTCGCAGGAAGACAGTTCCACATAGGTGCTTGGAAAACCCTCCTGGCTGGAAGAGCAAACATGGATGTTTTAGTTCACATAGGAACTACGACAGCTATGATTTGGTCCTCACTCGTAGTTTTTGCACCGCTTCTAGAGTTTTTACCTTCTATTTTTTCATCAACACAACATGTTTATTTTGATGGTGCAGCTTTCATAATTTCCTTTATTTTACTAGGTAATTGGTTAGAGGCTAAGGCCAAGTTAAGAGCTACAGACGCGGTATTCTCATTAATGGATCTAAAACCTAAAACAGGATTAGTTGTAAATGATGACGGTTCAATTTCTGAAATGCCGGTTGAAGAAATAACAGAAGGGACTGAAATGTTAGTTAAGGTAGGCCAAACAGTACCTCTAGATGGCGTAGTTGTAAAAGGTTCAGCATTGGTCGATACATCAATGATGACAGGAGAATCGGCTCCATTATCTATTAAAGAAAATGAATCAGTTATGGGAGGCACAATAGTTTTAGATTCGGCATTACACATAAAGTCAACAAAATATCATGACGATACAATTTTAGCAAATGTTATCGCCCTTGTAGATGAGGCTCAGATGGGCAAAGCTCCAATCCAAAGATTAGTTGATAGAATTTCAGCAATTTTTGTTCCGGCAGTAGTTATCTGTGCAATTTTAGCTTCATTAAGTTGGATGTTTTTTTCTGAAGGTTATGGCGATTATAATTCAACAGAACTTGCCATTATGGTTTTGGTGTCAACTTTGGTAATCGCATGTCCGTGTGCTTTAGGTTTAGCCACACCAACAGCCCTTATGGTTGGTACTGGTGTTGGGGCTCAATATGGCCTTCTAATCAAAGGAATAGATGCGTTACAAAAATCGTACAAAACAAATACGCTTATTTTAGATAAAACAGGGACACTCACAATAGGTAAACCATCTGTAACAAATGTTAAGATAGTTAATGCCGAAGCCGACAATCCATTGATGATCGCAGCATCTCTTGAGACAGGTTCTACACATCCGATTGCTGGAGCAATTTCTAAAGCATATTCAAAAGATAGTGAACAGCTCATTATTTTTGATAAGGTAGAAAATATAGGAGGGATGGGATTGCTTGGTTATCTTGATGGCAAAGAGTATGCAGTAGGAAATCAAGCCCTTATGGAAAGAAAGGGAGTAATTGTTTCAGATACAATCCAAGATTTAAAAGAGATTTTGACAAATGGAACTACAGTTGTTTTCGTATCCAAAGATCAAAAATTAATCGGTTGGATTGAAATGGAAGATAGATTAAGAGAAACCACAAATTTAGCAATTTCAAAGGCAAAAAACCTGGGGCTTGAAGTAATTATGTTAACAGGAGATAGGATTGAAACTGCTTCAACTATTTCGAAAGAAGTAGGGATTACAAGATTTGAGGCAGAGTCTAAACCTGATGAAAAAGCAGCTTTTGTTAAAAAATTACAACAAGAAGGATCCACAGTAGCAATGATTGGTGATGGCGTTAATGATGCGGCAGCATTAGCCATAGCAGATGTAGGAATAGCTATGGGTGCAGGTAGCGATATAGCGCTTGAGGCAGCAGATATTGTTCTTCTTCGCGATGACCTGCTAGATGTAGTATCTACACTAGAATTAGGTAGAGCTACAATGCGTAAAATTCGAGGAAATTTAGGATGGGCTTTTGTTTATAATTTAGTAGGAATACCTTTGGCAATGGGTGCCTTGATTACATCGACAGGATGGCTTTTACCTCCAGCATTCGCAGCCGGAGCAATGGCATTATCAAGCGTCAGTGTCGTCTTTAATTCTTTAACACTAAAATCTTGGAAACCACATAGGGCATGATTTCTTAATCTTCCTTGCTTTGGAATATTATGACTGAAACACTAAAAATTCAAATCGAAGGGATGACTTGTGGTGGATGTTCAGGGAGAGTCAAGAACGTCCTTGAATTAAATTTAAATGTTGAATCTGCAGACATATCTCATGAAAATAATGCAGGTACAGTCGTTACAAACGGCCAAATTAGTGCAGAAGAAGTGGTTAAGATAATTGAGCAAACAGGATATACTGCAGCTATTTCGACCAGCTCATAAAGTACCAAAGACAATTTGGAGTTCTGATAGGCCTCTAAATTTCAAACCCAAATTTTTTACTTTATTCGCTTTATTTTTGGGATTATGGATTTTTGGAACAGGTGAGGCAATCTTGATCGGTTCAGGAATAGGAGTAAGCCCATGGACAGTTCTTGCTCAAGGAATTTCTGAACAATCAAATTTTACGGTTGGTTTGTCCACATTTATTGTAGGAGTTTTGGTTCTTTTATTTTGGATACCTATTCGAGAAATTCCAGGCATCGGAACAATTTCAAATATTATTTTAATTTCAATTTCGATAGATGTGATGACTCCTTTTATTCCTCAGCAGTCAATTCTTTTTCCACAGATAATTCAAGCGCTAACAGGAATTATTTTTGTAGCAATAGGTAGCGCATTTTATCTTACTGCAAATTTAGGCCCAGGCCCTCGAGACGGGTGGATGACTGGCATTCAAAAAAGGACAAATTGGCCAATTGGACGTGTCCGAGCAGGAATTGAAATTTTGGTATTAAGCATAGGTACTTTTTTGGGAGGAACATTTGGTTTAGGAACAATCATGTTTGCAATAGGGATAGGTCCAATCTTGGCAATATGCTTAGGAATGGTTAAGAGATGGGAAATCTAAACTATAATTCTATTAAAGCCCCATTAAAATGACAAAGTAGCGGGCCGGTAGATCAGTCTGGAAGATCGCCTCCTTGGCATGGAGGAGGGCGCGAGTTCAAATCTCGCCCGGTCCACCACTCATATCATGGAATTCACCCCAGAGATCCAGTCTACAATTGCAAAGGGATTCGCGCTTTCTGCCGTAATGTTATCCACTGGTGCACTTGTAAGATATTTCGGCGTCAAAGTTAATTACACTAGAAAAATCAATCATTTCGCAATTTTTTTCTTACCTGTTTTTATTGATCAGCAATTTAATTCAGAAACTTTTACAGATTTCATATATTTAGCAATAAGTGCAATAATAACGACAGTATCTTTATTGGGTTTTTATGAACCAATTCGCACTAGAATACCTCCAATTCAATTAATGTATGAAGGATTCGATAGACCCGAAGATAGACCTCACACTCTAACTTGGCTCTGGACACAATTTGCAGCAGGTTTTGCAGTAATGCTGCCTATGGTATGGCTATTTGGCCAATGGGGTCTAGAATCATTAGTTGTAATTCCTATTCTAATAAATGCAATAGGTGATGGCTTGGCTGAACCAGTTGGAGTTAGATTTGGAAAAAATGAATACACAACTAAAGCACTATTCACAAATAAGGAATATGTAAGAACACTAGAAGGAAGTGCTTGTGTTCTGATTACAGGATTCGTTGTCGTCGCAATGCATTTTGATTATTTTACTATAACACAATTTATTCTTTCTATGTTAATCGTTCCCTTGGCTATGACTTTAACAGAAGCATACTCACCACACACCTGGGATACCCCTTTCCTTATGTTTACAGGGTACGTTTCATTAATGTTGATAATGCAGTTTTAGCCTATTTTTCTAGTACCATCAAAGTAATTCTACTAATACAAATAAGTTCATCATCTTCATTTGTAATTTTAGTTTGCCAAACCTGTGTAGAACGCCCTCTTTTGATGGGACTACATTTCCCAGTTACAAATCCTTTTTTTGCCATCTTTAGATGATTTGCATTAATTTCAATACCAACTATGTGGTATTTTTCAGGATCAATAGTTAGAAATCCAGCATAACTAGCTAATGTTTCAGCAAGAGCAACAGACGCTCCTCCGTGCAATATTCCAAAAGGTTGTTTTGTTCTTTTATCAACGGGCATTGTACCGACAACAAAATCATCACCAAGTTGAGTAACCTCTATGCCGAGGTGTTCAACCATAGTATCTTTGGTAATAATATCTTCTACGGTATAATTATTGAACCAAATACTCATTCAAGTGCAGAATTGATATTTTCTTCCAATTCAGATTCGGACATTGAACCGCTATTTGTGAAAGTAATCATTCCTTCTTTATCAATTATTACGATAGTAGGGCTTCTATTTGCATCAAAAGCATCAGTCATCTCACTACTACCTTTCATAAATCTCCAACCCATTTCATCACTTCTTTCAGATAATTCACTTTCGTCGGCGTTACTTGTTTGAGTCACAGAAATAACTTCTACATCTTCAGGCATTGAATCGTTACAGTAACTTTTCATTGTATTTTTTTCAAAGTTTTTACAAGTTCCACATCTTGTGTTCATAAACTCAAGAACTAATACTTTTTCACCTTCATAGTCAGAAAGATTGAATTGATTTCCAGCAGTATCTGTTAAAGTAAAATCCGGAGCTTCACTTCCGACTTCTATTTGTTCATCAGTTGCATTAGAAGTGTCTCCTGAAAACACATCTTCACCGTCATCGTTAATCAAATATTCGTTAACAGAAAAGCTTCCTACAAATCCAGCAACTAGCAATATAGCAATCAAAGCCTTTGTATCCATAATAGTAATTTCCCTGTTACGGTTTTAAAAGTTACTCCGTAGTGTCCAAGAATTTTTTAATATCTTTAAAGTACATATCTGGTTTTTCTAAAAAAGCCCAATGTGATACTCCTTCATATTCTAATAATTGTGCAGATTCTATTATTTTTTTAATTTCTCTTCCACATTCTGGATTAATCCAATTATCATTTAATCCAGTCATTATTAGTGTAGGGATTTTTTGTTCGTTGATTTCTTGAAAGACTTCGTTTATCGAATGTTCACCTACGTATCCTCCAGTAGCGTTAATATGCGCTCGAATAGTTTGTATTGTATCGTGATTTAGAAAATTATCATCATTCATTACATTTTGAAGCTTACTTCTCATGTTTTTATTATCTATTAATTCAATTTCTTCAAACATTAATTTTTTTACTTCATCAATCATTTTTTCATTAATTTCATCATTTCTGTAAATATTTTCTAATGTTTTAATTAGGATTTCAGATTTTGGGACGCTAGGTATTCCTGAGGATGCGATTAAGGTTAGAGAAGAAGCGTATTGGCCCATTATAGCTGCAACTCTTGAAGCAATAGCTCCACCAGCCGAATATCCTAAGATATGCATTTTTCTCTTTTTGCCATAAGGGATGAAATTTTCAATTAGTTCAACTGCTTGTTCGGCATAAATAAGCTCAGATTCTACAGGTTGAATATGATCAGATTCACCCCGCCCGTAAAAATCGAATGCTAATACTTGAAATCCTTCATTTACTAATTTTTCAGTTAGTTCATCAAAAATATCTTTTGAAGTTGTTAATCCGTGCATTAGCACAATTAAGTTAGAAGATTCCCCTGTAATTGAATATCTTACATTACCAAGATCGAGATGTATTGACCGGTCTACAATTTCCACAACCAGCTTTGGAAAAGTAGAGTTATAAAATTTAGCAACTAGAGCCTATACAAATTTTTTAACATAATCTTCTGAAATATCCCATAGTTTTCGATTATGTTCATCATTTTTGGCTTTACTTGATCCTTTCTTCACTTGACAATTAGCAAAGAATCTTCCAGTAATGTCTTTTACTTCGTCTGAGCAAGCTAAATGAATGCTAGTTTTAGCT